>JASHPN010000277.1 GCA_030038175.1 Verrucomicrobiia bacterium
TATTTCAGATTTCCCGTTTCAAAACTCAACCCAAGGAAATCGGAAGGAATGGCCGGTCCGGGAGACTGTGTATTGACCGAGAGCGTGACGGGCGATTGCGCCGACGCCGCGCCGGCGAGCAGACAAGCGGCGCAAGCCAGATTTAAAATCATCCTCATTTTATAGGCCCACCCGCTCGTTTTCGATTTCTATTGCCGCCGGCAGGAGTCGCTGACGCGGCAGTCCTGCTTATTGTGTTTCACTGTCCCAGCTTAAATCGCTATTGCAAAGAGCAATATCGCATATTTGGGTTATTTTCGCCTCCTTGACCGGCTCGGAAATTTAAATTACGGTAAAAATGTGCTTTCCCCCGCAGGCAGGCTGGTTCGATTGCGCCTTTGGGCAAATGTGCTTTGCTTTTTTGCCTGCGCTTCCGTGGTGGCTTCACCCCCTTCCGATTGGTTCACCCGTGTATGGACGACGGACGACGGCCTGCTGAACGACCAGGTGGACGCGATCGTCCAGGGCAGTGACGGCTATTTATGGGTGGTCCCGCCCGTGGGACTGATGCGTTTTGACGGCGTGCGATTCAGCCGGTTTCCCCTGGAGGATTACACCAGCCCAACCGACGACCACATCGAGGCCGTGTTGCCCAGCCGGTCCGGGGTTTTGTGGATCGCTTTATTTGGCGGAACGGTGATCGGACTCAATCCGGATTTTTCCATGGTGGCGATGCCGCAAAACGCCCTGCCGGAGGGAACGGCTTTGGGCCTGGCCGAAGATAAAGAAGGTGCGCTTTGGCTCGCCTACCCCGATCTCATCTGCCGGTTCAAAGATGGACACGTGGCGCGCTTCGGCGCCGGCAAGGGAGTGCCGCCGGGTGAATTCCACGCCCTGGTCAGCGACGGAGCCGGGAATATCTGGCTGGCCGCAGGAGATCAAATCAGCGTCTTTCGAAACGGCCAATTCCAGCGCGTCGCGAACGCATCGGAGGTGCGATTGCTGGCCGCCACTCCCACCAACGCCGTGTGGATGATCTCGGAAACGCACCTTTTCCACTGCGACACCCGGGGCGTATTGCACGACGAGGGAACCGTTCCGGGATTGGCCAGCGCCAGAGGCAATGCCATGCTCCAGGATCATGCCGGCGCGGTCTGGATCGGCACCGATGGCAATGGGCTCATCCGCTACGACGCCTCCGGGTTTCAGAAGGTGGAAACGTCGTATCCGTCTGTCAGAGGACTTGCCGAAGATCGAGAAGGCAACATTTGGGCCGGTACTTTTGGCGATGGGCTGGACCGGATTTCATCAAGTTCCGTCTGGCGGGAGACCTTGCAATACGAGGATGCCGCGGAGCAAGTCCAATCTATTTGCGAGGATGCCGACGGCCGGCTATGGGGCGTGGCTTACAGCGGCCAACCCTATTACGGCCTGCTCGTCTCCCGCGTCAACGGAGAGTGGACGCCGGTTTTCACTAACGCCCCCTTCAGTGGAAACGTCACCTGCGTCGCGGCTGATCACCACGGCGCGATTTGGATCGGCGCCCTGAACGGGAAATTGCTCCGCCTGGCCGGCGCCAATTACAGCGTTTGCGTTGACGACCCCGGGTTGGGAATCATCCATGCACTCCTTCCAGCCTCGTCCGGCGACTTGTGGATGGTTGACCGCCGTCTGCAACGCCTGCATGACGGAAAATTGCAGGAGGTGAAATTGCCGCGCTCGCTGGGACGGATCACCGCCATTACCGAGGATTCGACCGGCGCCGTTTGGATTGGGGGCAGGGGTGTTCTCTTGCGATTCGACGGAGACCATTTGACTGATGAGTCGCGGCGTTTTCCCATTGCCCGTCGCTGGGTGAATTGCCTTTACGGAAGCTCGGATGGGAGCCTGTGGATCAGCGGCGGCGGCCTGGGCTTGCTGCGCTTGAAGGACGGGCAAGTCGGGCAAATTGGGATTGATCAGGGATTGTATGACGATTTCATTGCTCAAATTGTGGCCGACCGTCGCGGCTGGTTTTGGTTTGCCGGTGACCAGGGCATTTTCAAAGTCCGTCGGCACGAATTGGAACAGGCGATGAATGATCGCGGTTCCCATCTGCATCCGGTGGTTTATGGGCGCAACGAAGGATTGTCGAGCCTGGCCGCCCTCGTCAGCACCAGTTCGCCCTTTGGCCTGCCGCGCGGTCTTTGCTCCCGCGACGGCCGCGTCTGGCTGCTGACCCGCACGGACGTCGTCATGGCGGACCCGAACCGATCCCGGGAAAATTCCACCCCGCCAACCTTGCTGCTCACGCGCGTGGCGATGGACGGCCAAACCATCGCGTCCTTCGGGGATGTGCCGCCCACCCAAAATGTCGCCAACCTGGCGGCCACGAATGCGCCTCTGCGCCTGCCGCCATCCTTTCGCCACCTGGAATTTGATTTTACGGCATTCCATTTCAGCGCCCCGGAAGACCTTCACTTCCAGTATCAGTTGGCCGGCTTCGACAACGGCTGGATTGATGCGCAGGCGGAACGCCATGCGGATTATTCCCGGCTGGCGGCGGGAAAATACCAGTTCAAAGTCGAAGCGGCCGTCAACGAAGGACCGTGGAACGAATTGCCCGCTACGCTGACGATCGTCGTCAGCCCGTTTTTCTGGCAGACGTGGTGGTTTCGCCTGGGCGCGCTCTTATTATTCACCTTGTCGGGCATCGCCATTGTGCGTTACGTGTCCTTCAGGCGTTTGCAGCAAAAAATGCGCCTGCTCGAACAGCGCTCCGCTCTCGACCGGGAGCGCGCCCGCATCGCCCGGGACCTGCACGATGATTTGGGTTGCAGCTTGAACAAAATCGCCTTGACCATGGAAACCATGCAACGCGGCCCGGCGGTGCCCGAACCCGTGATCCAGCATTGTTGGACAATGGTCCGCGAGGCCGCCGGCTCCGTGGATGAAATCGTCTGGGCGATCAATCCCCGGAACGATACGCTTCGTTACATGGTGGACTATATCAGCCAGTTCGCCGTCGAATTCCTCCAGGCCGCTGACGTTTCCTGCCTCATAGACCTGCCGGACAATGTCCCGGATCGCATGGTGTCACCGGAAGCGCGCCACAACCTCCTGCTCGTCGTAAAAGAAGCGCTGAACAATGTCATCCGTCACGCCGCCGCCAGTGAGGTCCGGATGCATATCACCGTCGCCGAAAACCAGGTCGGCATTACCATCGAAGACAACGGCCGCGGTTTTGAGCATCTGCCGGACAATGGCACATGTGACGGCCTGCGCAATATGCGCCAGCGAATGGATGAAATCGGCGGCCAATTTCAATTGACCAGCAAGCTCGGCGCGGGCACCCGCATCGTATTATCCATGACCGTCTGACCGAGCCGCGCGCGTAAGCAAGCGGGCGGGTTTTCGAAAATGCTCTCCTAAGCGCACCGCAGGGTCAGATGCACGATTTCGGCCGGGGCATTGATGCGCAGGGGGAAAGTATTGCCAACACCATTGGATACAATGAGCCGGCTGTTGCCACGCTGATATAACCCGGACCAATAGCGAAAGAGGATCGGTCCGACTCCCATGTGCTTGTCGAGCATAAGTTGCCCGCCGTGAGTGTGGCCGGTGAGAGTCAAGGGCAAGCCGGCGGCGACCGCCGCGTCAAAAGTATGCGGATGGTGAGCGAGCAATATCGGGAACGCGTCCGGCTGCCGCCGCGCCAGGACCGCGCGCAATTGCAGTTTCGTGACCTGATCGAGGCGGCTTCCGATCAAATCCATCCAGCGCAAGCCGAATAGCTGGACGGGATAACCGCGAATGGTGGCGACCTCAGATTCATCCAGCAGCAATGGGATGCCCGACGCTTTGACGGTCCGTTCAAATACCAGCGGGTTTTCGAGCAGATCATGATTGCCTTCGACCATCCAGGTTCCGTAGCGGCCGGGCATTGCTTTAACCAGCGAGAGCGCTTCAGGAAGGTCGGCAAGTTCAAAATTGATGAGATCGCCCGTCAGCACCACCAGATCTCCGCGCAGCGAGTTCGTGGTATTGACGATGTCCCGCAATACCTGGCCGTGGGTCCATTGGCCTACATGAATATCGCTTACGTTCACAATGGTGAGGCCGTCCAGGTCGCGGGGCAGCGATGGGATGGAAAGGGTAAAACGGCGCACTCGGAAGCGGCAGATTTGTCCCAGCGCAATCCCGGTCAAGCCGAATGTGAAAAAGGGCGGCGCCAGCACCGCGCACGCGCCAAGAAATGCCCGGCGCGTGATGGGATCTGCCGGCGCGGGGATCGCAAGCTTTTGCGCGGCCATCTTTTTTTCCCGGCGGCGCCGGACGAGTTTGGCGCCGGCAAAAAGAACGGCAAATCCGGTGAGCACCGTGAGGCCGAAGTAATGCCACATACATATCGTGACCAGCAGAGCAGTGGGGATATGCACCGGATCAACAATCTTGATGCCCAGCCAGCCCAGGAGTTCGTTCAGAACGGCTGCGACCTGGACGGCCATAAACAGAATTATCACCAGTCGCAACGGGGCGTTTCTGACTATGCGCATGCCGATCGCCCACCACAACGCATCCAGGGCGAGCATCAGCGCGTTTGCTGTAAGATGAATCCAAATCATTATAGCATAGACAATAGTTCAGCGATTTTCGTTGCGCCAACGCCAAAACGAGCAGGATCAATATAAGACCATTAAATGAAGCATGTTACGAAAAGACAATCGGAGGATGCCTGGGAAACCGGCGATAAATCACTTTAGAGCCCCATGCGCTGAAGTTGCTCCTGCAAAGCCAATTGAAATTCCTGCACATCCTGGGCAGGAGGTTTGTAGCCTTGTTTGGCCGGTATGACTCCCAGGCGCCCCATTTGATCCAGGTACCAGTCGGCCGTTTGCCCGTCGCTGAACGTGACTTTGCCGCTGGCCAGCGCGCCCGGGCGGGCAATTTGGTCCACGCCTACGGAAACCTTTCCCGGCTGTGGCGATCCGCCGGCCGATTTTTTTTCTTCAGCCGGTTTTTTGTCGAGCACGGGCGGCGCTTCGTTTTTTTTGGGTTCGGGATCTTTTAGGGTCAACTTCAGGTCGTCCACCAGAAACCGTGTTTCCATGTAAGTGAGCCGGATGCCGAATTCCTGGTTGAGCCGGCTTTGGACTTCGGCGAGCTTTGCGCCCTGCGAGATCCAGTCGGCGACCCGCATTCGTTGTTCTTCAGTCAAATTCATTTGAATCAATTGTTCCATTTCAATTTCAGGTTTCAAGCGAAAGCGCAATCCAAATTTTGCGAGAGGTTTGCGGCCTCATGGTTCACGGCATCATTGCACCGGCGGCTCCATTCGTTTAATTTACCTGTTATGTCATTTTGGACTCGGATTTTATTTGTCCTGTGGCTGGGGGCCGCGCTAAGCGGTTGCGCGCCCTCGGACCAGGACGACGAAAAGGAGCCGCATTATCTCCTGGGACAAAGCAAGGTCAACGCCATGGATTACCAGGGGGCAGTCGAGGCATTTCAGGAATCGCTGGAAGTCAACCCGCATTCCGCCGCGGCGCATTATCAATTGGCCATGCTTTTCGAGAACCAGGAATCGGATCCGGCCGCTGCGATCTATCACTATGAGCAATACCTGAAATACGATCCAACCGCCGGCAACGCCGATATCATCCGCCAGCACATCGCCAGTTGCAAACAGCAACTGGCCGCCGATGTGCTGCCGCTGCCGAGCGCGCCCGTGGCGCAACAACAGTTGGAAAAACTCGTTGAACAAAACCGGCAACTGCAGGCGCAGGTGGACAGCCTGCAAGCCACGCTCAAACAATGGAACGAATGGTACGCCAGCCAGGCGGCTGCAAAAAGCACGTCGAACGCTTCGGTCATGCCTCAGGATGTGACCGCGCCGCAGCAGGCCCAGCCGGAAAATCCGGCGCCGCAGCCGACGCCACCGCAGCAAGTCGCCGTGACGCCGGCACATACGGCGCCTCCGACGCACGGGGCGCTCTCGCACCCTGAAACGCCGGTCACGCGCGGAAGGACGCATGTGGTCGAACGGGGCGAGACGGCGATGGCCATTTGCCGCAAATTCGGCATTCGGCTAAACGAATTGGAATCGGCAAATCCCGAAATGAATCCGTCGCACATCCGGGCCGGGGAAGTTTTGATCATCCCGTGATTCAAATGAGCATCGAAGGGCTGGACCGATTTTTGGAACGCGCGATTCTTGGGCTGGTTTTGGCGATCCTGGTTTTCGCGCCGCTGGCCATGGGCGCGGCGGGGGTCCGGGAATTTCTCGTCGTCCAGGTCCTGACGATGGGAGTCATGTTTTTGTGGGGCCTCAGGATGCTGGGCAGTCCAAAACTTAAATTTTTTTGGCCGCCGCTCAGTTGGATTGTCCTGGCCTTTGCACTTTATGCCCTGGCGCGTTATTGGACCGCGCCGATTGAATATGTGGCGCGGCTGGAGATGATTCAAACGCTTCTGTTTGCGTTCCTGTTTTTTGCCACCACCAACAATTTGACCTCAAGGGGATCCGCCGAAATCATTTCATTGACGCTGGTGTTTTTGGCCGCGGCCATTTCCTGTTTTGCGGTTTGGCAATTCATGACCCACTCAAGCCGCGTATGGGATGTTTATTCTCCCTATCATGGCCGCGCCACGGGGACCTACATATCTCCGAATAATTTCTCATGTTTTTTGGAAATGCTGCTGCCGCTGGCGCTGGCCTATCTATTGACGGGCCGTGTCAAGCCAATGACGCGGGTTTTTCTGGGCTATGCGGCGCTGGCCATGGGCGCGGGACTGGCGGTGACATTCTCCCGGGGTGGCTGGGTGGCCGCGGCCATCGGGGTGTTCGCGGTCCTGGCGGTCCTGATCTGCCATTCCAAACACCGGATTCCGGCGCTGGTCATGCTGGCGATCCTGCTCGGTGCGGGCACAATATTTGTGACCAGCTATCTGTCCAGCACATTAATCTACGTGCAGCGCGTGTCCGACTCGTCTTCGACGGTTTCGTCCGACCTGGAACTGCGACGCCCATTGTGGAAAGCCGCGGAAGAAATGTGGATGGATCATTTCTGGTTTGGGGTGGGTCCGGCGCATTATGATTATCGGTTTCGCCAATACAACGCTGACAGGGTGGAAGCACGGCCGGACCGGGCGCACAACGACTACCTGAATTTGCTTGCTGATTGGGGAACTGTCGGCGGGATCATCATCGCCGCCGGAATGGCGATTTTTGCCGCGGGGCTGTTAAAAATCTGGAAAGCGGTATGGCCGGCAGAAAATGAATTGGGCCGGGGAATGAGCAACCGATTTGCGTTTTTTGTGGGCGGTTCGGCAGGCCTGCTGGCTTTGGCGGCCCATTCGGTCGTGGACTTCAATCTTCATATTCCGGCCAACGCGGTTTTGGGTGTTGTCCTGCTGGCTCTTTTGACCGGCCAGTTGCGGAATATAACGCCCTCTTATCAGGCGGAGTTCCGGGCGCCGGCTCGGCTCGGTCTGATGGTCGCGCTTGCCGCCGGAATCTTTTATTTCGGCTGGCAGGGGAGCCGGCGGTTGCAGGAATCCTCCTGGATTGAACGCGCGCAAAATCCGAACCTGACGTTTCTTGACGCCGCCACCCTTTTGGAAAAAGGCTTTGCCGCAGAACCGAAAGATTTTGAAACCGCCTACCGGATTGGGGAGCTATACCGCCAGCAAAGTTTTCTGGGCGGTTCGGACTATGAATCAACCGCCCAGACCGCCATGGATTGGTATGGGAGGGCGATGACATTGGATCCATTTGATGGCTATGATGACCTGGGTTACGGCATGTGCCTGGACTGGCTTTGCCGCTCCGACGAAGCCGAACCCTTCTATAGCCGGGCCGAGGCTCTCGATCCAAACGGCTATTTTACGGTGGCCAACATTGGCTGGCATTATATTCAGACGGGCGACTACGCCGCCGCGCGGGTGTGGCTGGAGCGGTCCTACCTGCTCGAACCGAACAAGAATACGATCTTCGTTTCGTATTGGGATATGGTACAGGCCAAGCTCACGGAACGTGCTTCGGGGCGGCCTGTTTTACCCGCTGGTTTTTAACAATTTAGCTGTTGACATTTATGGGATTGCCCGTATGATTTGGGAAACATGGAATTCAAGTTGGAAAGGCCGATTATGAAAAAAATTCAATTCCTGGCTGTGTGTGGTTTGGTTTTGGCGCTGGGCGCTGTCGCCCGTGCCGAAACGGCGGCCAAACCCGCTGCCGTAACAGTCGTGGGTATCTCGGGAGAGGCGCGCTATTCGATTGACGGCAAAGCATGGCATCCGCTCGTCATCGGCAAAATACTTCACCAGAACGCGATCATTGAAACGGCGGCCAACTCGAGCGCTGACCTTGTTTTGAGCGGCTCGCCGGTGCCCATTCCTGAGGACACGTCCTCGCCGCAGAGCATGTCCATGTTGACCATGGCGCCGGACCCGAATATTCGCGGATACGTTTCGTACAAGCCGATGACGCAACAGAACGTCATTCACATGTTTTCCCAGACGATGCTGGCGGTTGACCAGTTGACGGAGATCAACACCGGAGCCGATACCGTGGGCAACACGGAGCTGGATTTGCGCGCCGGGAAGATCTTCGCGAATGTGAAGAAAATGTCGGCCGAATCTCAGTTTATCATCAAGCTTCCCAATGGCGTGGCTGGGATCCGGGGTTCTTCCGGCTGCGTGGATTCGAGTGGTTCGGTGCAATGGTATTTAGGCCAAATTGTTCTTTCATTGGTTGCGCCTAACAGCGGACCGAACGTGATAGTTATTCATGGAGGGTTTGCCTATGATGCTACGACCGGCCAGGTCATACCTATCCCGCCCAAGATTCTCGCGGCCCTGCACCAACTCGGGGTTTACAGTGAAACATTATACGCGCAGGTAGTTTCCCTCCCCAATGATGTCACCAAGATTTATATTTCGCCCACCCAGGGGACCGGCGGCGTGATCACAATTCCGACTCCTCCTCCGGATGACGACGATGGACCATAGGATTGTTATTTCATTAAGCTGGAATTTTAAACCAGAGCAGCCTTGAGTTGCTCTGGTTTTTAGTTTAATCCGGCAGGGTGACATTCAAATCAACCAAACATGCCCCGGCCATCGTGGCACTGGTGGTCATCGTTTTGGTTTGCGGGTTGCGGCTCCTGCGATTGGATTTCTTTGATCGCCTCGAACGGATGACCTACGATTTGCGGGCAAAAGCCGCCCTGCATTTTCCGGCGCCGGCCTCCACGAATCTGGCGTTCGTTGCGATTGACGATTCCAGCCTCAAAGCCGTGTTGAGCGGCAAATTGGGTTATAGTTTTGGTTTGCTTTGGCCGCGCCAGGTATATGGCCGCCTGGTGGACGAATTGTCCGCTGAAGGCGCAAAAGCCGTCGGCTTTGACATTTTGTTTGGCGAACTCCGTCGCGACCTTCAGGCTCCGGTGGAAATGTCCGACGGGCATTTGATGAAATCCGACGATTATTTCGCGGCGCAAATGCGGCTGGCCGGCAACGTTATCATCGCGGTTACGCCGGAAATCTGGCCGCCGGACGAATTTGTGACCAACGCCATGGCCTTAGGCGATATCACGACCGAGAAGGATTCCGACGGAGTTTTGCGGCGGGTCAGAACGTTCCGGATTTATCGCCGATGGAATCCATACATTCAGTATTTCGCGGACCAATACAACCTGGACCTGACCAACGCGATTGTGCGTCCGGACAAAATTATACTGTCGCAGGATGGAACGACCAACGTTGTGGAAATCCCGATTGATGCGCACACAAATTTTGCGCTGGGTGATCTTCTTGATCAGCCGCCGTCCGGCGAGCCCGCCCGCGAGCCCGCCTTTACGGATCGAATCATCTGGCACATGGGCATTGTGCTGGCGGCGCAGGAACTGGGGCTGGACCTCGACAACGCCGAAATAGACCTGGCCCGCGGCCGGATAATTCTTCGCGGCGCTCACGGGGTTGAAAGGACGATCCCGGTTGACCGCGACGGTTACTTCTACGTGGATTGGCGAATTACCGCCGCCGATCCGAGTTTGCTTCAGGCGCCAATTGAAAGCCTGCTATGGCAGGAAAGAGAACGCCTGCTGGGACACACGAACGGATTGAGCGATGCCTTTCGGGGCAAATTGGTAGTGGTGGGATCGGCGGCACAAGGGAACAATCTCGCCGACCGCGGGGCAACACCCATCGAACGCGATACGATCCTGGTGAGTAAACACTGGAATGTGGCCAATTCGGTCATCATGAACCAGTTTATTCGGCGCGTGCCAATGCGGGGAGAATTGGGGTTGATCATTCTTCTTGGCCTGCTGACGGCATTTTTAACATTACAACTTCGTCCCGCGCTGATTGCCAGCGCCGCGGTGCTCATTCTTATCGTGGTTTATGTCGCCGGCGCCTTTTTTGTATTTATTCAATACCGATGGTGGCTGCCGCTTTTTTTCCCCGTCGCCGGCGCCGGATTGGTGCAGCATTTGTGCCTGGTGACCTGGCGCGCAGTCTTTGAAGAGGGCGAAAAACGCCGCGTCAAATCTGTCTTCTCAAAAATTGTCTCACCGGACGTTGTGAGCGAATTGCTGCGCGCGGAAAAGCTCTCGCTGGGTGGCGCCCGGCGCGAAGTAACGGTCTTTTTCGCCGATGTTCGGGGCTTTACGGCGTTGACGGATCAAGTTCAGGAACAGACCGCGGCCTTTGTGCGCGAGCACGGCCTGGATGCCGCCGCCGCGCAGGCGTATATGGACGAATCCGCTCGCGAAACCCTTAATACGGTCAACACTTATTTGGCGCTGGTGGCCGACACCGTCATCGCTCATGGAGGCACGCTGGACAAGTATATTGGAGATTGCGTCATGACGTTTTGGGGAGCGCCGGTGGCCAATCCAAAGCACGCGGTCGCCTGCGTGCGCGCGGCGATTGAAGCCCAACGGGGAATCTACAACCTCAACCTCCGCCGCCAGGCCGAAAACGAGAAGCGAACTCAGGAAAACGCCGCGCGACCAGCCGGCCAGCCGGCCAAAGCGCTTCTGCCTATCCTTACCCTGGGCGCCGGCATCAACACCGGCGTTGTGGATGTGGGGTTGATGGGCTCTGAAACCTACCAATACAATTACACCATTTTTGGCCGCGAAGTAAATTTGGCAAGCCGTTTGGAAGGCGTTTCCGGCAGCGCCCGCATCATTATCGGCGAGACGACCTATCGCCATTTGTTGCGCGATGAACCCGAATTGGCTGCCTCCTGCGTCGAACACCCGCCGGTATCAATCAAAGGCTTTGCCGGCCAGGTCAAAATTTACGAGGTGCCATGGCGGGCGCAGGAAGAAAACCGCGTTGTGCAAAGCGAGGAGGGGCCTGCGAGGCCGTCCTCGAAGGGAGTCACCGGCTAGGCAGGGTTTTGATCGCGTTGCAGCCGGAAAACGGTTTCGTTTCGCCTCAAAGCAAAGCCAACCGCTCCCAATGCCGTTACACAAAGAGCGGCGGCTTGATAACCGGAGAATGGTCCGATGACCCGGGGTGTATCGCGCAGGAATTCGTGAAAGAAGCGAAAAATGCCGTAAGCGATGAGGTAAATATGAAACAATTGCCCGCGCCCGATCCGCCCCCAGCGCAACATCAAAATGATGCCGAGCATGATGGCGTTGAAAAGAAATTCCACCGGCACCGCCGGCCAGCGCGGGATGCCATGGATGTCGTTGATGGTAAACCAGTTCGGATCGCATACCTTGCCAAGACAGCAGCCATTGATGAAACAGCCGATGCGTCCGAGCATGACGGCAATTGGAACGATAATGGCAAACCAATCGCCGGTCGCAACCGTGTAACCAAGCAGTCGTTTGGCGATGATTACTCCAACGTAGCCTCCAAGCAGCGCGCCGGTGATGGATTTGCCCGTGGCCCAAATCACCCAGCGATTTGGGTCCTGCCAATACAGCCAGCCTTCGCAAGCCAGGTAAACCAGTTTAGCTCCCAGAAACGCCGAGGCGAGCGCCGCGATGTAAATGAGTACGAGTCTTCCGTCTCGGCGGGCGATCCGCGACCAGAACACCAGGCTTACAATAATCCCCGCGAGCATCAGCCAGCCGTAGGCAGTCGAACCTGGCACTTGAAATTTCATTTCGAGACGCAATCCGCAAAGCCGGAATAGTAACGGCAAAACGAATCCAGTTTCCCATCAGGCCGGATGACGTGCGTGCAGCAGCGGTCAATGCGGTCCTCATCCCAGGTCGCCGCGTCCATGAACGGCTTGATGAACAGGCGGAACGTGTGCGATTCGTTCAACTCAAATTGTTTGAGCAATTGGCCGAGCGGTTCGGATTCACATCCGCATTTCATCAGGTCTTCGAGTTTGTAACGGATTTTTGTGCCGAGAAATCCCTGCACGTTTTTGAAATCAATGAAATCGCTGGCGGAACGGATTTGCCCGTCCACTTTGAATAAATAACCGATGGTCGCACAATTTGGGTCGCCGCACGGCAGCGGCGTAAAATCGTCGAAACGCAATTTACCGTTTGATTGTCCGACGGCGGCGAGAATGATGTCGGCGGTATTGAGATGATTTGATTGGGAATCCAAGATTCGCCCACTCGTGAACATCGGCTGAAATGAGATGCCGCGAACGTTCGTCCACTTCAAGCCGAATTCAATCGCTTCCCACAAAAACGGCAAATTTGCCGGGGTCACCGTCATCGCGAGCGTGACCGGCAATTTCATTTCGCGACTGCGGTCGAGGCATTTCTCCCGCGTTGTGCGCAAATCCGCGCCACGCAAATATTTTTGTCCGGCTTCCTGCGGGCCGTCAAACTGGAGGTATAATTGGAATTTTCCATATCGAAAGGTTTTGGCCAGTTCTTCCGAAAATGCCTGGTCGTTTGCGATGCGAACACCGTTGGTATTGAGCAAGACGTAATCAATGCCCGGATTGGCGTGCAGCCAGCGGAGCAATTCAAAAAACCGGGGATGCAGCGTCGGTTCGCCGCCGGAAAGTTGCAGAATCTCGATTTTACCTTTGCGGTCAATGACGCCTTGAATCCGTCGTTGTAAATTCTCCAAAGGAATTGCGTCCACGTTTGCGCCAACACCGGCGGGTGAATCGGCGTAACACGTTGGGCAGCTTAAATTACATGAGTTGACGATTTCAATGAGCGCGAGGCAGGTGGAAAGTTTTTCCATGACGCCGAGCGCCCCGTTGGGATTCGCATTGCGGCCAAGTGTCCCGATATTTGACCCGTCGGCCGAGCAGCATGAATCGGGACCACAGCCGCAGGCATTTTCATATTTGCCTTTTGCGAGCCAGTAAAATCGCGAATCTGAAGAAATGCACACGGTTGTTTCGCCATGCGTGATACAAGTGCGTTTGAGAAAAATTTTCGATGGAATCCCGCCCGAGCGCCAGACTTCGGCCGGACACGGCGCGTGACAAATCGTGCAGCGCGAGGTCGTGCGCTTGAGCAAAGTGTCGTTAAGCTTGAAAGTTGGCGCGAGCATTTGCCTAATGAATCTCGAAATTATAGCCGCCAATGCCGCAGCCGAAACAGCAAAGGGTAATGCAAATGGGAATCATGACAGCGGACAAAATAATTGAAAAGAAGACGCGTCCCGCCAGGTTCTCGCACACGTTCAATCCGCCGAGAACTCCGCAAATGAGTCCTCCAACAACGCCCCCGACGACGCCGATCACCGGAGTCATCGGATCGCCCAACGGCGATGAGAAATATCGCATCGCCGCCGCCGAAATCAGCGTCAGCAACGGCGGCGCGAGCAGCGCGCACAGAAACAGTTTCCATTTGAATTTTACCGGCCGCATTTCTGGTTTTGCGAAAGACGGAACGGTCAAATCCTTTCCGCAATGTGGACACTCCAACGCCGGCGGATTTTCCGGCAATTCTTTTTGGCAGGCCGGGCACGTCATATACCTTTCATTGCCTGGGAGCACGCGGCAAAGAGAAAGGCCAGCACCACCAGGAAAATGGCGACCACCACAAGGAGGGCAAGCAAAAACGACCGCAGACAGCCACCTTTTTGCTCTTCCGCATTAGAGTTCGCTGATATCGGTTCGTTCATTGGAATTAGCACGACGATAATGATTTACCGTTCCGGAGCAAGCCATTGTTCAGACTGGCCCACGGCGATACTCTTCGAGCCATGCCGGACCCGGGCCGTGTCCGCGCACGGAGGTGTCTTCACGGCGCTTTAATCCGGTGGTTCGGGCCAGCAGCCATTCGAGGCCGTCCCAGAAACGAATTCCGTCGAGGATCGGGTTTACCAGGTTTGTGGTGGTGCAATAGTGGCTGTTCTTCGGGTCCGTGTGATGACGGGCATGATGCCTTGCGGTCTGCAAAATTTTGACGTCCTGCAGGAAGGAGATAATACGTCCATTTTCCTTGCGCGTGCGATGTTCCCACTTATGAAATTCATTCGCGTTGGCGGCCAGAATGGCGAAGAGCCAGACTTGCCACGTCAATAATCCAAGACACCACGCGAGTACAAGCAGGAGCGACGCGACGATAAACAAATCCCGCGAGGTGTACCACCAATTGAACCGTGTCATGTAGCGCGGGAAATGATGATGAACAGTGTTGGGACGCCCGATGAATTTCCCGATGAGCGGCGTGTCTTCACGCACGTAGGCATCTTCAAGCCAGTGAATAAACCCGCCGGCAAAGTCCGCCGCCAGGACAGTTGCGAGGAGTTGAACGAGTTTGATTGCGAGTTTGAGTGCCATGATTTTCATTTGATGCCTTTCGTGAAACTGCAAACCGTCTTGCCGGAAGAAACGGCGGGCGGAAGAACCTTGATTCCTGCCGCGGTATCCCTTTCTGCCATTGCAAATTCGTTTTGCATGAAGCATGTGTAACTCATTCTGCCGAAGGGATGTGAATTGATAAAACTTGCCGGAACATTGAGCGGGTCAATAAAAGAGGCGAGCCGAGCCGGAGGGAGTTAGTTTACTGAAAAAACCCGTTCGTTTACTGATCTCGTTTACTCAATTTTGCCATTTCTCCAAAAAAACCGGCATTTTTGAGCTTTGTTTACCGATCACGTTGTTAGGCAGCGTGTGGCCGAATTCTGTCTGGCCATTTGCCGAATTCGGCCGGGCTACCCGCGATTTAGCCTCTGATTTTTGATTTGTAGCGGCTCTGTTACCCCTGTGTTACCCCAAATGTAGCGGATTAAACTGCTGATATTCAACGATGTAGCGGATGTTACCCCTTTTTCCACTTTCTCACGCATTGTCATGGTACCTGCCCATCCTCTTACAACGTGAAACGACCGATGTTGCGATTGGGTTGTGTGCGAACCCGGGCGAAAACTGCAAAGAAAACCGGCTTGCCGTTCGGCAGGGGTTGGATATAATCAACGTTCGGTGATTTGTGCCGGCTCAGATCCTGGAGGTCAATCACTGCGATATTTTGGAGATTTGCGGCTTCTCTCTTCGGCACAGCCGCGCCGGTTCGGGTTGGTAGCTCAGTTGGTAGAGCAGTGCCCTTTTAAGGCATTGGTCCAGGGTTCGAGTCCCTGCCAACCCACCATTTTCCATATCCTCTTGCCACGGCATTGCAGACTGCAAGTTCGCATTGAAAAACACAATGTCGGTATGCCCTGGCGCGTCTGAAAAGGAAACTTTCCCCAAGCGGTTACGGCAAAAGTTACGGCACGGATTTTGCGAGAGTATTTCGGTTTCAGTTACCGAGGAGGGGGACGAGGAGGCTAAAGTGAAAGGTTAATATGGCCAGACTTGCAAATTCGTTCGGCGGCATGATGCCGCGCACGGGATTGTTGTCCGATTTGGAAATGCTTCGCTCCGCTCCGGCGGATGCCGGAGTCGTGGAGGCTCTGGACGGGCTCGAAAAACGTGTTAACGAAGCCAAGAAACTTGTCCAGGAAACCGAATCGAAAGTGGAGGAATTGGGAAATTCGATTAAGCGGATCGAGGAGAGCCAGGCGGAAAAACGCAAGTGATCGCATTTTTCGCGGGCGGGCCCTCCTCGGGGGCGCAGCTCAGTTTTTTTGGGGCAGAATATGCCGCCCCTACGGGGCTTGTGATTCCTGTTGGTTTTACTACATATATGCCACGCCTGCGGCGTTTCCAGTGCGCTACCGGACGTCGAAACCCTGTCGGTTCCTGAACCCCGTAGGGGTGGTATCTCTGTAGAAAATAACACAAAAACACGAAAACCCCATAGGGGCGACATCGTCGGTTGCGGTGTTAACAAATACTGAGATGCGCCGCCTCCACGGTCAGACGCAAAGTTCAGTTGGCGCAATGGCAAAGTCGTGCCATATTAGATGCTGCCATCGTGGAAACGATGGGCCTTATTTTGAGAAAAAGAAAAATTGCCCGATGCGTGCGCCCCGGCCACAATGCCCGTCTTTGAATGAGTGATACGACGATTGCAAAAGCGCCGGAAGTGAAGTCCTTTTCTCCCCCCGCGCCCAACGACTTTTCGCAACCGGTGGTCCGGCGCAAGAAAAGCGCGCTCCAGCTTTTGGGCGAGGTCCTGGACCATGGCGGTCCGGGCTATTTGCAATTCGCCATCACGAACATCTGCAACGCCGATTGCGGCTTCTGCGGCTTTGCGCGTTCCAAATTTGATCCGCGGGCGCGGCGCAGTGTCACCCTCAATGAGGCGAAACTGGCGATTGATACGGCCGTCAAGAACCACATCGGCTATTTGTTGTTTGTGGGAGGTGAACCGATGGTGCATCGGGATTTGCGGGCAATGACTCGTTACGCCGCCGAACGCGGTATTCATCCCATGATTTGCACCAACGGCGGCTTATGGAACGATGAGAACATGCGCCACCTCGCGGACGACGGGCTGACGAGCGTCATTATGTCCATTGACGCGCACGACGTCGCGAAACACGAGGACAACCGCGGCCTGCAGGATGTGTGCAAAAAGATTAAACGGGCCAACGAATTTTTCCACTCCGCCGGGATACAGACCACCGCCAGCATCACCGCGAGCAGGCTGATTGAAGATTACGAAAAATTGCCGCCGTTTTTGGAATCGCTCGGATTTAAAAGTTGCACGTTCAGCTATCCGCTGACATCGCTGGCCAGCAGTTATCTGAGTTTTAGCGACAGCGGCCTGGTGAACTATTCCCGGGACGAACTCGTGGCGCTCTTCGGAAAAATCAAAGCCATGAAAGAGCACAGCGGATTTCCGGTGGTGAATCCGTCGGAATCACTCGATGAGATGCAGCGGCATTTGCGGGGCGAAAAGGAGAAGTTCGGCTGCCTGGGCGGGCACAAATACTTTTACCTGGACTGGAACCTGGATTTATACCGCTGCCATTATTGGGAAAAGCCGATGTGCAAAGTTTGGGAATGGGACGATTCCAAACTGATCCGCGACGGGTGCACGCGTTGCATGATAGATTGTTACCGCGACCCGAGTGTGCTGCAGTTTTCCGCGATCAGCCTGAGTGATGCCTGGAACCATTTGAAAAAAGGCAATCTCGCCGGGGCGGCAAAAAATATCTTTGACTCGCGCAACTGGACGTCCATCAAAGCGGTTTGGGAAGACAGGAAATGGATCAAGGGCGTATAGATCGTTCGGCGACGCGCAGGCCGTGTTTTTCGGGGGCGTGGGCGAAGGAGATCTTGCCGTTTTTTGCGGTGGCACCCAGGTACGGGTCGTTCGTAATCAGCAAATTGCCGTCAATGTCCAGGTGATCGGTCAATTCCGCCAGGTGCGCGGCAGCGGTAATGAGCACGCTCGTTTCAATCATGCAGCCAATCATGGTTTTCAACCCGGCGCGCCGGGCGGCCTGCAAGGTTTCGTATGCCACGCTCAAACCGCCGGTCTTGACGAGTTTCACGTTCACGCCGTGAAAACATTCCGCGCAATGCGGGATGTCCGCGACCGAATGGCAGGATTCATCGGCATAAAGCGGCAGCGGCGAGCGCGCTTTGAGCCAGGCAAAATCTTTCACGCTGGCCGTCCGGGGGAGCGGCTGTTCGACAAACTGGATATGTCCGTCGGCGGCCAGCCATTCGAGCATCTCGAGGGCCTGTTCTTTGGTTTTCCACCCTTCATTGGCGTCCGCGCGCACGGGTTTATTCGGAGCCACCGACCGAACCGCCGCCAGGTTTTCACGGTCACGCGCGTCGCCGGTCTTCAACTTGAGAACGGGATAATGAACCGCGGCCCGGACTTTTTCGCGGATGATTTCCGGGGAATCAATCCCGATGCTGAACGAGGTCACGTGCTGATTTTCGCGAAAGCCCAGGTTGTAATAGTCATAAATGGCTTTGCCGGCGCGTTTGGCCGCGCCGTCCACCAAAGCGGTATTAATGCCGCAACGGGCCGCGGACGGAACGGGCGCAAACGTTTCGAGTCGCGCCATACTTCCGGGAATATCGTCGAAGGAAAACCCGTTGACGTCCAGGCGCCGGTAAAACTCCACAACGCCCGCCGGAGTTTCCTTGTAAACCGCCGAGGGCGCCGCCTCGCCGCGGCCGACAATCCCATCGTTGTCCGAGAGCTCGACGATCACCACCTCGTGCATGGTGTCGCCCTGGCCGCCCGCAATTTTCCATTTATGCGCCAGTTGCAATTGGCGCGTGTGTATTTTGAGTTTCATTAAGGGTGTTAAGGGTTTTGCGCCGCCGTTTGGACCATGTCTTCCCCAATGGCGCGTTCGAGTTTTGCGCGGGCGGTATCGTAATCGTGCAGGGCCTGGGCGTTGGTGTTCCGGGCCTGGGTGAGCGAGGTTTCAGCATCCAACACGTCCAATTGCGTGCCCGTGCCGGCATCAAAGCGCGCCCGGGCCTCGCGCAGAGCTTCCTCGGCCTCGGCCTGGACCGTTTTTTGCGAATCCAGAACTTCATTCGCCTCTACAAAATCTGAATAGGCCGTACGCACCTGGAGTTCAATCTGCCGGGTTTCATCCTCCAAATCGTTCTTTGACCTGTCATAATCCGCTCGCGCCTGCACGACTTTGCCCCGCGTCAACAAGCCGTCAAAAATGTCCCAACTGAGCTGGGCGCCAGCGTCATAGCCCTGAAATTCCTGGTTGAGCGCCAGTGGCGGGGGCGTTATCGCGTATTGGGCATTAAACCAATTGTATCCCGCAAAAACCTGGACGGTGGGCTTGTATCCGGAGCGGGCGTTGACGATATTCAACTGCTGCAATTGTTCCGTTTTTCGCAGGG
This sequence comes from Verrucomicrobiia bacterium, assembly GCA_030038175.1. GTDB lineage: Bacteria > Verrucomicrobiota > Verrucomicrobiia > Limisphaerales > UBA11358 > UBA11358. The sequence goes on from JASHPN010000277.1 coordinate 19,139, forward strand.
CCACTAATTCTGTGCGATTCTGCAGCGCCCGCGCGATGGCGGACGGCAGGTCCACCTGGTAAGGGGTCGAATCCAGGGCATCGCTTAAATCAAGCGGGACATCTTCCCAAACGTTCCGCGGCAAATTATACCCGAGCAGGTTCGACAGATTATTCTTGGCAATCCGATAACTGTTGCGCGCCTGAATCAGAAGCGGCTTTTCGTTGGCCAGGGAAACCTCGGCGCGCAGCACATTGAACCGGGGCACAGTGCCCGCCTTGTAGCGCCGCTGCTGGTCATTCAATTCGTTCTGAAGCAATTTCACCGAGGCCTCGTGCACGCTGATTTGTTCCCGGGCCAGCAGTGCGTCGTAGTACGCCGTGCGCGTGGAAAGGAGCGTATCCTGGATAGTGGTCTGATATTGCGCCAATGCTTGCTCTTTGGTCAACCGGGCAGCACGAACAGCGGCCATCAGTTTGCCTCCGCCATATACGGTCTGGACCAATTGAAAACCGGCATTCCAATTTTGGTTTGCCTGTTGAAAGCCTTCCGGGGGCGGCAGCGAAAATGGAAGATTTTCAATCGCACTCGGTTGTGTGTATTTGTATTGGCCGTTTGCGCTTAATTGGGGCAAGGCGATTGCCCGGGTCTGCACAATCACGCCATAGGAGGCGGCCAGGTCGTTTTTGGCCTTCAGGATGGTCGCATTTTGCTTGAGCGCAAGGTTCAGAGCATCCAGCAGTGAAAGCGGGCGGGTCATCCAATCAGGCTGGTTCGTATTGGCGGTCTGGGCAAAACCGGTTTGCCCGGCGATAAGGCAAAAAAACGCCACCCCTCCCAAGACCACCCGGAAAAAACTCGTCATGGCCAAAGAATGCCAAAGCGGGTTGAAAGGTTAAATAGTTAAATGGTTAAATCGTTGACCCGCCTTCGCTGCGCGTCGTCGCGGCAGGTTGCAATGTGCGGCCGGCGGGCGCGGCTTATTCATCCCCTCAACAGCTTCTGAAGCTTCCGCCATTCCGGCTGGATCGCGGCAATGGATTTTTCGTCCATTTGCCGATAAAGCGCGAGCACATCACGGCCCGTTTCGGTCAAATGCGCGCCGCCTCCGCCTTTGGTTCCTCCCCGGACCGCGGCCACCAGCGGGCGGCCGAAAGAACGGTTCATGGTGCGGATCAGGGTCCAGGCCCGCATGTAGGACATGCCCAGCGACGCGGCTGCCTCGGTGATCGAACCGCTCGCGCGCAAGGCTTCCAACAGATCCGCTTTGCCCGGACCAAAGGCGATGTCTCTGCCGGCCATGATCCTCAACCGTGGCCGTATATCCGGTCTGCTTTTTTCGCGTTTCATGATGGTCATTTCATCCGGATTGCCATTGCAATCCTTTCTGATTGAGCTACTTTTTCCCCGACGCTCCCATTTGTCAAATCGTCATTTTTTATCTAAAAATGACATTTTTCCATCATTTTCTTGATATTATGGCTGTTTTTTGACGTTTTTTGACGCTTGACTGGGACTGGCCAAAAAATTATTCTTATAACAAGAACGGTAAAGTCTGCTGGTTTGGCCAGCGCGCGAAAGTCGGAGATACCCATCTTCCGGCTTTTTTATTCGCCGCGTACAGCCAACCGCGGACGGTTGAGCACGTTATGAACGCAGATTTTTTGGCAGTTTTGGAATTCTGGGAACGCGAGAAAGGCATCAGCCGTGATGTCCTGGTCGGCGCTGTCCAGGATGCATTGCTGTCCGCTGCCAAAAAAGCCGTCGGGCCCGCCCGCGAACTGCGTGTCGAAATTGACCAGAAAAACGGCGATATCAAGGCCTTCGCCAAGCTTGTCGTCGCCGATAAAGTCATTTCCAAGCATGACCAAATCTCGGTTTTTGACGCCCGCCGCATCAAGGATGGCGCCAATGTTGGTGACGAGATCGAAAAAGAGGTCACTCCCACCGGCTTTGGCCGCATCGCCTCGCAATATGCCAAGCAGGCCCTGATGCAGAAA
>JASHPN010000278.1 GCA_030038175.1 Verrucomicrobiia bacterium
CACGGCCACATTTCGCGCACGTATAAATTCGATCATTTTACCAGCGGATTCGTGGAAATTCTGGCAGCGCAACAAACTCTCACCAATACTTCCTGGTACGAAGGCACCGCCGACGCCGTCCGGAAAAATTTGACCCACTTTCTGAATCACGATTTCGATTATCTTTTGATTCTGAGCGGCGACCAACTCTACCGGATGGACTTCCGACAAATCATCGCCCAACACGCTGAAACGAACGCCGACATTACGGTGGCCACCATTCCGGTGGGGCGCATCGAGGCGCAATCCTTTGGAATCATGCAAATTGCGGAAGACCGGCGCATTACGCGGTTTGAGGAAAAGCCAAAGGACCCCGCGCTGCTCGATTCGCTTCACCTGCCCCAGGAATGGCTTAAGAAATTCGGCATCATTGACGGCGGCGAAAAATTCCTGGCATCCATGGGAATTTACGTTTTCAATCGCAGCCTGATCCAGGAACTGCTGGACAATCCCCTTTCGGACTTCGGCAAACACATCATTCCCCGCGCCATCGCCACCCATCGCGTTTGCTCCTCCGTATTTCAGGGCTACTGGGAGGACATCGGAACCATTCGCAACTTTTTCGAAGCGAACCTGGACCTGGTCAACGAATTGCCGCGCTTCAATTTCTTCGACATGGGCGCGCCGATTTTTTCGCGGCCCCGCTATTTACCCGGCTCAAAGATCAACGGCGCTCAAATTGAACATGCCGTCGTCACGGACGGTTGTATCATCAATTCCGCAAAGATTAAGAATACCATCGTCGGCCTGCGGACGTTTGTCGGGTCCGGCACCGAAATGAACCGGGTGATCATCCTGGGATGCGATTTTTACGAGTCCGATGAATCCATCCGGCAGCATGAACGGGATGGCAAACCGCGCATCGGCATCGGCGCAAATTGCAAAATTGAAAACGCCATAATAGACAAGAATGCCCGCATCGGGGATAACGTGGTTATTTCGCCCGCCGGAAAGCCCGATCACGTGGACAATGATCTCTATTTTATTCGCGACGGCATTATCATCATTCCAAAAAATGGCGTTTTGCCGCACGGGACGGTAATCTAGCGAGCGCTTAATCGCGCGGCAGCGTAAAGAAAAACATGGAACCTCCCGGCGCCGGTTCGTACCCGCAAGTGCCGCCCTGAAGTTCAACCAGTCTTTGCACAATGGACAGCCCGAGTCCTCGTGTGCCGTCGGGCTGATGCAATAAATGAAACGGATGAAACAGGCCCGGGCGGAGCGGTTCGGGAACGCCGCCCCCATTGTCTGAAACGGCAAAGCGCCAGGCGGACGGTTCTTCGCGCCAGCTTAGATCAATTCGGAGATCGCCACTGGTATGCTGCAGGGCGTTGGTCAACAGGTTTCCCCAGACTGCGTCGAGCCAGGGAGCTACGCCTTTGACCTCCGGCCAGGAAGCCGTCTCCACAACGGTGGCATTCTTCTTGCGAACCCGGTTTTCCAGGCGCTGCCGCGCCGCCGAAACGACTTCCGCCATATTGACCGGGCCGGCGGGGATGGGATTGGCCGTGGCCCTGGTAATAAAGCTGATTTGTTTGATGAGCCGGGTCAGATCATCCACCGAATCCGAAATTGCCTGGGTCAGCCGGGCCTCCTCCGGATTTTTTGCGAGAACTTCGCGCAATACTTCGGCTGCGGTCACGATGCCGCCCAGAGGGGTTCGCAAATCGTGGCTGATGCGACTGGCAATTGTCAATAAATCGCCTCGCAGCCGGGCATTCTCTGCCTCCGGATTGGATTCTTTAGTCATCGCTCCTTTTCAAAATGTTCCAAGTTAGCGGATTGCAAAGTATTCTGAACCCATTTTTTGCAATATGCAAGCGGCTTTTGTCGCCAATATAAGGCTGTTTCCGCAAATTTGCAAAATTCGGCCCTCCCCGGTTCGTCGCTCAACCTTGGCAGATTTTAAGCTAAAACATCCCGTGGAAGATAAGACGCGATATGGAAAGGTTCGCGGATATTTAAGGGACAAACACCTCGGACGACGCAAGCCAGACCACGTCAAACGATCTTGTCTTCCGTTTTTATTGTTTCCTTCAACAACCATTGTCAATCGGTGCTTTTTTCGCTAAACCTTTTTCCCGATGACAACCGCGAACAAGATCACGATCCTGCGCATCCTGCTCATCCCCTTCTTTGTCATCGAAACTATCTATTACGTCCGCACCGGCAATGAAATTCACCGGCTGGCTGCCGTTCTGGCATTTGCCATGACTGCAATCCTGGACGGCGTGGACGGCTACATCGCCCGTCATTACAAACAAATGAGCGAACTGGGCAGGATTCTCGACCCGCTCGCGGATAAATTGCTGCTGGTTTCGGGCATCGTCCTGCTGAGCTTCGACAACGCCCCGTATCTGCGCCAAATTCCGCTCTGGCTGACCGGCACAATCATCGGGCGCGATTTGCTGCTGGGTATTGGGGCGGTGGTAATACGCGCGGTGGTCGGCAAAATCATGGTGCGGCCACGGATCACCGGCAAGATAGCGACCGTGTTTCAAATGCTTATGTTGATTTGGATTTTGCTGCGGTGGGACAGCCTTTTCAATGGCCGTCTTCTACAGGCCTTGATGATCGGGGCTGGCGTTTTCACCGGGTTTTCGGGTTTGCTCTATCTCCTTGACGGGATGAAACAATTAAGCGCCCATCCCGCCAGCTCGCCCTCCGGCAACAAGTCCGTGCCAACAGAGCCGCGACCGCCGGCCGGGCCCTAGCGCCGCGAGATGTCTCACCTCGATCGCCCGTCCAGCACCTCGCGGTAGATTTCCAGGTGCCGTCGGGCAATGATTTCAGGAGCGTACCGCGAGCGCATTGTTGAACTTGCTGTTTTTGGACGAGGACAGCCACTTTGCAGCCAACGCGCAATGCCGCTCTCCAGTTCGGTCCAATGGTTGTCAGGAAAAAGTTCGGCGCCTTCGACGCCCGATCCGATATCTTTCAGCCCACCGACAGCGAATCCAAAGAATTTCAGATTCCTTGCCAACCCCTCGGCCGCAACTAAACCGAATGCCTCCACGTTCGGGCAATGGATTAATGCAGAAGCTTCATTCATTGCCTTGATCAAATCATGTGTTCCCATTGATCCCAGGTACCGCGCGTAACCTGCGGTTTTGGCCGCGATAATCTCTCGTAAGAACTCCCTGCCATAACTCGTTTGCTCGTCCACAATCCCCGCAAATTGCACCTCGAATCGAAAATGTCGGCGATGCAGATTTCGCGCCACGGCCAGAACTTCCATTTGCCGTTTGCGAGGAATTTCCCCGACACTCAAGAGCACCGGACGAGGCGCCGTTGTGGTGACTGCCGATGGTTCAAAAAATGGCTGTCGCAGAGCATTCGGCACCCGCCAGACGCGTTTTGCGCAAGGCGCGACAAGTTCTTCAGTATAAGCGGAGTTGCAAAAAACCCCAAGCGTTCTTTTGAGCGCCAGTGCCTCCAGCCAGGCCGTTATCCAATGAAAGCTTCCCGGAGCCGCCCGATAAAACTTGGCGATCGCCCTCATGTTCCCATGAATCGTCAAAACATTGGGATACCCTGAAAAGATCGCCGAGACCGCACAATCCCGTTCCGTCCCCTGGCCGTGGACAATCTCGGGATTGATTTCGTGGATTTTTCTCCGGGCCGCCCGGATACATCCCTGATACCCCGTGCGCAGCCAGCCGATTTTCGGAACATGCAGACCGTGAAAATACATGTTCGTCGCGATTTTTTCCGGTGAGGGCGCCGGTTTTTGGAGGCAGGAAACGACATGCACTTCCACTTCATCCGGCAGCATGGCGAATCCCTGCAATAATGCGTCCGGGGCCGGGCCAAAGTAAGGTGTTGGATGGCGGTAATCCTTGAACCGTTCGCGGTTGTCGCTGGTAAGAACGACGATTTTCATTTTCGTTCAAAAATTGCCGATGGGCTGGCTGGGCGTGACATAGCAGGGCTTTGTGAAATGATCCGTCCGCACCCGTAAATCATCCAGGGATTGAACGACTGACTGGCAAACTTCTTCCGGCGCGGGACGCCAGGTCTTTGTCGTTACCACATAGATCGGGACACGGAACGGATTCCAACGCAACGCCGGGGCAATCCGCCACTGGCCATCACCCCAAATAATGCTAGGTTTGCCGCACGCATTGGCCAGGTGCATCCCGCCGCTGGCTTCGCCCGCGGCGGCTCGCGCGGATGAAATGGCGGCAACCGTTTGCCGAAGGTCCGCATTGCGAAAATCCGCGCAGTCTTTCGGACAGTAGGCGTAAGCCGGGTGCCCGTAACAGGCCACCGCCAACCCTTTGTCCGCGCAGCGCCGGACCAATTCGTCCGCCAATTCCGGAGAATAATTCTTAACATGGTCGGGGCCTTCCTTTTGAACCGCGCGAAAATGGAAGAGAACGTCATACAATTTTTCAGACAACGGTGGCTCGTCCAACAGCCGGAACTGCTGTTTCCAAAAGAGAATTTTGTGATACCGCGTACACAGCAGCGAAGGGTTGAAAATATCATAATCTTCCAACCCGATTTCCGCCGCTTTGGATTCCGCCATTCGGCGCATCTCCGCGGGACCGAAACGCCCGTACCAATATCCGGCGCTTTTCAAGTCAATATCATGGTGATGCACCTGGCAGCCTTCATACAAATAGTCACGCCCCGGATAGGTCAGCACATGGACCTGTTCATAGACGGGCCGGCGCGCCCGTACGAAACCCTGCCACTGCATCAACTCGTAGCCGAACTCCCCGACATATGGGCCGGCGAATAAATTCCGTTTGGGGGAAAAGTTTTGTCTGGCGCAGGGAAAAAATAATTTCAATTTTTCTCCCGTGCCATAGAAGTAGGTCAGATCTTTCTTTGTGGCGGCGGGGGCGGCGTTCATCGCTTTACTTTTCGTCGGAAAGAGACTTTGAAAATTGACGTGGCAGCATTTTCAGAACCGCACCGCAGAACCAACTCGGCAGGATGGTCGCGGCGATTTCCTTGGGTTCCAGCCGCATCCGGTTCAATTTTCCTTTCGCGGACGCGAGGCTCGCCGCCGTCGGAAATTCCCGCAACTTGCGGCTATAGACCATACCATAGTCGCTGAAATCATGCACTTGGGTTTCCCAGTTATCCAGGAGCCGCAAATAAGGAACCAAAAATTTCCCTTTGCGCTTTCTGGCGTCATGCCCGAACAATTGCCCGCCCGCAGGAATGAATTTGTCCAGGAGCCGAAACTCAACGATTTGCTCCATGGGATTGTTGCCGCCGTCCAAAAAGACAAAGTCGAGCTTAAACTCCTTGTCCTGAGTTGCCAGCCATTTTGGAATGGCTTCGTCGGAAAAACCGAAAATGGGCGTAAAACGCTTTGCGGCGTCCGGGGCCACCTTCCGAATATTAGCCACCATCCTTTCGTAAATCGAAGCGTCCGCCTCAATTCCATATAAATGGCCCACGCCATTCTTGTCGAGGGCTCGCAGGATATGCAATGTGCTTCCCCCCCCGAGCCACGTCCCGACTTCCAGGGCGACGCTCGGTTTGACGGGAGCTGCCAGAACGCAGCTCGTAATGAACTCCCGTTCCGCGGAATTTAATTGCCCCTCGATCTGTTCCCGGGTTTCGCTTCGATTTTTGTCGTCCATACAATGACAATGCGGAATCAGGCTATCGGCATTCCGCCAATGTTTGAAGCCAAATGTAGCCTTAAGAGAGATATCGATGAGAAATCAGATTTTCACCTTAAACATTTCCTTTGCCTTGAGCGATTGGGCAAAAGCCGCCATAAGCTCGGGAATCATTTCGAGGTCCTTCAGGCTCACAATCTCGACCGGCGAATGCATATAACGGTTGGGAAGGCTGATCAACGCGCTGGGCCTTCATGATGGCCGCATTCACGCCGCCCATTTTGCGCACGTAGATGAAGCCCTCGGCGTCAATGTAGTTTACCGACATGGCAATTTCATCCGCATGGCCGGCACGCATTAATCGGGGCAATCCGCCCTGGTTCAATACCGCCACGCAGTTGCCATAGGCATCGGAACACGTGGTATCGGCAAATTGGGCCGCGTAATCAAGCCAGACACGCTGTCCCGGGGCCTTGTGACCGGCCGGACTGGGAGTATTGACTAGGGTTTTCAGAAACTGCAGCGATTCTTCACGCATAAAAAAAGTTGCCACGAGCTTTGACGCCACGTCAACGTTGTTTTGATGACTGTTCGGCGCAAAGCCTGAAATTCTCGTACAGGACCGTCCGCATTCGCCGCGCGTCAAATCCTGCACGGGCGCATCGCTGAATCTCGGAACGATAACGGGCTTTTGAAGCCGGTTCGGACAGAGCGGCTTGCAGCTTCGCTCGCAGATCCTGTGGATCGCTCACGCAAAGACCGATTTGGTACTCTGTAGCCATTTTGACAACCGTACTTTCCGGATGACCAATGACAATCATCGGCAGGCCCGCCTGCAGATAACCGACAAATTTGGTTGGCAAACTGAAACGGTTGTAACGAGGATTATCCTCTGACAGGTGCATTGGAGAAATACCCCAATCACATCCCTTTAGCGCCTCCTTCAGCTCCGCCGCATTTAAAAGACCGTGTTCCGTCATCCACGTAGGATCAAACCATTCCTCACGTGCATGCGATACAGTTCCATAAAACTCCAACGTCAGGGGCCGGGAAAGTTGATCGCGGATTTGGCGCAACGCCTGCACAGTCAGAGCAAATTCTTCCGCTGCAATAATAGTTCCGGCGTAGGCGATACGGACGGTCCTGCCCGGACCCGGAGAAGGCTGCGCCAGATAATCGAAATCCTCCTGCTCCAGGCCCGCCCGATTTATCGTTCCGGGGACGTTGTACCGGGCCCGCAGGTCTTCGAGCATCTGCCGGGATATGACGTCGCGTGTGACGGCGCGCGCATATAGCTCCTCAGCATTACGGGCAAAATCCCTGTCGCATCGGCAGCTGGGTCTGCCCATATAATCATGAATCGAAACATGGAAGCCGATTCCCGATCCCGGCAACACTCGCGCCGCCGCCGGAATGGCCCATGCGTGTGCATGAAACCAGATTGCCTCGGGCTTTAAGACTTCCAGAGTTTTCCTCAAATGCCGTGCAGCCCACGGCGTCCAAAAGGTGTTCATCATCCATGACTTCAGGGCGACCCAGCGGTGAAGGGGATACCACTTGTAAGGAATCCGAGCCACGCGATGGGCCGCCACCTGCTGCCCGAAAAAACGGTTGTGGTCGGGAAAACAACTCCACCAGAATAATCCCTCTGTCGGCCACTCTTTGAGCATTTGGCGCATGACCGCGCCGCTGCCTCCGCCCCGGGATCCGTTCGGCGAAAATTCCGTGACCACCAGGAGGCGAGGGAAAGATGAAACCGGCATCGAAGCCGTCATAAGATATCCATTTTCAACCGCCGGCGGCCGGCAAACCGTCAGCATTTCTCAAACGTTGCAAATCCTGCCGCGCGGCCAGGCACCCGCGCTCCTGGGCCCGCCTGATCCGTCTCTCCGCCCGGCTTTTTCCGGCCGCAAACATCGTCATGCGCAAAAGAAGGATTTTCAACGCGCCGGAAGCCAGTTGCTCCGGATCCCGTGCCGCCCGGTTGTGAATGGCCGTCAGCATCGTGCTGCTGTAACCAAAACCTGCATACAGTTCTTCCAAACAGGCCAATGTGATGCGCCGGGCCGAAACCATCTGAGTCAGCTCCAACTCGGGAAATCGCCCCGTTCCCAGGCCCAACGAAAAACCGGACAACGCCATGTCGCAGTCCACGCTGGCATTCAGACCCCCGCCTTTGCAGCCCAGCGCCTGCCGTAAAGGGTCTTCGTAAACCTGTTTTCGATAATAGTCAGCCAAAACCCGCCGCACCGCCATCCCCGCCCCCGTAGGCATTGCCGGGCCGACCACGGGCATTCTGGCCCAAACCGAGACAGTCAATTTTTCGACCAGCAAACCGCCGAGCCAGGGACGCAATTCCGCGGACGGTGCAACTTCATATTCCGGAACGCAACTGCCGTTCCATGCGCCGAGCCATGGGTAATCGTCCCCGATTTTCAGGCTGGCCTGCAGATAGTCCGCTCGCAGGATATTGTCGTCATCTACAAAAACCAGCAGGCCGCCCTTGGATTCGGAAATGCCGCGCAAACGGGCATGGGTCAGCCCAATTTTATCTTCGCGCGCGTGGCGGCCATGGGGATGCCAGGAAAGATCAATGCTCCCGGCAATGGGCCGGGTGGAAGCATTATCCACCAGCACCAATTCCCATTCGTTCCGCGGCAGGGTCTGCGCTTTCAGCGCGTCCAGCACGCGGCGCAGGTAATCCTCCCGGGGATTGTGGGAGCAGATGATAACCGAAACAGCAAACATGAACGCCGTTTATCTTGATTAAAAGCGTCCGGGAATTCAATCCGGAATGTACGGGCCCATTAATTCCTTTACAACCGGTTTCTTTCATGGATTAGATAGGAGCGTAACAAATCTATGCCTATGAACATTGTCAGATATTTCATCGCCTCAACCGCGGCCCTGCTCCTGGCGGGCTTCGTTTCCTCCTGCAGCACAACCGCCAATTCCAACAGTGGCACTCCGAATGCCGCCTCCGCCACGGAATCCAACAGCGGCAATCCGGCCGCCGCCGCCGGCGCGCCCGCAGGACAAGTGCAAGTCCCGCTCACATCTTCTTTTAACCTGGCGGGCATTTATCCCGACGGCGCCACATTTACCGGCGGCGTGGATGGCGTTGGCTTTGCGTGCTCGTCCAATTTGCTGGGCGCCACCCAGGTTTGGGGCGGCGTCACATTTGACATCGGCCCGTCCCGCGCCGGTCTCAATGTCATTTCCTGCCAGGGACAAACCATTTCGTTGCCCGCCGGAAACTTTTCAAAACTGGAGATGCTGGCCATGGGCGTGAACGGCGCGCAGGCATCGCAGCATTTCACCGTCACGTATGATGACCCGAGCGCCAACCGGACCTTCACGCAAAGCCTGAGCGATTGGGCGTCCCCCGACAATAACGACGGAGAAGCACAGGCCGTTGCGATGGACTATCGGGACCCCGCCGATGGAACCCGTGATGACAATCAGTACAACATTTATGGGTATTCGTTTGCGTTGGACAAAACGCATGCCGTTAGCGGGCTGAAGCTGCCCAACAACGAAAACGTCAAAGTCTTTGCCCTGACGCTCGTACCGTAAGAGCGGCGCTTTGCCGAATTGGTTGTGGGACATGCGTCTCGCCTGTCAATGACCGAAAATGAACAGGCGGGACCCCTGTTCCACTAAGAATCGGCGGGACGGTGCTCCACCGGGCCGCCAGAAAGCCTGTTTGACATTTTGTAATTAGGATTTGAGACTTGGAGGGAGGATGACACTCGACAAAAAAGGGCCTGGCGAGAACCAAATGCGAATCATCTGGTTCGCGCTCACTTCATTCTCAGTTCTCGTTATCGTGGCCATGGCCGTGGCGGTCATCTGGGGCATTGGCAAATTTTTGAACCTGCTGAGCCCGGTGATCTGGCCCCTGGCAATCGCCACGGTTTTGGCGTACCTGCTGGATCCTCTGGTCAATTGGCTGGCGCGCCGGGGGATCACCCGCGCATGGGGCATCGTTATTGTTTTTGTTGCGGTCCTGGGTGTCGTTGCGGGAGTCATGGCCGCCGTCATCCCGCAAATGGTCAAGGAATCCAACAAACTGATCTCCAAAATCCCGGCCTATACCGCTCAGGCGCAACAACGGCTGAGCGAATGGGTGGAGCGCGCGGAAAAAGCCGCGACAACCACGCAACCAAATCAAACGACGAATGCCCCGCCGAACCAGGCCGGCGCCCAAACCAATTCACCCGCGTCCGCCAATTCAGGCACCAATTCGGTTTCCCCGGAAGTGTCCAGCAACATGAAGCAAATTCACAGCAAGCTCATGGCTTCGGCGAGTGATTGGGTGGGCAAACTTTTTTCCACCGTTGGCGCATGGCTGCTCGCCCAACTGGCCAAGGCAACCGCCCTGATAGACGTGCTCATTGCGCTCATTCTGATTCCCCTTTTCACGTACTACTTTCTTAGCGAAAAGCCATGGATTAAGACGCACTGGACAAATTATCTGCCGATTCGCGATTCGCGGCTGAAGAACGAGATGGTTTTCATCCTGTCGTCCATCAACGGGTACATGGTCGCGTTCTTCCGGGGCCAGGTCCTGGTGTCCATTTGCAGCGGGGTTCTTTACACCATCGGTTTCCTGGCCGTCGGACTGGATTACGCCTTCCTGCTCGGCTTTTTTTGCATGATTTTTACCATGATTCCGTTTTTGGGTTCGATCATCAATTGCATCGTTGCGCTCGTGCTCACGGCCATGCAATTTGGCGATTGGTCCCATCCGCTGATGATTGTCGTTGTTTTTTCCCTGGTCGTGTCGCTGGAGAACTTTTTCTATTCGCCGCGCATCATGGGCCATCGCGTGAATTTGCATCCGGCCATTGTCATCGTCGCGGTGATGATCGGGATAACGCTCCTGGGCGGCGTGCTGGGGGGCGTGTTGTCCATTCCCCTGGCCGCCGCGTTGCGGGTGATTTTATTCCGCTACCTTTGGAAAGGAGAGAAACAACATTGAAACTTTAAACGTATCGTCGCAGCCGTAAGAGGAAGTTTTTCAGCCAATCAAAGTTCAAATAGCCGAGCACAAAAGCGCAGTAAGCGAACAACAGGACGCCAAAGACGGCGGCCCATTCCCAGCAGACCACGCGGTCCTTGCGGGCTTTCATGAAAAAAGATGCCGCCAGAACGTTGAGGCCCAGCGCCAGCGCCAAAGTCCAAAATAGCAGGAGCTGCAGTGCCGGTCCCGAGCCCAGCAGCCAGCCGCGAAACTCCACGCGCGTAATTGCCGGAACGCCAATGACAATAAGAATCAATAGCGCGCAATTGACGCTTTTGACCAAAAATGCTTTCAATTGATTTTGGCAGCCACTTTGAATTTGAACATCCGCTTTTTCATCCAACGCACGGCCAACAGATCGTAGAATGAGGCAAACAGTCGGTTCCAGACGCCGTAATGGCTCTGGCCGCTAAAACGGGGATTGTTGGTGACGGGAATCTCGGCCACCGTAAATCCTTCCATTTTGAATAGGGTGGGCATGAACCGGTGCATGCCCTTGAAAAACTTCAAGTCCTCAATGCATTCGCGCCGGAACGCACGGTAACAGCAGCCGGCATCGGTGATATTTTCGCCCGACAGTTTGTTTCGCACCCAATTGGCGATGCGCGAGGAAACAACTTTGACGAAACCATCCCCCTTTTTGCGCGTTTCCACCCGGCTGCCGCAGACGCAATCGTAATTTTTGAGCGCCTCCCAAAAACGCGGCAAATCCGCCGGGTCATTTTGCAAGTCCGCGTCCAGGGTGACAATGTATTTGCCGCGGGCGGCCTTGAATCCGGCCCATTGCGCCGCGGATTCTCCGCAATTGAAGGCAAATCGCTGCGCGCGGATGCAGGGATCGCCCGCGCCCAGTTCCTTGAGAATTTCCCAGGATTGGTCCGCGCTGCAATCGTCGGTGACGATGATTTCCCAGGACAGCTTCAAAGGCTGCACGGCGGCGCGAATGGCTTTGACCAATTCACGCAAATTGCCTTCCTCGTTGTAACAAGGAATCACAAAACTCAGTTCGGGGGCGGTATCGTTCACAAATAAGCCATGCGAGCCTGCATGTATTCAAGGCGCGCCGAACAGTGTATTTTCAGGCGGCCCGGTCGTCAACCGGTATGCGGTTTGACCCGGACGCTCACTTCCATCTTCCGGGTGGTCGTCCCCCGGTAATTCCCGCTCACGGGAGGGACGTCGGCATAATCGCGTCCCACGGCAATTTTCACGTAATTCTCATCAGTTTGCCGGTTATGCGTAGGGTCGAGGCCGCGCCAGCCGATGCCCGGCACCAACACTTCCACCCAGGCATGGGTGGCGCTGGCGGTTTCCGTCGCCAAATAGCCGCTGACATAAAGGGCGGGAAGTTTGAGCGCGCGGCAAAGCCCAAGCATGACGTGGGCGAAATCCTGGCAAACGCCGCGCCGTTCGCGCAATACGGCGCTCATGTGCGTGTGAACATCCGTTGAGTTGGACTCGTATTTGATTTGCTGGTGGACGAAGCGCATGATGCTCAAGGCGGCCTGCCACGCATCGGTGACTCCCTCCCGGGCGTCGAGCGCCAAACGCCATGTTTCCGGGGAGGCATCCACAAAACGGCTCTCCTGCAGGAAATCAAACACGCGCGGTTCCCGCGCCGCTTCACCGATTCGCGCCAGCGGAAAAGGCATGTCCGAGGCGGCCAGCGGCGGACGCGGTCGGACCATCACGTGCGATAGACTCTCAACCTGGAGACTGCCGTGGGGCTCGGGAATGTCAAAATGATGGACTACGTTTGAGTAAAAGTCCCGGTGATGCCGCAGCCGCGTAGCCGGCAAAATTTTCAGCAAAAAATGGCTCACCTGCTGCCATTCATCCGAGACCGGATGCAGCCGCACCTCGTTGAAACTGTTGGACACCGGCGACGCATAAGTGTATTGCGTCCGATGAACAATTTCCCATTTCATTTATGGATTACAGATAACCTTCAATCGGCTCCACGCCGGTGGTTCCGCGCAATTTTTCCAGATAAGCCGGCAATTCGACGTCCTCCAGCGTCTTTCGCGCCTGCTTGAGCCGCTCGGCGATGCCGAGGCGCGACGCTTCCTCCGCGTGGCTTGTGCGTTTCAGGAATTTGTCCAGGTAATCCACGTGTCGGCGCCACAAGCGCCGGTCAATCCGCTGCTTGGCCTCCAGCCGCGCTGTGTACCAGCCGGACGCCAGCAGGCTTTCGCGCGTAAAGAGCTTCCGGAACTCCGGGCTTTCCAGGGTTTTCCCCTCCCACTGGCCGTGCAGCATGATCTGCAGCAACGCTTTCAACGGAGGGCAGGCCTGCGCGATGCTGCCGTCGTCAAAATACATTTTGGCCACACGCTGCTGCGTGGAAACGATATTGGCGATGCCATCGGCGAAGATGCCCATGTCCTGCAATTCCGGGCGCAACATCTCCGGCGTAAACACCGCGTGGGGATGGTTAAAAAGGCGCCCGAAAAACGCGTGAACAAAGCGCATATTAATGCGCCAGCCCAGCCTTGATGCCGGAAGCTTTTTCCCTTCGTGCTCGATGTCTTCCAACCTTTCCAGGAAATGGTGGGCGATCAGGAAATTGGGGTCGCGTTCCTCCGGCGACATGTGACAAAAAATCTCCGGCACAATCAGGCTGATGTCGTGGTCCACCCGGCATTTGGGGCCGAGATAACCCGCCGCCGTCACAAAACCGCTATGGCCGGTCAACAGCCAGGAAACCAGCGCCGTGTTCAAGTCCATGATCGGCGGCAGCGCATTGAAGGGTCCCTTGGTCAGGGCCCCTTCCGAGCCGGCGCCGGTCGTGGACGGCGATTTGCCGGTCATGCTGCAAATAAATTCCATGAACAATTCCGGCAATTCCATGTAATGAATCGGATTATAACAGGCCAGCGACCGAATGCCGGTTTCCGGGGGATTGTTCCGGCGCCCCGGCAGGATGACATCTACCGGAGTGTAAAGCGGTTCGCCCGGAGGCAGGCGGCGCCGCAGGCGCGCCGACATTTCCGCCAGATAACTTTCGCGAGGATTCACCAGGTCCGGCCGCTTTTGCAGGTAGCGCGGATTTTTGCTCGGTTTCCCTCCCACCATTCGCGGGTGGGCCGAGGAGACGAAATAGTCCGGGGCGCCGTTGCCGGAGGCATAGCTGATCAATTTTTGCATCGGCTCGGTAAACTGGTAATAGCCAACCGCGTCCTCCATCAATTCCCGTGCGAACGGGCGCGGCAACGGTTCGTAATTGGAAAAGAAATTGTCGTGCTGCGCAAAATCCGATTCCGCCTGCTTGTCATACCCTCGATGGATCGCATCGTCGGGACGCTGGAAAAGTTTCGATTCGCAATTTTTGACAAATTTGTGCGAATGCCCCGCCGGGTCGGGCGCCAGCGTCGAGGCCGTAATGTCGTCCTCCATCTGGATTTTCAGGGAGGGATGATAATCTTTTCGCAGGCCGAACGTGCGCCAGAGGCCGTCCGAGTCAAAGCCCACGCGCAGATACGTGGTGACGATTTTGCGGTTGTCGCATTTGAGTTCGTTGCCGGGAACGCCGTTGATGATGTCCACGCTGAAATGGTCCCGCCAGTTCCCATTCCATTCGGGCTTGTAATAGCGTTTGACGACAAAGACGAGTTCTTTGATGTATTGGGGAATGGACTCCAGCCAGTCATTGTATTCCTCCGTGTACTCGCGAAGGTCCGGCGTCAGCAATTTGATGACCGAACCCAGCGAGCGTTCCGCCGCCAGGACCGGCCGCGAGTCCGGCGTGATTTTATCAATAAACCGGCGCGAATAATCGCGATCAATCAGGGCGGCCACCCGGTCGAAATCCGCCTTGAAGTCGGCGACAAATACCGGCCCGGTCAAAATGGC
Organism: Verrucomicrobiia bacterium; assembly: GCA_030038175.1. Classification (GTDB taxonomy): domain Bacteria; phylum Verrucomicrobiota; class Verrucomicrobiia; order Limisphaerales; family UBA11358; genus UBA11358. Next base: position 14,503 of record JASHPN010000278.1, read on the forward strand.
GTCCGTGATGGGTTTTGAAATCTCCGACTTGCCCCCGCCCGACACCGTGCAGGGCTTGTGGCAAAGAATGCCTTCGGGAACAATTCCAACCAGCCGCCACAAACGGTGCGCCCCCGGCGGCTTTTCCATGCGCACTTTGTAACCCGAAGGACGCACGTAGGTTTTGTCCGGCTGCAATTTGATCTCGCCGCCCTCCCACGAAACCTTTTGCTTGTGCAGGTCAAAGCACGAATCTTCCGGGACGTAAATGATTTCCGGGTATTTTTTGTCCACCGCGTAACCGCCCGGCTTGATCTCCATGCGATCGCCGTAAAGTGTCAGGACTTCGTCGAACTTGTGGCCCATCCGCTTGACCTGCGCGTCACCGCTGAACTCCTCGCCCAAATCGTAACTTTGAAACACCAGCGCGCCCCCCGCGTGCTCTTCTTCGCAATTGCCCAGCAGGTTCGAGGCGTAGCTGATTTGCGTTTTCACTTCCTTCTTGCAATAGCCGAAGTAATTGTCCGCGATGAGGGTGACGATGACGCCGCTTTCGTCGCGGCACGTGAGTTTGAAGGCGCCGCCATTGTTATAGTATTCGTTTTCGTCACGCCAGCACATGCCATCCCGCCGCTGGCGCTCCGTCGCTTTGTCCCAGTGCGGCAGTCCCGCGGCTTTTTTCGTCACCGTCACCAGGTGCGGCGCCAGAACGACGCAGCCCGTATGGCCGGTCCAATGCTCGGCGTCCAGCGCCGCGTCGTTTTCCGGCAACAACGGGTCGCCGCCGTTGCCAAAAATATTCTCCACAAAATCCAGGTTGCTCACCAGGCTCCCGGGCGCAAAGAATCGCACCTCCAGCGACCTCTCCGCGGTCACGCCGGGCACCGCCGGGCACACGATCGGGCGCATGAGCAGTGAAACGAAACATTCCGCCGGGCGCGCTTGTGTGGCCGTGAACGGCAAACGCATGAGGCCGGACGGCGGGTTGAATGCCAGCGCCAGCATCCGGGCAAAAACATTTTTGGGCACCGCCGACTTGTCGTCCGGAACCGGCAAACCCCCTTCGGTGACGTGAAAAATCCCGTGCGTCGTTCGGCGTTCGCTTTTGGGGTTATGCAGCACGCCGTTGGCCGCGCGATAGGAGTTGATGATTTCCGAACTGAACTCATCGCGGTTCACCGGCAGCGACAGCACCCGCGCCATGCCCGGGCGGTCCAGCGTCAGCGTGCGCATCGGCAGCCGGGGCACCGGCTCGCCCTCCAAATAATCGAAAAGGAACGTTTGTATCCGCTGGTCCACGGGGCAAAGGTGGTTGGCCAGCAATCGTTCCTTTTCGCGGTATTGCGCGACCAGGGTCGAAACCATGTCGTTGAACTGCTCGGTATCCACCGTGGCCACCGGCGGAAAACCCAGCAGGGCCAGTTTGACATTGATGTAAGGAATTAAATTTACGGACATTGTTGTTGTTGTTCTTCCTGTTGGACCATGATCTCGTCCCCCAGGTGGTCAAATTTTTGAAAAATGTAAGCGTCAAACATCGCGCTGCCAATGTCATTTAATTTGCCCTGGAGGCCGTCGAGGTACTCGTGCAACCCTTGCGCGAAAATCTCGTCCATGGTGCTGAATTGCAATTCGGCCGCCAGCCGGCCCGCAAGCTTTTCCGCGCCATTGCAAAAACGGCCTTCGGCCACGCCGGAGATGCGGCGCAAGGCGCGATTCATCTCCGATACGCAAAACCGCATCGAGCGCGGAAAATCCTCATTAAAGAGCAGGAATTCCGCAACCAATTTCGGGCTCACTTCGGCGCCATAAAGGGATTTGTAGGCGTCCCAGGCGCTGCAGGAACGCAGAATGGCCGACCATTCCAGCGCATCCGCCTCGTTCGCATCGCCCTCGCGGCCATCGGCCGGTGCGCCTTCCGGAACCTGGCAACGCACATCCAAAATGCGGGACGTCTTGTCCGCGCGCTCGATAAATTTTCCCACCTGCGCGAAAAACCACCCTTCATTGTGAATGAGCGTCGCATAACTCAGGCCCAGGAGCTGCAGCGAACTGTTCTTGATCTGCTGAAAAAAATCGCTGGGACTTTCCTCCCAGGCCTTTCGCGCCTGCGGGGTTTTGACAAACCAATAAAGCCGGTTCAGTTCCTCCCAATACTCGACCGTAATCTGGTCGCGCGCCATTCGCGCGTTTTCGCGCGCCTGGCAAATCGAGGAAACCAGCGAGTTGGGATTTTCCAACTCAAAAACGAGAAATTCCGTGACGGCGTCGCCGGTGGCTTTTTTATGGAGCTGAAAAAACTGCTGTTCATCGCCCGTGGTTTGCACGATCGGCAGCCAGTGCCGGGCCAAACGCTCCTCGTTGAGGTTCCGGAAATCCAGCAGCAATTGCAGGTTCACGTCCACAATGCGCGCGATGTTCTCCGCCCGTTCGATATAGCGGGACATCCAATACAGGGAATTGGCGACGCGGCTCAGCATTTATTGGTCTCCATACAGCACCCACGTGTCTTTGCTGCCGCCGCCCTGCGACGAATTGACCACCAGCGACCCTTTCCGCAATGCCACCCGGGTCAGGCCCCCGGGCGCAACGACGACTTTTTCCCCATAGACGATATAAGGCCGCAAATCCACGTGCCGGCCTTCAAAATAGTGGTCGCCGTCCACCCGCGTGGGATGCCGCGAAAGCGACACCATGGGCTGCGCGATGAAATTACGCGGCTCGGCCTGGATTTTCTTTCGAAAATCCTCGATTTCAGCCTGGGACGCCTTGGGCCCCATCAACATTCCATAGCCGCCCGATTCATTCGCGGATTTGACCACCAGCTTGTTCAGGTTTTCCAATATGTACTTTTGATCCGCCTCTTCGCTCGCCAAATAAGTCGGCACGTTCGGCAATAACGGTTCCTGGTCCAGGTAATATTTGATCATGCGCGGCACAAAGTAATACATCACCTTGTCATCGGCGATGCCCGTGCCAATCGAATTGGCCAGCGACACGTTTCCCGCGCGATACGCCTGCACGATGCCCGGCACCCCCAGCAACGAATCCCGCCGGAATACCGTCGGGTCCAGAAAGTCATCGTCAATGCGCCGGTAAATCACGTGGACGGGCTGGAGGCCCTTGGTCGTGCGCATGAACACCCGGGCGTCCCGGACCAACAGGTCGCGCCCTTCCACGATTTCGATTCCCATTTGCCGGGCCAGGTACGTGTGCTCGAAGTAGGCCGAGTTGCTCGAACCGGGCGTGAGCAGGACCACGGCCGGGTTGGCCGCGGCCGGCGGCGCGATGAAATGGAGCATTTTCAGGAGGTCCTGCGGATAATGTTCCACCGGCCGGACGCCCGACCGCTCAAACATCACCGGAAACGTCCGCTTCATCGAACGCCGGTTCTCCAGGACATAGCTGACCCCGCTCGGACAGCGTCCGTTGTCTTCCAACACCAGGTAATTTCCCTTGTCATCGCGAATCAGGTCCGTTCCGCAAATGTGGATGTAAATGTCCCGCGGCACGTTAAAGTTTACAAATTCGCGCCGGAAATGTTTGCCGGAAAGAACGTAGAACGGGGGAATGACGCCGTCCTTTAAAATTTTCTGTTCATGATAAATATCATGCAGAAACAGGTTAAGCGCGGTGATGCGCTGGACCAGGCCGCGCTCCAATTTTTCCCATTCGCACGCCGGAATGATCCTCGGCAACAAGTCGAACGGAAAGATTTTCTCCGCCCCGGCCGAATCGCCATACACGTTGAACGTGATGCCCTGCCGCAAAAACGCCAGGTCCACCGCCTGCCGTTTGTTCTCAAATTCCTTTTTCGTGAGGGTCTGGAACAATTCCCGAAACTGCTGGTAATGGGGCCGCGCCCGTCCCTGGGCATCCACCATTTCGTCAAAAAAAACGCCCGGGCTATAACTTTCCAGCAGCCGCCGGGTCGGTTGAGATTTGGTCTTGGTGGACATTTTGAAACATTCCATTAACGCCTTCGGCGGCGGGAAGCCTGGCCCGGCGCTCAAAAGTTCTGATGAATACGCAGGGATTTTTGAAGCATCCGGACTTCGCCGCCATTGGCGGGCTTATTTTACATAAATCAAATTTTCGTTTTAGCAATCCTCCTGCCAGAAACAATTTTTGCGCCTGTGCAAGCCGGTTCGCCCTTTTGTAGATTATAGATAGCGCGCTTCAAATGTCCATTCCATTTGCATGGGAGCGCACGCGCCCCGCGTGCATCCGGCTGCGCCTCGCAGCCGGTACAACGCGCGCCGACGCGCATCGAAACGGACGCGCGCCGGGGCGCGCGCGATCCCCCGGTATAAATTTCACCAAATTTTATAATTGTTGAACCCCGAACGAAAAAGTTAAAGTGGAGTCAATTAATTATGAAAAAATTTGGCATCGTTGCAGGAATTTTAGCGGTCATTTTCGTGGTCATCCTGATTTTCGTCGGGGTCATCGCCCTGGTCAGCATCGGCGGCTATAACCGGCTCGTCGGCCTTTCCCAAAACGCGGACAGCAAATGGGCGCAAGTGGAAAACGTTTATCAACGCCGCGCCGATTTGATCCCCAACCTGGTTTCCACCGTTGCGGGCGCGGCGAATTTCGAAAAATCCACGCTCGTCGAAGTCACCCGGGCCCGCGCCTCGGTCGGCCAAATCCATTTGGATCCCAATAAAGCGCCCACGGATGCGGCCACCCTGTCCCAGTTTGACCAGGCCCAGGGACAACTTTCCTCGGCCCTGTCGCGTTTGCTGGTTGTCTCCGAGCGTTACCCCGACTTGACCGCCACCGAGAATTTCCGCGACCTGCAGGCGCAATTGGAAGGCACGGAAAACCGCATCGCCGTGGCGCGCATGGATTTTAACCAGGCGGTGCAGGCTTACGACACGGCCATCAAATCGTTTCCGGCCGTCTTTTTCGCCAATGCCATGAATTTTCACGAGAAACCCTATTTCAACGCCGCGCCTGGCGCGGAAACCGCGCCCAAAGTGCAATTCAATTTCAACGGTTCGACGAATTGATCGCGGAGTGAACGAGGGCATCACCAACATGAGGGAGACGCGCATCGGAACCATGAATCATCCTCCGACGCAGGCGCTAACCGAGTGCCCTGAAAGGGCACAGGATATTAGCCAGGGGTCGAGCACGAGCAACGCGAGGGCGACTACCCCTGGTAAGAGCCGCTGGCATCCAGCCGCTAATTGTGAAGCCGCGCGAAGCGCGAATCCGATATGCGGCCGAATCCAAAACCCCATCCGGCTCACGCGGAAGGAGAATCGCTCGGGCCAAAACGCCGCCCGGTTCATTACCCGCTTTTGCGCCATTCTCGCTCTCTTTTTCTGTCTTCACGCCTTCGCCGATGAAGTAATCCCGCCCGCGCCGCAGCAATATTTCAACGACTACGCCGGCGTGGTCTCGCCCAATGTCGCTTCGGAGTTAAACACCACGCTCGAAAACTTCGAGCGGCAAAGCTCCGACCAAATTCTCGTCGCCATCTTTCCGAAGATGCAGTCGGATTCGTCCATCGAGGATTACGGCGTTCGCGTCGCCCGGGCGTGGAAGGTGGGACAACAGAACAAAAACAACGGCGCCGTGCTCTTTATCTTCACCCAGGACCATCGCATGTTCATCCAGGTCGGTTATGGCCTTGAAGGCGTCCTTCCCGACGCCCTCTGCAAACGTATCATCGACGAACAGATTTCGCCGCGTTTTCACAGCGGCGATTTCGACGGCGGCTGCACCGCGGGCGTTCAGGCCATGCTCGCCGCGGTAAAAGGGGAATACAAAGGCAACGGCATGACCGTGGCCCAAAGCCGGTATCAATCGGATGGCAACACCCTCGGGGTGATATTCACGATCATTTTTCTCGTGATCTTCTTGCTGGTTTTTATCGGCGGCTTGGCCCAATCACGTTCCGGTTTCGGAGGAGGTTTCATTTTCACTAGCGGCGGTTGGGGTGGCGGAGGATGGGGCGGCGGTGGCGGAGGGGGATTTTCAGGCGGCGGTTTTTCCGGAGGCGGCGGCAGTTTCGGCGGCGGCGGCGCGGGAGGAAGCTGGTGAACCGTACTATGCATCCCAAAGAATTTAAAAAACGGTTGCATCACGATAATCTCGTAACCGCCATACGCGAAGCGGAGCAGAAAACCACCGGCGAAATCCGGGTGATCATCAGCCATAAACACGTGGAAGCGCCGGTCACCGAAGCGCAAAACGAATTTATGCGCCTGGGCATGGCCAATTCGCCGCACCGCAATGGCGTCCTTATTTTTGTCGCGCCGCGCGCCCATAAATTTGCCGTCATCGGCGACACCGCCGTCCACGAAAAATGCGGCGACGCATTTTGGCAGAAACTGGCGGAAGCCATGACCGAATATTTCCGCAAATCCGAATTCACCGAAGGCATTATTCACGGAGTACAAAAGGCCGGCGAACTGCTGGCCGAACATTTCCCGAAATAATTGGGAGCATACGCGCCCCGCGTGTGCTTGAACGCGCCCTCGCGTTCAAGGATCTGTGATGTGAAGTCTGTAAACTGGCTACACTGGCTACACATGTTGATAACCAATGATTTAAGTCAGATAAACTGGCTACAAAAGTAGCTACAAAGTGGCTACATTTGGGTCGAACTGGCTACATTTCGGAGCATCAACGCGGGCTGAGCAATTACCCTCAGATTTGCGCCCAGGCCGGCCAGGCGGGCGTGCAGAAATGGACCTCCGATCTGAATGCCATGACCTGCACCTGTTTCGATAAATCCGGCAACGCAATCCTGGTGGAACCGATCCCGGTTGGCGAATACTAACAATAAAACGGGGCAGAGCCGCGACCGTGAGGGAGCGTCCAATATCCAACAAATGAAAATAAGCCTTCGGTGCTGAATACTAGCGATTCAGGAGAACAAACTCTGTTCTGAAAAGCCTTGGCGAAGCGGATTAGCAATCCGGCAAAATGCAAAATTGAAAACGAATAATTTAAAAGGTCAAAATTCGCGAAAATCGGCGAAATTCGCGAATAATTCCAATTTTGCCCGCTACCGGCTACTGACTACTGACCACTGACTACTAACCCGAGTATCTCGTTTAATTGCGTGCCATCGTTTTCCAGTGTGCTATCATGCGTCTTTATGCCATTTCGCGCGCTTGGCCTTGAGGCCAAAATTTTACGGGCGGTCACGGAGGCCGGTTACACGGAGCCGACGCCCATCCAATCCGCCGCCATCCCGCCGATCATCGCGGGGCACGACCTCATCGGTATCGCTCAGACGGGCACGGGCAAGACGGCGGCGTTTACTCTGCCCATTCTCACGAAACTGGCGGCGCAGCCGGGCCAGCGGCGTGGTGCCAAAGTCCTGGTCATCGCGCCGACGCGCGAGCTGGTGGTGCAAATCGAAGAGAACGTGCGGGCTTACGCGAGGCATTTGCCCCTGATGGTGGCGACGGTGTTTGGCGGCGTCGGCGAACAACCGCAAATCCGCGCGTTGCGCGCCGGCACGGACGTAGTGATCGCGTGTCCGGGGCGGCTGCTGGACCTGATGGGACAGCGCTGCGCGGATTTCTCGCAGTTGAAATTTCTCGTGCTGGACGAAGCCGACCGGATGCTGGACATGGGTTTTCTGCCGGACATCCGGCGCATCGTGCAACAACTGCCCCGGCAACGGCAAACGCTGATGTTTTCCGCGACGCTCTCGAAGGAAATCGAATCGCTCACGCATGAATTTCAGCGCGCGCCGAAAGTTATTCAAATCGGCCGGCGCGCCAATCCGGCCCAGACGGTCACCCAACTGGTCTATGAAGTGCCGAAACATTTGAAGACGCCGCTGCTGTTCCATTTGTTGCAAGACCCGCAAATGAACATGGTGCTGGTGTTCTCGCGCATGAAACACGGCGCCGACCGCATCGCGCGGCAACTGGAGCAGAAGGGCGTGCGTTGCGCGACGCTGCATTCCAACCGTTCGCAGAACCAGCGCCTCCGGGCGCTGAAGGATTTCAAGGACGGTGCGGTGCGCGTGCTGGTGGCGACGGATATCGCGGCGCGCGGCATTGACGTGGACGGCATTTCGCACGTCGTGAACTACGATTTTCCGATGCAACCGGAGGATTACGTGCATCGCATCGGGCGCACCGGCCGGGCGCACGCGGTCGGCGATGCCATCAGTTTCGTGACGCCGGAAGACCACGGCGAACTGCGCGCGCTGGAACGATTCATCGGCCGCGGTCTCGTGCGGAAAAAAGCGGAAGGTTTCAATTATTCGCAGCCGGTGCCGGCGTTTAATCCGGCGGATCAGCCGCGCCGTTTTCCCCACGGGCCGAATCCCCGGCCCGGGCAGAATCGTCCGCTGCCTCCGGGTCAGCCGCGGCATCCGCGCGGTCAGGGCGGGCCGCCGCGGCCGGAACACTCGGGCCGTCCGCGCTGGCGGCGGGGAGGGTTTTTCCGGCGGCAAGGCCGATGAGCGTCGCGCCTTTGAGCAGGCGGCAGAAATCCTTCTTGCTCGTGAAGTGATGTTTGCCGTCGGAAAACCTGCGATTCGACGCGGATTTGTACCGGACTTCGAGCCGTTCGAGATGAACGATCCGGACGTATTGCTCGCCGCATTTCCAAATCTGGCCTTGTTGAAGTTTCACTGTCTGCTCACGGCCAATTGGCCAGAATCTTCTCCGCCACCGTGAATTGCTCTGCCGAACCGGTGAAACCATATTTGTATTTTCCGGCCCCGCGGGTGACGTGAACCTGGATGGTATCCAGGCCGCTGTTCTTCATCCGCAAGCGGCGTTGTTTGTAGATTTCCTTGATGTCGTGGTTGCTGAAGGCTATTGCTCATGCTTAAGTGTCGGTGCCCGCCGGGCGGATAGCAATGGAATACGCCGTTTATTTTTGGGGTGCATCTTGACACTGTTCTTAAAAATGGTAGGGAAATCGCGCTGTCCCGCTTTGCGCATAGGCGTCAATCTAACGAAATGCGCTTTCTTGAACGTTTTCGAAGTTTTTAGCGCAAATTAAAGCCGAGTCCGCGAGGCTCTAACTCAAAAACCCTGTAAGGGTGACATATAATAGCCCAGGGCAGAGGGCGAGTCGGCGAGCCCGCCGCCCTGGGTCACCAAGCCCCAATATCCAGCCGCCAATTGCGAAGTCGCGCGATAGCGCGCATCTGATTTGCGGCTTTTCCGAAACAATAATCCACAATTTATCCCTGTTAACCCTTGGGTTGACGCCTATGCGCTTTGTTCACGCTGATTAATTCTGCGTCGTGACGAAACCTGGCTGGCGGAATGACAGCAGCGATGGCATGGGCGGAGCGCGTGCATTTTTAATTTTGCCTTTTTCCCTTTTAATTCACAGGCGTTGTGGCTAAGGGCGGAATCGGCCGATTTCCACCGCGTTTGCAGTCCAAATATGCCTGATTCTATTGGCTACTCAGCATAATCGGCTTTACTCGGTTATACCCGTTTTAACTCCTTTGGTGTCCTCATTGGTGTCCGCTTCACTTTTTCCCATTTTAAAAACCTCCAAGAATAAAAATAAACGGATGGAATCCGAGTATTTGGGACGAAGTAAATTTACCATCTAAAACCCAGCCATTGTTTGCAGTCAAATCAACGTTAACATGAATCAAATCCTTTTGAGGCCACGGAATCCGGCTCGATTGCCTAACCTCCACTGTTCCGTATAATTGTTCCATGTTTGACCCCGTTAACCAGTATGGCAACGCGGGCAGCCATCCTGGAAGATCGTTGGATTCAGCAGGCAGGTACAAATTGGTAAAGTTTTCCCCCCACATGGAAAAAGTTCGCGACGAATGCCACTTGCAAAATTGGTTTGTCAAATCCTTCAAATAGTAGGGATAATACTGAGTTCCGGGACTGATCAAGCTTTCATCCTCTTGTACTAGCCACGCATAAACCTGATGGACACCTGGCCCGGTATTTGACCTTATGCGCGAGGTTTTTGTCGGATAAAAGATCAACAAACAGTGAACAGTATCGGGCCTAAGATCTTTCACAATAGAGCCATCAAGCGCAGTATACTCATCCTTGTAGTAGAATTGAAAATAGACACAAGAGAACCCGTTTGTTAATTTGACCCTAGCGACTTCCTCCAATTTCATTTTCTCGATGACCCCGCCAGTCTGAGTGTTCACCATAGTTGCGCGCGATTGCGTAACGTCCATGGCGTTATACATGCAACCAGATGATAGAGAAATCAACGCAAGCGTCAGAATGACATGGATTTCTAGTTTCACAGAATGATCATGAGTTCAACATCTGGATTAAGGAAAGGCAAGTTAAATGGACAGTTCTGCTATTTCTGGAAAAGGCAGCGCCCTTATTCGCTGCGTCGAAGGTCAGCGGAACGTAGGAACCCGTAGAAACGGCGAAGCCCTGGGCGACGAGAGCGGCGTTGGGTTCGGAGCCCGCGGAGAATCCAACGCCACTTTGTTCACGCTGATTAATTCTGCGTCGTGACGAAACCTGGCTGGCGGAATGACAGCAGCGATGGCATGGGCGGAGCGCGTGCATTTTTAATTTTGCCTTTTTCCCTTTTAATTCACAGGCGTTGTGGCTAAGGGCGGAATCGGACAAGGTTCGCCGATTCAATGGCAACAAAATCGTGAGCTTCATTGGACGTTCAGGCGCTATTTGTTTAAAATCGCCACCACTCCATCACTACTAGACTTTACTTTTACAGACAGTATTTGCTTCAACCATTTATTTCGTTGATTTTCTAGCATGCCGGGTTCAGGTTTTGAATATAAGGCCATGATTTCAAAACACCAGAAATGGATTTTGTGGACAAGTTTTGCCATTCTGTTTTTTACATCTGGCATCGGCGTCTTATTTGCTTTTGCGATGTCTCGTATCGTGCCAATGGCGCTTAACGATTCCTCGGTCAACTTTAGCCAGATTGCAGACGAAGATCGTTGGCTTGTTTACCGCGAGGCGCAAAGTTTAATTTTGCGAGTGAGTTTAATCATGCTCGGGATGGCAATACTTTGGGCAGCATTGGCAGGTTTTACTATTTGGAAGTTGAGCAAGAAAGATGTTCGGGATTCAAAATGACCAAATACTTGCGGCTCGCTTCCCATTGGGGAACACCGCGTAAAGAAACGTGAGGCAAGGAGGAGGAGGTTTTCCACGTCTGCGCGGTGGGGACCCAACGCCACTTTGTTCGCACTGATCAAATCTGCGTCGTGACGAAACCTGGCTGACGCAATGGAGTGATGGCATGGGCCGATCGCGCCCATTTTTAATTTTGCCTTTTTCCTTTTTAATTCGCAGGCGCTGCCATCACCCGCCGGCGGCTTTGACCTGCTGTTTAAACTGCAGCGCCGCCAGCGCGTAGCCGCCGTCGTTGCCATCTATAAAATGGACGTGGCTTTCCTGTCGTAACGAAAACACCACACACGTCATCAAGGCGCTGTCCGACCGATGGGCGCCATAGAAGATGGCGCCGCGGCGATGTTCGGATTCGAGAAATTCCAGGACGACCGGGATTTTGGCGGCCGGGATATCCAGCACCATGCGCAGCAAACCGTCAAACTTCCGGAAATCCGACCGGGGCACGGAGGCCTTTTGGTAGCGGCGCGGATTGAACCCCGGCACCGCCAGGCCGGTGTTGAAG
>JASHPN010000279.1 GCA_030038175.1 Verrucomicrobiia bacterium
ATTGTGGGGGCGGATGGTTCCAACTTGTTCCCGGTGCCGTTCACGCTAGGCTATGGGTAATGGCAGCCCATTGTCCCGGCAATTTTTTTCAACGTACGCGCCATGCAAAAAAGGTGATGGCGCTCGATTTGGGCTTTCTGGGCGATACGGTCCATTTGCTGCCGGCGCTGTGGATGGTGCGGCAGGCATATCCCGGGGCCAAACTGCACGTCACGGTCGCCGACCACATTGTCTCGCTGATGGATTGCGTGCCCTGGGTGGACCGTGTCTGGGGTTACATGCGCTATCCCCGCCACGCCACGCTTCGCGAAAATCTCGACATGGTCCGCCGCCTGCGCCGTGAAAAATTTGACGCGCTGATCAATTTAAACGGCTCGGACCGCTCCAGTTGGCTCACGTTCTTCAGCGGCGCAAAGGAGCGGCTGGGCCGAATTCCCGATGACGGCGGTCCGCCGTTTTGGAAACGCATGTTTACCGCCCGTGTGCAACATCCATTCGACGCAGAACTCGTTTACCTCCAGCGTTGTCACTGCCTGGAAAACGCGGGATTTCCCCCAATGCCGTCGGAATTTCACGTCGAAATTGCGCCGGACAACTTGCAGGCTGCGGAGATATCTGCATCCGACCAGGGCACGTATTTTCACATTAGTCCTTTCACGACGGCCGATTACAAGGAGTTGTCGCCTTCGCGGCAGGCGGAGTTTATTGCCGCGCTTACAAAGACTTTCCCGGAAAAAAAATTGGTCTTGTCCTGCGCGCCGACGCCCCGCGAGCTGGCCAAAATGGAAAAGCTCCTGGCGCTGCTGCCGCAAAAGCCATGGCGCGTGTTCGCCGGCAACCTTGACCTCATTCAAGTAGCGGCGGTCATCAAGCACAGCGCGTTGCATTTTTGCGGCGACACCGGCACTCTGCATCTGGCGGTCATGACCCGGACGCCGGTGGTCGCGTGGTTCTGGCCCAACCCGGCCCTCCGGGTTTGGGTTCCCGCGGCGGGGAAATGCCGCGCGATCGCGGGGGCGAACCAACCGGGTGAAACGTTTCTTTGCGGTGTGGCCACCGATGACCTCATGCAGGCGGCCAGGGGCCTCTTATGAGGCGGAAATCCGCAGGTGACCAGTTTCCGACATTCTCTTATTGTCGTACCAGGCCAAAGCGATTACATTTTTGGCGTATGAGTCAGACAATTACTATTCGTCTTAACAAAGAATTGGCAGCGTGGCTGGAAGAAACTGCGTCGCGCACAGGCGTTTCGCAGGGACGAATTGTCCGCGAGCAGTTGGAAAAGGCAAAAATGGCCAAAGCGGACAAGCCGTTCATGCGCCTGGCCGGCATCATGCGCGGCCCCAAAGATTTATCCCAACGCAAAGGCTATTCAACCAAAGCATGATCGCAATTGCTGACACTGGATTTCTCGTCGCCTTCATCAATCGCGGCGACAAGTATCACGATTGGGCGGTCAGTTTGGCTTCCCAATTGACGGAACCTTGTCTGACCTGCGAATCCGTCCTCTCCGAAACCGCGTTTCATACCGAGGCCCGGCACGTATTTCAAATGCTGAACGAAGGTCTGATTGCACTGGCGTTCAATTGTGACGAGCATTTGACTCAACTTGAAGAACTGGCGCAACGCTACGCCGGCCGCAAACCTGATTTTGCAGACCTTTGCCTGATTCGCATGAGCGAGCTTTTCCCCAAACATTCGGTGGTCACAGTTGACCGTGAAGATTTTCGAATTTATCGGCGAAACAAGCGGGAAACGATCCCTTTGATTTGTCCGCCTGAATAAAAAAGCCCGGCTATTTCATGGCTGAAGCCCGATTGCCCATCTCCGTTTGTTTGATCGCCGCGAACGAAGCGCGCCGTATCGGCGCCGCCCTCGAGAGCGTTGCCGGCTGGACCAGCGAAATCATCGTCGTGCTCAACGATGAGGTAAGCGACGGCACCGACAAGATTGCCGAGTCTTTTGGCGCCAAAGTTTTTCGGGAAAAATGGAAGGGCCACATTGCTCAAAAAAATTCGGCCGCGGCCAGGGCAACGCAGCCCTGGATTTTGGGTTTGGATGCTGACGAAGTGATTTCCCCGGAATTGCGGAGCGAGATTGGGCACTGCTTTGCCAACCTGGAAAAATTGGAAGGCGTTGCCGCGCTCAGCTTTCCAAGATGCACTTTCTATTGTGGACGCTGGATCCGCCATGGCGACTGGTATCCTGACCGCCAAATCCGTTTGTGGCGGCGCGGCGCGGCCCAATGGGGCGGGGTTGACCCCCACGACAAGCTGATCGTCAATGGCCGCGTGCTTAAATTAAATTCGGACCTTCAGCATTTCAGCAACGATTCGGTAAATGCGCACATCCAAAAAATAATCCCCTTCACGGACGAATATGTCCGGCAGCATGGCGACGACCCGCCTGGCTTTCCCATCTCCGGCCTGGCGATTCGTCCCGTCTGGCGCTTTGTTCGCGCCTATTTTATTCGCGGCGGATTCCGGGACGGCTGGCCGGGATGTTATATTGCCTGGCTGAACGCTTTTTCCACCGCCAGCAAATACGCAAAATTGCGCGAGCGCCAGATCAACGCCCGCCGTTCCGAATGAAAATTTCACTCGTGATCAGCGCGTACAATCGTCCCGACGTTCTGGCTAAGTCGCTGGAGGGCATCGCGCGCCAGTGCCCGTTTCCCGATGAGGTCATTGTTGCGGATGACGGCTCGGCGCAGCCAACGCGGGATCTCATCCGGGCGTGGCTCAAATCGCAGACGTTTCCGGTAAAACATCTCTGGCACGAAGACAAAGGATTTAGAAAAACGATCGTTTTGAACAACGCCGTCGCCGCTGCGGCGGGGGACTATCTTATTTTCACGGACGGTGATTGCGTCCCGCATCCAAAATTCGTGGCCGACCATGCCGCGCTCGCCGAACGCGGTTTTTGGGTGCAGGGCCGGCGGTGTTTCGTGCGGGAACAATTTGTTCCCGCTTTCGACGCTAAAAAAATTCCGGCCTGGAGTTGGATGCTCACGGGAAAGATCACCGGCGCCACCAAAGGCATTCGCTGGCCGGTCCCGGTCATCCGCAAAGACACCAAACAACGCGGGATCATTGGCTGCAACATGGCGTTTTGGCGCGATGATCTGGAGGCGGTGAACGGCTTCGATGAAGATTATTTCGGCTGGGGCGGCGAAGACTCGGACCTGGGGACCCGGCTTTACCATTTTGGTCGCCCGCGCAAATTCGTTTATGGGCGCGCCATAACGTTTCATTTGAACCACCCGCCGCTGCCGCGCGGGGACTATGCCGCCGGCCTGGCGCGGCTCGCCCAGACGATCGCCACTAAAAAAATCCGGTGCGACCATGGTCTGGACGGACGAATCCACAATCAATCCGAGCAATGAAAAAAAAGATCCGCATCGACTTCTGTGATTTTCCGCAAAATTTCAGCAAGACCGACAATTATTTTGTCAATCTGCTCAAGGAGCGTTTCGACGTCGAATTGTGCAACCAGCCGGATTTCATCATTTATTGCTGTTACGGACACGAGCATCGCCTGCACTCGTGTGTGAGGATATTCTTTTCCGGCGAATCCGATATGCCGGACTACCGCGAATGCGACTATTCCCTGGCGTGCGTCAAACTCGACGATCCCCGGCATTTGCAACTTCCGCTCTATGTCACCTGGGGCGATCCGCGGGAAATCGTCAAAAAGGACGACAACGTCGCGGAAATCATGGCAAAGAAAACCAAATTTTGCGCGTTCGTGATTGGCGGCTACAACCGTCGCAAAAATCACAACCGCGTGGCTTTTTTTGAAAAGCTTTCCAAATATAAGCGCGTGGACTCGGCGGGAAAGAAATTCAACAACATCGGCGGCCCGATCCCCGGCGGCCCGCGCGGCAAAATCGAATTTCTAAAACAATACAAATTCAATATTGCCTTTGAAAACCGCGCGCTTCCGGGATATACCACAGAAAAAATTTATGAGCCCATGGTGGCGCGCTGCCTGCCGATTTATTGGGGAAATCCCGAAATCACCAAAGAGTTTAATCCCAAAAGCTTCCTGAACTATTTCGATTTTCCCAGTGAGGAAGCGCTCATCGAGAAAATCATCGAACTGGACAAAGATGATTCCAAATATCTCGAATACCTTCGCCAGCCGTATTTTTATGACGACGAGCCAAATGCATTTGCGCAAAAGCAATGGGTTCTTGATTTTTTTGAGAAGATCTTTTCGCAGAGGATCACACCGGCGGCCCAACAAAGGCGGAAGTCCATTTTTGGACGATGGTTGATCGCCAAGCGCCATCATTGGCACCCGATGCAGCCGCCGACCTGGAGTTAAAGGCTTTTGATATGGCACCGCCTTCCGAAATCGTTCCCGCGAACTTGATTGATCCCCGGTGTGAAAGCCTTCCGCCGCCGCCACGGCCGGAACCGGATGTCAGCGACCGGCTGGACGGGATCATTGTCCTGGTTTCGTCCGGCGACGTTTAT
>JASHPN010000280.1 GCA_030038175.1 Verrucomicrobiia bacterium
CCGCGCGGCATTGCCGACGAGGTCCGCATCCACGATTTTTTTGATTCCGGCCAGCGCGGCGGCGCAGCAAACGGCATTGCCGGTTTGTGTGCTGGTCATGGAGCCGGGTGGAAACTGGTCCATAATTGCAGCACGCCCGATCACGGCCGACAGCGGCAATGAACTGCTGATGCCTTTGCCGCAGCAAATCAAATCGGGTGTGACGCCATAATGTTCAAATGCCCAGAATTTGCCCGTGCGCCCGAATCCCGCCTGTACTTCATCAAATGCCAGCACGACGTTGTATTTCCTGCACCACTCCGCCAGCTCACGCACGTATGGCACCGGGGCAAAGTCCGGTCCAACGCCCTGGTAGGTTTCCATCACGACGCCGGCGATATTTTCGCTCTTTAGCCCGTGCCGTTCGATGGTGTTAAGAAACGTCTTGAAACTGGTGTCGGTCTGCCAATAACCGTCGGGAAACGGCGCGTTGAGGATGGCGGGGTCTTCGTTGACAATCCACGATTTCTGGCCCGCGATGCCTCCGGTCTGCTGGCTGCCCAGAGTGCGGCCGTGAAACCCGCGTTCGAAGCCCACGATGCCGATTTTCTTTTTGCCTCCCGCCTGAATGCCGTGGGCCCGGCTCAGTTTGATGGCGCATTCCACGGCTTCGGCGCCGGTGGTGAGCAGGAAGGTTTTTTTCAATCCGTCCGGCGCCAGCCCGGCCAGCAGTTCAATCAGGGCCGCGCGTTCCTCACTCGGAAACACGTAATTGTAGATCAACCCGCTATGGACCTGGTCAATGATGGCCTTTTTGACTTCCGGCGCCGCGTGCCCCGCGTTGGTCACGAGCACGCCGCTCGACCAATCAATCCAGCGATTTCCATATTTGTCATAGACCGAAAAGTCGTCGGCGCGGTCCCAGACCAGCGGGGGCTGACCCCGCATGGACAGCGGTTCAAATTTGCGCAGCTTTTCGAGAGTCTCAAGAGATTCAGGATGCGGCAGGGGAGTGGCGATTCGCCGGTATTTTGTTTCCACGCGCGGCACCGGCTGCGGCGTAATACTAAATTCTTTACCCATGTTAAATCAGATGCGTTAAATTCTTTCTCAATATCCGGGCGAATGCAACTCGAATCACAAAAACATAAAACAAGACGGGAAAGACGGCTAGTCATACAAGGATATGACGCCGCGGCGAAGGGCGATATGTTCAGTCGTTGATGGGCTGGGTCAGGTAGAGGACGACGGCTTCCGTACGGCAGTTGACATGGAGCTTTCCATACAGGCGGCGGATGTAAGTCCGGATGGTGCCCATGCTGATGTCCATTTCCGCGGCAATTTGCTTGTAGGCCCGGCCCTTTGACAAATGATCCAGCACCTCCCGTTCTCGCGGGGCCAGCAATCGCGGGGGGCCAAGTTTCCGAGCAACCGGCGCGCCGTCAATGACACACACGTTTATTGCCATAGGTATGCGAAAACTGTATCAGAACATCCTATGACCCGCTTCACCGTTTCTCACGAATATTGATACTTTTGTGATTGACCTTTATGCGCTCTATTCCAAAATGTATTTAGCCCATGAAGCCGGTTTTTGAAAAAACGCCGCACTCGCAATGGGAATCATTCCATTGCGAAGTCGTCGTGGGTGACAGTTACAATGCCGCGTGGCATTTCCATCCCGAATACCAAATCACCCTGGTCATCCGCAGTTGTGGCTACCGGCTGGTCGGCGATAATATCGCGCCGCTTCATTCGGGGGACCTCGTGTTGGTGGGATCGAACCTGCCGCACGTCTGGCAGCAGGAAGCGATAACTCGATCAAAACCCGGGCATGCGGTCCACGCCGTCATCGTTCGATTTCTCGAAACGTTCGCCGGGAGGGATTTTTTGGAAATTCCGGAGATGAAACCGGTTCGCCGGCTATTGCACCGCTCGATGCGCGGGCTGCAAATGAGCGGGGCGACTCGGGACGCCGTGGCTGACAAAATGCGACGGCTTCCGGACTCCTCCGGTTTGGAGCGGGTGAGCGGACTGCTTTCGATTCTCCATACGCTGGCCGCCTCGGAGGATTTGCAGCCCATCGCCAGCGCCGGTTTTGTTCCGGTGCTGAATGGGTCCGACGAGGGCCGGATGCAGCGGGTCTGCGATTATATCAATTCGCATTTGGCGGAAGATATTGAGCGGCCGGCCGTCGCGCGCGAGGCGCATTTGAGCGAAGGGGCCTTCAGCCGTTTTTTTAGGCTGCGCACCGGCAAAACCCTGCCGCAGTACGTGAATGAACTCCGCGTCGGGCGCGCCTGCCGGTTCCTGGCCGAGGATGAAAGCAAGGTGACTGATATCGCCCTGGATTGCGGCTTCGCCAACCTGGCAAACTTCAACCGCCGGTTTGTTGAAATCACCGGCGTGACGCCGCGGGATTATCGCCGGCACTTTCAGAACCGGTGAACGTCTTGGATTGCGGAATGTGGAATGCGGATTGTGAATTGTCGGAAATGACGCGTGCTAAACAGTTGGTTGGCCGGTCCGTCGCATTCCAACATCAGGCCCGTTGCAAAACCCAAAAGGGCTCCGGCTTTGGCGATTTCCTCAATCAACAATCCGAAATCAGCAATCCGCAATCTTAACAGGTTGTCATATTTTTATATGACTATTCCGAATCTGATTCGGATTTATACTCGGTAAGGTTGCATCCTAGGTTTAACCATTAGAATTATGAAAATATTCGGAACCCTCCTGTTAATCGCCGCAAATAGTGTCATTATATCGTTGGCCTCGGCCGCGCCTCTTTATTGGGACGCCGCCGGGAGCGACGGCGCCAACCTGGGCGGCTCCGGCCCCTGGGACACCAATACCGCCCGGTGGTTCAATGGAACGACCGATATCGCCTGGACCAACGCAAATAATTACGACGCGTACTTTGGCGGAGCCGCCGGCACGGTGACCCTGCAAATGGGAATTTCCGCCGACGACATCTATTTCACCAATGCCACCGGCAATTACTACATCACCAACCTCACGGGTGCGGAAATGGTGACCGTGGCCAACTCGATAGATACCGGCGGCGGGGAGCACACGATTGCCGCCTTGATCGGCAATTCGAGCAACTTGAACAAGAATGGAAACGGGAGGCTGCATTTGCCGGTGGACAATACCGCAGGATTGACCGGCAACGTTACGATCAATCAGGGTGAGGTTTCGGTGGAGAACAATAACGCGCTTGGCTATGGGACTTCTGCAACCGTAAATCCCGGCGCCGCGGTGGAATTCAACGAGGGCGAAAATACCAATGGACTGAATGGCATTTATAACAACTTCACCATCGGCGGTACGGGAATTACCAACAGCGGGGCGATGAGGAACGTCTCGGGTGTAAACTATATTTACGGAAACGTTACCCTGACCGGGAACACTGAATTGTGGTGTGACAGCGGCCAGTTGACTCTCTTTGCGACTTCGCCGATTGGCGCCAGCGGGAACTTTAACGTGACGGCCGCCGGGCCGGGCACCATCTATATTGGCGCCAGCGGATTCAATCTCGGCACCGGAAGTCTCACCATTGAAGGGCCCTCGACTTTTTACATGTATGTCATTTCGACCTATGCATCGAGCATGGTCTTTAACAACCTGGTCATCGAATCCAACGCCAGTTACTATGTTGAGGATGACGGGGATTTTGGGACCGTTCCCGCCACCCTGATGCCGACAAATATCGTGATTGACGGGGGCACGCTCGATTCGTTTGGCAGCTATACCATGAGCGCCACTCGCGGTATTACGGTGACCACCAACGGCGGTTCAATCTTAAACCTTTCCGGGACGTTCGAGAGTTGCAATATTTATAGCTCAAATACGACCGTGACCATCGGGGGCACGGGGAATCAGAGGCCCGGCGGCGCCGCCGGGACGACTCTCGGGACCGTCAATTTGGGCACGGGCGGAATCATTAAAGTTGGAAGCGACGATTGTAATCAAACCTACGCCGGTACGTTCACCTTCAGCAACATCGTGATCAGCGGGGGCAGTTTCAGTGAACAATACGATTATGGATTGGGATCGGTACCCAACAGCTTTAGTCCGGCCAACGTGACGCTCAACGGCGGCTCGCTTCATGCCGACCATACTTACTACATGAGTCCCACTCGCGGAATCACGATTACGACGAATAACGGAACCATCGAAGAGATCACCGGTAGCGCGCACTTGTATATCCAATCGCAAATAACCGGGCCAGGGGCGCTCACGGTTATCAGCGGCGGCAGCGGCGCACAAGTCGTTCTTTGTGCCGCCAACAACTATACCGGCGGAACGACCATCAACTCCAGTGCGAATCTCACCGTCGGCGTCGGCACCAACGCCAGCACCGGAACGCTCCCCGGCAATTGCACGAACAACGGCTCGCTCACCTTTAACCTGCCGTCAAGCTACGTTTATAGCGGCCAGATTAGCGGCAACGGCAGCCTGGCCGATACCGGCGCCGGCATGGTCACGCTCACCGGCGCAAATACTTACGCCGGCGCCACGACGATCAGCGGTGGGGCGTTGCTGCTCATTGACAACACCAATGCCAGCAGCTCAGTCTCGGTCGCTACCAACTCGACCCTGGGCGGCGACGGAATCATCAGCGGTCCAACGACGGTAAGCGCCGGCGGCACGCTGGCCCTGGGCGGCGGCATATTCAGCTTCAGCAATAATGTTAGTATTGCCGGAAATGTTTCAGTGCTGCTGAATAAATCAGTGACTCCTTCCAATGGCATGGCGGTGGTCACGGGGACTCTCGCAAACACCGGGACGGGTTCAATCCTCGTGACGAACGTGGGACCGGCCCTGGCGGTGGGTGACACGTTCCAACTGTTCAGCCAGGCGCTGGCTGGCGCCGGAACAATGACTGTGACGGGCGGCGGCGCGGTTTGGAACAATAACCTGGCGAACAACGGAACGATTTCCGTGCAATCCATCACATCGCTGAGCAAGCCGGTGATCAATCAGGTTTCCGCCGCCAATGGCAACTTAATCTTCAGCGGCACCAACGAACCGGCCGGCGTTCAGTATTATGTGTTGAGCTCGACCAATGTGATGCTGCCCTTGAGCCAATGGACCCCGATTTTGACCAATACCTTCCCCGCCACGGGTCCGTTCTCTATTACCAACCCGATTATCCCGGGCGCGCCGCATCAGTTCTTCATCCTGCAAGTGCAATAAGGCAGGCGATGGGAAAGTCACGGAAGAAGTTAATGAACAGCAAACGCGACGTAATCGCATCGAGGGATGGAAATTCACGGGCCCCTCGAACGCGCGCTTTTACGCTGATTGAGCTTCTGGTGGTTATCGCCATCATCGCTATTCTCGCGGCGATCCTGATGCCGGTGTTGCAATCCGCGAAACAGAGGGCCTGGGAAATCGAGTGCGTAAATAATAAGCGCCAGATCGAGACGGCTTATTTCATGTACGCTCAGGATAACAATAATCAGTTGGCTCTCAACATCCTCAACGGCTATGGGCTTATCGCCGGTTGGGAAACGAATATCCTGGACTGGACGACGGGGTCATATAATACCAATGTTGCCAATATAACCACCGGATTGTTGGGGGATTACACCGCCAACGAGAATAATTGTTATCTGTGTCCCGCCGATATTTACGTCGCGCCCGCCCAGAGCGGCGTGGGATGGAACCATCGCGTTCGTAGTGTGCGACTCAATGGAGATCTGGCACACGATCCACCGGAATCCGGCTGGCCCGCCCCCTTCACTAATATCTGGAAAATGGCCGACATCAGGAATCCGGCCGGGATGTTCACTTTCCTGGATTCACACCCTGACACCGGCGGTCCGGGGGGCAGCCCCAGCCCGTACGATGGCGTATTTCATATTCCTCCGGGGAACATTTCCATTGGCGGGCCTTCCAGTTGGAGTGACATGCCGGCCTCGTATCATAATAAAAGGAACTGCGGATTTGCGTTCGCCGATGGCCACGCGGAGATGCACCGATGGCAAAATGGGACAACCTGTTGGCCCGTTACTTATAAAGGCGAGTTGAGTGGTATCACGGCGCTCCCGAACGCCAGTCAGGACATACTCTGGGTGTATTACCGTGAGTTCAATAGCGGTATGGGCCAATGATCAACCGCAGCCAAGCATTGCAAATCGCTGGTTACGGCGCTAGTCTCGGGCGCTTTGCAGCTTGAACGCAAGAACACTGTAACCATGGCAGCCACAATTCCGCGCGGCGGATTCACGCTGGTCGAATTGCTCTTGGTGATTGCCGTCATCGCTACTCTGGCCGCGATTCTATTGCCCGTGCTATCCGCGGCAAAAAAGCGCGGGTCCCAGGCCGTATGCATCAACAACCAGCGGCAATTGGCCCTTGGTATGCAAATTTATATCAACGACAACAATAACGATTTCCCGGGCATTGCTTCGCGTGTGTACGGGTATCAGCCGGAGGATTGGATTTATTGGCGCACCAACACGGCGCTCTATCCTTCTTTTGACAAGAGCCCGATTCTCACCGCCATTTCCGGCGCGCAGAAACCGTCGCTGCGCTGCCCGATGGATACCACGGACGCGGACCGTTTGGCGGCGAATTATTCGGACGGTTACGGTCCCTATTTGTATAGCTACAGTTTTACCGGATATGGATTGGTGGATGATCAAAACATCGGCATGTCCACCGTGGTGGATAATTCGGGCGCGTCGCCGGTGATACGCCTGTTCGTCGAAAGCAGTGTGCATAATCCGGCACAGAAGATCATGCTGGCCGAGGAACCGGGCTCGAGCGCCGGCTCGGACAGTCCGACCGGCACATTCATTTCTGACGGCCGTTGGATTCCCGACGTACTTCCGGGCATGAATGTCAATAACCCCGATACTCTCACCCTCCGGCACGGCGGAAAGGCGGATGTCGCATTTGCCGACGAGCACGTGGAACCAGTTACGCCCGATTTTGGCGGCGACCCCGCAAACTCCGAGCCGGATTTGTGAAGTTTGCTTTGAAATTGAGCCTTAAGTCATTAATATCTCGTATGCAAAATTACGGTCCCGTAAAATCCACGAATCCATCAAGCCGCTTTCGACATTCTAACTCGCAGGCACAAAGGCGCATGCTGTCCTGGCTATCTTCTATCTTCTATCTTCCATCTTCGCTGATTGCCTCCGTGGTTGCGGTACTTGCTCTGGTCCTTTGCACGCCCGTCGCGCGTGCCGACGACGACGTGGATCCCCAATTCCGCGCCCACTTTCTCCAGCTTTGCGACCTCGTTGCGGCCAAAGTTGGCACCGAACAGGACAAAAATCCGTATTTTGCGGACTCCTACGGCATTCGCACTCTTTGCGCAGCCTACGACATGACAGGCAAAGAAGAGTATTTGGACGCCTGCCGCCGATGGGCGGACTTGATGGTGAAATACCAGGGCAAAATGGTCCCCGAAGGCGCGTATTATATGCACTATAACCGCAAGCCCGGCGCGACGACCGGCGACTGGTTCGCCGCCGACAGTTCGTCCATTGGCATGGCGGTGGTGGCTACGGCCGTTCGCTGCCACGGCGCAGATCGAAAACGGTATCTGCAATCGGCCGAGAAATTCGCCGGTCTTGTAATTAAGAACTACGTCAAGCCCTCGGGCGGCGTGAGTGATGGACTTTGGTCCAAATCGAGCGATGAGTGGTGGTGCAGCTCGGGCCTTTTCGGTTCCTTCACCTTTGTTCTCTATAAGAACACTGGTGACAAACAGTACCTGCACACCGGCCTGGGCATTGTAAATTGGCTTAATAATTGGGACCTCACCAAGCCCCAGCCTTTTCCTCTCTCGCAGCAGGGCCCAGCCATGTTGATGTACACGATGGAATGTTATTCCGCCGGCTGGCCGTATATTTCGAAGGATGAACAATTAAAAACAGGCGCGCGGGCAAAAGTGCTCTGGTGTCTCAATTGGATGCTCGACGCGCAGCAAAAGCCCATCACTCAGGGCCAGGCGCCGGCGCAGGCGCTCGGTGATTCGGAATCGCCGGGCGAAGCGATTTTGCAGGGACCATGGCCCCTGACGAAATGGTGGGGCATGAAATTCGGCGGCTTGCCTTTCCATGAATACATCTTCTCACGCAATTTTTCCGACGACAGCCTTCGCGCCGCGGGCGATGCAGAACTGCAGCGGCTCGCGCCGGTGGCGTTCGCCAAAATTCCACCGGAGATGAACCAATTAACTATGTTCATGATGATGTCCTATGCCGAACGCCTGGACCCGGGGGCGATTTATCGAAGCAAAAAACATTGGCATCTCTTTTAAAATTTGCCCCCTGAATTGCGGCCGCGCGCCATGCCTTAATCCACGGTTCTTTCTTCCCACCCCGCCAATTCGCTGGCCACCCTTTCAATGGGCAAACCAACCACGTTGCTGAATGACCCGGAGATCTCCGAAACGACCATTTCGCCATTTTCCTGGATGGCATAAGCGCCGGCTTTGTCCAATGGATTGATTCGGGCCAGGTATTCGTCAATTTGTTCCGGTGAAAGGGCGCGGAACAGGACGTCGGTGCTCACGGCAAAGATTTTCTCGTGATGGGTGCGCAATTGGATGAGGCTCACGCCGGTGACCACCTGGTGCGTCCGGCCCTGCAATTCGAGCAACATTTTCTTTGCGCCGGCGGCGTTGGCGGGCTTGCCAAAAATGTGATGATCCAGAAAGACCAGCGTGTCCGCGCCGAGCACCAAAGCATCGGGAATCTTTTTGGCGACCTTGCGGGCCTTACGATGCGCGTTGAGCTGGCAAAGTTCCAGCGGTGACAAATGTTCGTCAAAAACCTCCTTCGCGTCGCTGGGGACGACTTCAAATTCCAGCTTCAATTGCCGGAGCAAATCCGCGCGGCGCGGCGAGGCTGACGCCAAAATAAGAGGCGGCAGTTTCACCCCGTCAATCTATGCCGGAATTTCAAAATGTCGAGGGGGAGCGCACACGCCCTCGCGTGCGGCGGTTGACGCCCCCGTAAACCGCTCGGGGCGCGCCTCCGCGCCCGGTTCGACGAACGTTGGCGCGCGTCGTTCCGACTGCGAGGCGCAGTCGGACGCACGCGGGGCGCGTGCGCTCCCCGGTCCGTTTTCTGCTTTCGGTTTTCTGTTTTTCTTCCAAACTGCCTCAATGCCAAGCAGCCGCCGCATCGTCAATATCGCGCTCATTGGATTTATGGGCACGGGCAAAACGTCCGTGGGCCGGCTCGTGGCGGACCAGTTGCGTTTCAACTATTTGGATACCGATGAAATGATCCAATCGGCCACCGGCAAAACGATCGCGGAAATCTTTTTTGCCAACGGCGAACCGGCGTTTCGGGCGCTGGAGGAAAACGTTTGCCAGGAACTCGCCGCCAAAAACCAAACGGTGATTTCCGCCGGCGGCGGCCTGCCGGTCGCCCCGCAAAACATGGCGAGCCTCAAAACTCACGCCCTGGTCGTCTGTCTTTGGGCTTCGCCTGCTAAAATCTGGGAACGCGTCAAAAATCAGACGCATCGCCCTTTGCTTCATGATCCCGATCCCCAGAAAAAAATCCGCGATTTGCTGGCGGCGCGCGAGCCGTTTTACAAGCAGGCCGACATTCTTCTAAATACCGAATCGCGTTCCCTGCGTGAAGTGGCGCAACAGGTCATTCACCAGTTCCGGCTTCAATCGGACGGCCGATGAAAGATCGAATCCGTCAGCGTGCGATCGAGTTGGGCTTTGACGACTGCCGTTTTGCCGCCGCTGCCGTTCCCGGTTCGACAAAACAATTTGAGGAATGGATTGCCGAAAAAAATACGGCGAAATGGTGTGGATCCAAAAGAACGCCGAAAAACGCGTCGAACCTCAAAAAGTCCTGCCCGGCGCAAAAACCGTAATCTGCCTCGCGGCCAGCTATTTCACAAAAGATTCGGCAGGGATTTCGCGCTGCGACGTCCCCGCCCGCGCAGAGCGGGCGGAAGAGAATGTGGTGACGGAGGAAAATCGAGAAACGGTTGCGCCGCTGGACGCGGCGCGGACGCCGCAGCGCGGCGTCCCAACCAATATTGGGGGTCGCGGCCTCATCGCCCGCTACGCCCGTTTTCACGATTATCACGATATTCTCGCCGAACGATTAAAACTCCTCACACAGTTTGTGGATGAAACCGGCGGCGTGCAAAGGCGCTCGCTGTGGTATGTGGATACCGGCCCGATTCTCGAACGTGATTTTGCCCAGCGCGCCGGGATTGGTTTCGTCGGCAAGCACACCAATCTCATCAGCCGCAAGTTTGGCAACTGGATTTTCCTCGCGGAAATCCTGACCACGCTTGAGCTGGAACCGGACGCGCCGGAAATCAACCATTGCGGAAAATGTTCGCGCTGTATTGCCGCCTGTCCCACCGGCGCCATCACCGCGCCGTTTGAATTGGATGCCCGCCGCTGTATTTCGTATCTGACGATCGAACTCAAGGGACCGATCCCCGAAGAATTTCGCCACGCCATCGGCAGTCGGATCTACGGCTGTGACGATTGCCTTGCGGTTTGTCCCTGGAACCGATTCGCTCGGGAAGGCCAACTCATGAAATCTCACGCCCGAAACGATTTGCACCAGCCCGCTTTATTGGAGTTGCTGTCTCTCGATGACAAAGGATTCAAAGCGCGCTTTGCCGGGTCGCCGATTTTGCGCGCGAAACGGCGCGGCCTGCTGCGCAATGTCTGCGTCGCCCTCGGGAACATCGGAGACAAATCAGCCCTGCCCGCGCTCGAAAAAGCGGCCAACGATCCCGAACCGCTGATTGCGGAACACGCGTGCTGGGCGATCGCGGAGATTATGGGCCGTCGAGCGTGCGATGTCGCTTAAAAGCCGTTTATTTAGAGGATTCTCGCCAAGGGTCGAAAGTTTTAGCATGGCGAAAATCGGCTTGATTTCGCGTCGCGATTGTCATGGCGTAGCGTACCGCCATAGCATCTATCAGGCTGTCCCATAGCGGTTGGGGTTTTCTCTTCACCTCCGCGGAATGCCGGAGCCGGCCCCAAACTCGAGAGGATTCAGCGTCCCAATCAAGCACCAGGCCCCCAAAGTCTATGAGGAAATCGTCCATTGCAGTATTGATTGCGATTTTGCGAGGCAGACTTGGACATGCTTCGGCGCCTTCTTGTATTTCGGCGATAATCGGAGCTGGAATACGCCAATCAGCCTCTTCAATCCAACGGACAATCCGGGAATCAGGCTTGGGTTTCCACCATTCCGATAAAATGTTGCTGTCCAGCAAGAATGTCATTTACGCGGAAGAAAATCAACGGGTCCGATTGCTTTCAAAGCAGCCGCTGCTTTTTTCCTGTCAATGGTCTGAATCCGTTTCAATTTGTATTTTGGCCGGCCATGCTCAGTTAAAATCACTTCGCGGCCGTTGTCCGCCGCGCGCACAATGCGTGATGTGTCGCGTCTCAATTCTGTCAGTGTTGCTTCCACAAAGCTAAAATACACACTTTTCACACTTGGGCAATTGTTTTGTGCTGGTCCCTGGGAATGGGAGGTGGTTGGGTCATTCTATTTCGAGCGTCATGAAAACACTGTTTTGATCGGGAACATAGTCGCCAAATGGCGGGCACTCGATAAACCCGTGCCGCTTGTAGAATTCGCGGGCGGGAAAAAAATAATCCCACGAACCAGTCTCAAGGCTCAGCCGGGACAAACCCATCGCGCGTGCCTGGGCGATAATGTGCCGGAGCATCGCGCTTCCGGCGCCCTTGCGCCGGCGGGACTGTTCGGTATGCATTGATTTGATTTCTCCGTGCGCATCGCTCAATCGTTTCAACGCGCCAATCGCCACCACACATTCCCCCTCCCACGCCGACCAGAAACAAATATCGGGCGACTTCAAGCCGCTTAAATCGAGAGCGTGCGCGCTTCCCCGTCCGGTTGCGGCCCGTGCTGTGTTCACGTGCCAGGCGAGGAGCGCCTGCACGCGCGAATCGTCAAGGCCGCCTTCGGTAATTTGGATTGGTGAATGCTGGCTGATTTTCATAGGCCTTATCGGCGCTAGTCAGGCGCAAGGCGGCATAGCTCTCACCAAACCTTTCCACGGCGTGCTGTTTCGACCCGCTGCCAAATTTCCTGCGGAACGTCTCGCCGCCAGACGCCCCCCAACACATGCGCAAAAGCCGGGCTCCGCCGCGCCTCGGCCTCAATCCGGTCAATGAACTGTGCGCCATGCCAAACCAGCAATTCCTCAATCGGTCCCGCTGCAAGCAATGACTTTTGCTCATCAGATAGCTCATATTGCATGATCCGCAGTACTGCCTTCCATGCGGCCTCTGGGTCCGCACTCGGCGGAATGATTGCATCCAACATCGTGCAATCCTCACCGTTGAGTCATTTCGAAACAAGCTCATCAACAGTTGGAGGGCGTATATTCATGGATGTAAAGAGCTGCCCTCAGATTCCGGAGCGCCCGTCTTCGCGTCAATCAAAAATGAAGTCACGCGGAACGTCGCGTCGGTGTCGTCCGTGGAGACAATCTCAACCCCGAAACAAATCTGGTCCAGGGTCGAGTTGCGAGCCAGCCAGCCTTGGGCCATGGTCCACTTCATAATGTCGAGGAGATTTATTGTTCCGGAGGTGAAATGGGTCGCCGCTACGAATGCGATATAGCCGTTGCTGTGAGTCTTATAGACCTTGTAGGTCTGGCCCCCGAACGTCACGTCCTGCACATGCCTCCCGGCCGGGACCTGTCTGAAATTCTCATTCCAAATCATGATCTCGGTGCAGCCGGGCCTGGCGATGCCGTTGATCCAGAGGTCATACGCACAGTCATAGATGCCCACGTGCGGGCTCGTCTCGGCGAAGGTGCTCGTAATCGAGTCAAACGAGCCAATCGGCACGCTGTGATAGTCTTTGTGGACGTTCGGATATGTCTTGACGGCGCCGTCACCCGTCTTGTTGTCCATCTTTGTGATGACATACCAGTTGTTCCAGGACTGCGCATAAAGAGTGGACGTGCACGGGCTGTATTTGGCGCTGTTCCACATGTTGTTATGGACGTAATAACCGCCCACCGCCCATCCTCCGTTCGGTTTGGACGTCACAAACGCGGGATCGGCAAGACAGATGTCGGAGCCACCAGCGAGCAGGCACAGAGCGGCAGCCGCGGATAAAATGAGTTTGGTTTTCATTTCTTCCCTGAATTATTCAGAGACTCGCCGTATCGCCTCGTGCCGTTGGTTTCCAAGTCCCATCCGCCGTGCCATATGCGCTCGCCAGGACGACTGTGTAACCATCGGGATCACGCAGCCAGATTTCCCAATGGTTTGGGCCACCGCCGGGATCGTCCGGCGGATTCCGATGACGCGGCAGGATGATCTCGGCCTTGAGTTCAGCGGCGCGGGCTGCTGCCGCGTCGAAATCATCCATCTCGAACCACAAAAGAACGCCGTTCCCATGCGCGAGATTTGGATCGCCAATGGGCCCGTGATGATGTGCCACATCCCAGCAATGCAATTGCATGACCAACTTGCCGTTCGAAATGAGTTGCTCGTAGTGGTTGCCGCCATGACCGCTGCGGCAGTCCAGCAACCGCTGATACCAACGGCTGCTGGCCTCAACGTCACGCACACAAATAAGAGGCTGAGGAAGCATAGAGATTTGTCGGGCCAACATTGCACCAGGCCGAACGCCATGCAAGGCCTTTTCCTTGCCGCACGTTCAACATGTGAACAACTTGGCGTGGACGGACGGAGCAAATGGTATAAAATGTTCATCGCAGACGGCGGCCTAATTGGACACCTGCCGTTCTGAGCGCTCGGATTATTCCTTGATCCGCAGGGAAATTCCGGCCAAACAAAAACTTTTTAAAAAGGATGATTATGATTGCCACGCAAATTCGCCAGAAGGATGCCGTTTTTTATTTTGCTTCATACCCGTCGGAAAAATTGATGGCCAAAATCCGGTTCATCAGCCGGTTCTACGATGAAGAAGCCGGGGAGATCAAGCCGGAGCCGGCGCTCGAGGAAGACGAGGTCGCCCAATTCATTGCGCGCATCGAGCGCAGCGACAAGGCATTTCAACGCGAGCTTTCCCGCCAGAAAGTCGGGGCGATCCGCAATTTCTATGAGACCGCGGTAACGCAACCGCCCATTCCAGGAACGGTGCTATTGTTCACGCCGCAAAAGTTGAGATTTGAAGCGTGGACGGACGGCAGCGGCGTGGGCCGATTGCAGGAGCCGGAGGAAAAATTTCTCATCATTGACGGGCAACACCGGCTGGCGACGCTCAAGTTCTATGAGCAAACGCATCCGGGCGAGGCCAGGAACATCCAGGTGCCATGTGTGATCTTTGACGGCCGTAGCGAGGATTTCGCCACGGAGATGTTTGTCATCATCAACTCCACGCCCACCCGCATCAATAAGAGCCATCTCATAGACCTTTACGAGCGCGTTTCCTGGGCGGACCCCGACCGTCGCTTTGCCGCAAATGTCACTGATATGCTTTATCGAGAGGCTGACAGTCCCCTGCGGTACCGGATCAATCGGCTGGGAGGCCGAAGCAAGCAGGAAAAATGGATTCTTCAAGCGGAATTGTTTAACGAGCTTCATCGTTGGACAAAATTAGCCTGGGCCGAGATCGAGCCGCAGGGAACCGATAAACGTTCGGCAACCAGATATTACAAAATGGTGCGCGATTTCCTGAAGGCGGCCGCTGCGGTTTGGACCGAGGGATGGGGTAATAGCGATTACATGATCACCAAGCCAGTGACCCTGAAGGCCATGATTCGCGTTTGCGCGGACCTGACGGCACAGGACGCCGAACCGGAAGATGGCCGGGTGCAGCGCTGGCAACAACGGCTCATGCCCTGGGCAGACCAGTTGCTCGCTTTCCGGAACGAAGGTTTTTACGAGCGATTTCCCGCCAAGGGACAGATTGAACGTGTTTCCCGCATCCACCGCGACCTGGCTCGGCAAGCCCGCATCCAGCCTCGACCCCGGAAATGAATTGCCCCGCTCACTCCTTCTCAATGACCAGGGAAAAACCCGTGCAATAAGCCCAAAGCCCTGAGCCCAATACTTGATGCAACACGCAATACGCGCCACGCCCTCAAAGCTCATTTTAACTATTAAACGATTTAACCTTTCAACTCATTTAACCCATTTACAATAGATTGCCAGTCATCAAAGTCGTGCCATACTCATGCCATGTCTGCGGTTCTAAAGTCACCGCCCGCCGAATCGGGGTTTAGCGAACGCCTGGCCTGGCGCCAGTTTGGCGCGGGCTGGCTGCCTTTGCACGGGAGCGTATCGGGTTCGGGCGTCAGTTTTGAATGGCATGATTTTAAAACGCACAAGCCTTTCGATTGGGGCCAAAGTTTTCATCCCGGGACAATCGAAGTGTGCCTGAACCTGGAAGGCGGCGGAAAAGTTTCGGATACTCAATTCGCTCCCATGACCGTCGGATTTTACCGGCGCGGCGAGAAGCCGCTTCCAGCCACGCGGGATGCCAATCAGCGCCATCAATTCCTGACCATCGAACTGTCGTTCAATTTTTTGAAAAAAAATCTGGCCGGCGTTGCGGGCTCGTTGCACCCGCTCGTGTGCGAGGCGATGGACAACCAATCCTGCTCTTCGGGCGTCGCGCCGGTCACGCGATTGACGAGCCGGCATCAGCAGTTGCTCGCAAGTCTCCGGCGGGCGCCCGTGCTGGCGCTGGCACAGTCCGTCTGGTATCACGCCAAGGCTCTGGAAGCGGCGGCCGAATTTTTCTTTATCGCCGGAAACGAGCAGGAACTATTCTGCCGGCGCCAGCAACAATTGTCGGCCGACCGCGTTGAAAAAGTAATTGCCATCCTGAAACGCGACCTGGCCGGCCCGCCTCTGTTGGAAGAAATTGGACGCTCCGTTGGTTGCAGCGCGTTCCATTTGAGCCGGACATTTTCAGCCGCCACCGGCATGACCATTCCCCAATATCTGCGACAACTCCGCATGGACCGCGCCGCGGAATTGCTCAAGTCCGGAAAATTCAACGTCACTGAAACGGCCCTGGAGGTAGGCTATTCAAGCCTGAGCCATTTCAGCCTGGCCTTTCACGAGACCTTCGGCTGCTGTCCCGGACTCTATCCTCTTAAAACGCCGACGCAAAAACAGAAGGGCGGTTAACGTCCTAATTGGCAGCGCTCTTCCAGGGCGACGCTACGCAAAACGTGCGGCCCGCCAGGCCCCGAGAATCCAGGCAGTTTGGTTTTGAATGGTCCCTCGATACTTGACGCAACACGCAGCACGCAATACGCCCCACCGTCCGCCTGCGCAAGCCTCCGCTAATAAATAGCAACGGGCCGAAAGCGGACAAAAGGCCATTGTGGGAGGATAACCCCATGAAAAAAATTGAGCGCGGATTTACCTTGATTGAATTGCTTGTGGTCATCGCCATCATCGCCGTCCTGGCGGCCATCATCATGCCTGTCCTGGCCAAAGCCGAGGAACGGGCGAACCACGCCTCCTGCGCCAGTAACCTGCGCCAATGGGCGATGGCCCTGGCGATGTATTTGGACGATAACCGCATTTTTCCAATGGCGAAAATTCCCAACGGCACTCCCGGCGCGCCCTCCGGCTATAACGAAGACGATCCGAGTTGGAGCGCGTTGATTGCGTTTCACGCGGCGGGGCAGGGCGACGACGTTTGGTATAACGCTCTGCCTTCCTATTACAGCGGCCAGCCATTGTGGCAAATTGCCCTGGCCAATGGCACCACCAATTTTGTCAACGCAAAAAAGATTTTTGATTGCGTCACCGCCGGTGAATTGCCTTCGGATTTTGCTTCGAATCCCGATCGCATCGTTTTCAACTATGGAATGAATTACAAGGGCGCAACCGGCCTGACGGGCGTGGGCTATGGCACAAATTTCCTCGCGTCCATGGTCAGGAATCCGTCGGCATTCGTGTTTCTCTCGGATGTGCGCGCCCATGCCAGTGAGACCCCGTATTACGGCTCCAATCCCGCCAATGAAGTGGGTTGTTCGCATTGCTGGGCCGCGCAGATCTCCTCCCGTCACAACGCCGGCGCCAATATCAGTTTCGCCGACGGCCACGTTGCTTATTACAAATACGCCTATATTTGCGCCGATGTGAATGGCACAGCGGCCGACCCCGGGGATTTCGATATCAATTGGACCTACAACGGCGTGCCCGTCCCGTAAAGGATCGAGGCCTTTTTAATCTTTTTTTAATGGATTTTTAATCTTCGATTGTTAAATTGACCAAACGGAAGGATGCTTTAATTCAATTTAGGGGGGAAAAGACAATTTGCCGGCCGGGCCGTCCAGGGCAGTGCAATCGCAGTTTCTCCAGACTCTCTGAGGCAGGGAAAGATGCAGGACCGCTGAGACAGCAGTTTAAGGGCCTAAACATGAAAGTGCAGATAAGAGAGTTTGAGAATGACAATCAATAAAGCCCTGTCCCATGATCAACATCGCGTCCAGTGGTCTCACTACGGCTGGGTCCTGGGCGGAATCCTCGTTGCGACCTTGATTCGTTTTCCGGTCCAGCCAATTCTTCGCGATGTCGCTCCGTTTCTTTTCTATCTTCCGGTTGTGATTGCGGTGGCCATCGCCTTCGGACAGCGGTTCGGATTGCTCGCCACCGCGCTTTCGGTTCTGCCCGCCAATTATTTCTGGATGCCGCCGGAAAACTCGTTTGAAGTGACCTGGAGCGGCGCCGTGCATATGCTCGACTTTTCAGTGGCCGGGCTTTCAGTTTCATGGCTCAGCGAAGCGGGGCGGAAACGGAAACAACTCCAGGAGCATTTGCGCGCGACCCTGGCCAGCGTCGGGGATGCCATTGTGACCACCGACTGTTGTGGAAGGATTGTTTATCTCAATTCCATGGCCGAAGTTCTTACCGAATTGGATGGACCGACGGCCATTGGATGCATGCTGGGCAGCGCCCTGACGCTTTTGGCTGAGGACGGCCGGCAGGTACTGAACGGAACCTTCCAGGTGGCCGTAAATAACGATGATATTGAAAGTCTTCCCCGGCGGCTGATCGTCTGCAGCAAATCCGGCAGGCGCTATCGAGTGGAACAGAGGACATCGCGCATTTTGGATCCCTCAGGCAGAAAACTGGGAATGGCCATTTTATTTCATCAGCCGGAACCGGATCCGGAAGGCCTTCCGGCGTTTGACCCGGTGAAGCCCGGGGACCCGCTCAATGCGGCTTCGCCCCTGCCGCGCATTGCCATGATATGCATTCATGGCGCTTTGACCGCCCGGCCTGTCGGCGATGCACCTGCTACCGGCGGCCTGGCCGCCTATGTTCTGGGATTGTCAAAAAGATTGGCGCAAATGGGGTATGAAATTGATATCTGGACCCGGAAGCTTGAAGATCAGCCGGAAATCGAAGTGGTAGGCGCGCAGGTCCGAATCATCCGCCTCCCTTGCGGACGAAGTTTCATCTCCCCGGATCGCCTGTCCGAATGTTTGCCGGATTGGAACGAAAATGCCTTACGACTTATCCGAGCGCACCAGCTTAAGTATGAGTTTTTGAACAGCCATTATTGGGACGGCGGCCTGGCCGCCCGGCACTTAAGCCGAATGCTCGGCGTTCCACATATCCATACGCCTCATGCCCTGGGCGTTTGGAAGAAACGCCAGGCAGAGGCAGACGCCCGGGAGTCCGCCGCCAGGCCCGACGCCGAACCGAGTTTTACAAAGCGCATCGTCAGCGAACGGTCCATTTTTGCCACGGCAGATCTAATCGTGGCCACCAGCCCGCAACAACAGGAGGTTTTGTTCCGGGACTACGGGCTGCGGCCGGAAAAATGCCGCATGATTCCGCCGGGCTATGACGAGAGCCGGTTCTTCTCGGTAAATGATTCGGCCCGGCTAACGATCCGGCGCCGATTCGGGTTCCAGATGCCGGTCATTCAGGCGGTGGCCAGCCTTGCTGACAACCGGAGCTGCGAATTGCTGGTCAGGGCTTTTGCGGTCGTTTCCGAACAGATGCCCCAGGCCATCTTCCAGGTTCTGGTGGACCGAAAGGCCCTGGCGCCACAGGAAGCGGCCGTTTTCATTCGATTACGGGCGTTGATCAGCGAACTGGGGCTGGCGCGGAAGGTGGCTTTTGAAAGTGCCGTTCCGGACCATCAGCGCGCCGATTTTTATCGCGCGGCGGATGTATTCGTGCTCGCGGGTTGGGAGGGCTCGGCGCCGATGGCGGCTTTGGAAGCGATGGCCTGCGGCACGCCGACCGTGCCGATAACTCGCGGCCTGCTTCAGGCAGCGGATTCCGGGCAAAGCGACTTGGCTGCGGACTTATGCAGCAACCCTGAGACACTGGGTAATGTACTTTTAGAAATTATCAAGGATTCGGAATTGCGGTCGGAGCTTTCTCTTAAAGGGACCCGCCAGGCGGGCAACGGATTGACCTGGGCAGGCATCGCCCGGGAATTTATCACGCTGGCGGGTAACAAGAACGGACGTTTCCAATTGCCGCCGGGTTCCGGCGCCGTCGTTCCCGGCGCACAGCCCGCTGATTCCGCATCGTAATTTCTTACAGCTGCCTCGGCGAAATTTTCTATACCCGGACCGCCTTTACTCGAATGATTTTCCGGGGGGCAGGCGCATCCGCGAAAATGGGTGTCTATTCAACATCCGGCAGCGTCCTCAACGTCCCAAAACACCCTAATGATGGCCGAATAGTCCATTGAAATAAGACCATCCGCTGTGGTATTAAATGAAGGTAATTCAAGAGTTGTTAGCCCTAACGTCCGTGAAACATCTAAAATTGTGAATCACGTCACCAGTTTTTGTATTCGGAAACTTCTAATCAGCGAATCATACGGATGGCTCATAAGTGTATTTTTTGCGCTCCTGTTTTGTGTTCAAAACGCCCGAGCCCAGGACGGTTATTGGGTCAACGGTTCAGGGGGAAATTGGTCCAGCGCCGGCAATTGGGACTCGGCCGATGGTATCGCCGCGGGCGCTGACAGTACGGCTTATTTCGGCTTTGGTCCGGAAGGCGTGATCGGCCCGAACGCATCTTTCACCGTTAGCGGCGGTCAAACGATTGGAAACTTATTTTTCACCAGCCAGGGAGGATCCGGCAATTGGACATTTAATGCCGGTTCGGGCGGTTCGATCATTCTGGATAACACCTTTGGCCCGGCTCATATCACAGTGACCAGCCCGGGCCTGCAGGTCGCTCTCAATGCTCCGGTCGGCGGCGACGTGAGCGTCCAGAAAAACGGGGTGGGGACCCTTGTGATGGGAGGCCAGGACACGTACAGTGGCGGAACGCTTGTGACCGGAGGCGGTCTGCAGGTGAACGGCGCCCTGGCCGGCGGCGGCGTGGAAGTCACAAACGGCACGCTCGGTGGCAGCGGCATCATTAATGGCCCGGTGACCATGGATTCCGGAGGCACGCTTTCCCTGGGTAATTCATCCGGGCCGTTGACCATAAATAATTTACTCGTACTTCAGTCCGGCAGTTCCACGTATGCGGTCGTTGGCGGTTCAGGCAATCCATTGTTGAAGGGATTGACTGGCGTTACGTATGGCGGGACCTTGATTGTCAGCAACATTGCCGGAAATCTGTCGCTCGGCCAGAGTTTCTCGATCTTCGGCGCCGCCGCCGCCAGCGGAAATTTTAGCAGCATTGTTCCGTCGCCCGGCCCCTGGATGCGCTGGAAATTCGATCCATCCAGCGGACAAATGTTCGTGGTATCATCGGCGTCTCAACCTCGTTTTGCCGGCTTCAATTCTTCCGGCGGCAAAATGGCTTTTGCCCTTACGAACGGGCCGCCGGGATCAGCGTGCTATATTTTGGCAACCACAAACCTGAGCCTGCCGATGTCCGCATGGACTCGCTTATCCACGAACACATTTGACATGAGCGGTAATTGCAATCTGCAAAATGCGTCCGTTCCGAATGGCCCGGGCCAGGTCTATCTAACCGCATTCGTCATCCCAACTCCATGAGGCGCCTCAGAACTATGAAAACTCTTTCATGCCGCTCTCTGGTTTTATTTGCCGCAGCCATGTTGTTCGCGACCCAGCCCGCGGCGCGCGCTACGATTACGGTGGACACTTCGATTTCCTACGACAGTCTCTCGGTTTCCGGGGCTTCCTGGGCAGGAACTTCCGCCTACGCCCAGGCCGGCGGAAATGCGCAATATAATAGCTCGATCATTCCGTCCGCCAATCCGAGCAGTGCGGCCAACGCGTCGGATACTCCCGTGCTCATGGGTTCGGCCTCCGGCGGCGGCACGGCCAATGGGTCCACTCTCACGGGGTCTGCCAGCGCCGATGGATTCATTCCGGGGGCCGTTGCCGGCTTCGACACGTCGGCCGGACGTTCCTCGATTTATGGCGCGGTGGCGAACACTTCAGGCTCTTCGGAGAGCGTCACCTTTACGGTCGTGATTACCTATGATATGACGTTGACAGCTGACTCTTATGGAGTTTTTGGCCAGGGCGAAACCTGCTTCGCCTTGACCGTGAACGGCAACCCGGTTTTGTTCAGTGACGACATATTGAACGTCGGCCCGAACCAAACCCAATCCGTTGATAATACGATCACACTCACTGACACGATATCATTGGCGGCAGGCGCTACGGATTATTTATGGGCCGAGGCCGATTCGGAAGCGATGGTCGTCAATTCCAGCACTGCTACGGTGCCGGAGCCGCCTCAAGGCGGTACGCTGGCGGCGCTTGTGGCGTTGGCCTTATTGCTGGGATCATTCGTCCGTCATGCGGTGAAGGCGCGTGCCGCCCGGAGGCTGATGCTTCTGGCCGGAGTGGTGGCGGGTTTGGCCCTGCCTGCGCTGCCCGTCCGCGCGATGTATATCGGCAGCGACCCTCCGGACGTTTGCCCAAAATGCGGCTTTCCGCCAACCCGGCAGCAACTGGGCGGCATCGGTACCAGTTTGAGTGAAGGAAACATGCAGCAAAACTATCCAATCGTGACCATCTCGAGCGCTTTTGGTCCCACGCTGCCGCTGGTTTTGACGTATAATTCCTATAACGCCGACGGGTCAAAGGCGCAATTGAATACCGGATTCGGATTCGGCTGGTCGGATACCTACAATCTCTACCTGTTTCAGCAGCGCGGCCAGATGTTCGAGATGGGCGGCGATGGCCGGGTAACCCGCTATTACATGACTCTTCCCAACAACTACATTTCGGACTCGGGATATTTCGAAACCCTGACGATGCAGTCCGACGGCAGCTTCATTGTCACCAACAAATACCAATCCTGGTGGCATTTTGGGCTCGTGCCCAACACTCCTTTTCTGGTCGCCGGCCCCGTTTATCGTCTCCTCCAGATGGGAGACCGCAATGGAAACACGAACACGCTGACCTATAACAGCGGTTTGCTGACGTCGGTTTCAGATACCTACGGACGGACCATCCAATTTACCTATAATGCGTCAAACGAACTTTCCACAGTCACGGATCCGCTCGGACGCGTGACGACGTTTCAGTACGATGCCCAGTACCGGGAGTTGACGCAAATAATGGATCCCGCGGGCCAGACCGTCACCTACACCTACAATTCCCAGTATCAGATGACCAGCAAGACCGATCTGGACGGGCGGACTTATTATTACATGTATAAAAGTCTCGAACCATTTGCGGTGTCCGATTCCAGCGGACAACCCTGGTTGTCCATGTCCAATTCCGATGACTGGGCCGTGAACGAAACCAACGTGGCCTATAACCTGAGCCGCGAATATTTTCCGGCGACGACTTATGATACGGATGGCCGTGGAAACGTTTGGACCTATAGCTACGACACCAACGGCTACATCACCCAAATGACCGATCCGAACCATTTCACGACGTATTATATCTATGACCCCGGCACGCACATGATCTCGTCGTTGACCGATCCCAACGGCAATACGACCCGCTATCAGTATGACCCAAACGGCAACCGCACGAATATGACCGATGCGCTGGGTTTCGTCACAAGCTATACTTATGATCCTGTTTTCAATCAGATGACCAGCATGACGGATCCGCTGGGACGCATCACGATTTACGAGTATGATGCGCACGGAAACCGCATTGAAGAAATTGACCCTCTTGGGCAAAGTAATAAATGGACCTACGATTCGCACGGCAACGTTTTGACTTACGTTGACAAAGAGGGCAACCCGACCGCCTATACCTTCGATGCCAACGGCAATCCCCTCACCGTGACGGATCCGATGGGCAACATTACCAAATACTCTTACGACAGCATTGGCAACCTGATCTCGAACACCGATCCCAATGGGAATACCACGCGCTATCAATATGACTCGCTGGATCGGCTGATTGGTGAAACAAATGCGCTCGGCGGCATAACGACCTGGACCTACGATGGCGTCGGTCGCCAGTTGACCGTCACCGATCCGAACACCAATACCACGACGTACCTGTATGATCTTCGGGGGCGTCTGGTCCAAATCACGGATGCCCTTGGAGGCACCACGCGAAACGCATACGACGCAAATGACAATCGTGTTGCTTATACCAACCAACTGGACAATGTCACAACCTATACGTACGATTCCCTCAACCGCATTGTTCAAACCACCAACGCCATCGGCGGTATCACGCACCGCAGCTATGACCCTGACGGCAACGACATTAGTGACACTGACGCCAATGGCAATACCACGCAGAACGTCTATGACGCCCTGAATCGCGTCGTGAACGTCACCAACGCCCTCGGCGGCGTGACGACGTGCTATTATTCGACGAATGGAGGGCCGGCTTGTTGCAGCCCGAGTCCCGGCACATCGCTCATCACGGAAATGCAGGATCCCGACGGCAATATAACGTTTTATAACTATGACGATCTGAATCGCCGCGTCCAAACCATCCGGAAAAACAGCAACACAAATGACGCGGTTTTCCCCGGTGACGCCGTCACAACCACCCTCTACGATCCCGATAACGACGTCACCAACCTGACCGATCCCAACACCAACACCACGCAATACTATTACGACGCGGACGACCGTCAGATTGCTATGATTGATCCGGTCGGCAATTCCACGCTCACGACTTACGACGGTGACGGCAATGTCATCATGGTCACCTCGCCGAATTTGAATATCACCACAAACGCTTACGATGCGCTGAACCGGCTCGTTACCGTTACGGATCAGGCTGGACCCGTCCGCACCAACCAATATGACGCCGATGGGAATATCATTGCGATAACGGACGGGTTGGGGAATACCACGTCATACACCTATGACGGGCTGAACCGCCGAATCACCGCGACCGATCCTTTGGGCAAAACGACCCGGACTACCTACGACGCGGATGGCAATATGACCTCCACCACGGACCGCAATGGGAACACTACGAGATATTTTTACGACGCGGTGGACCGCCGCACTTCCATCACCGACCCCCTCGGCGATAGCACGATAACCGCTTACGATTTGGATAACAATATCACTAACGTGACTGACGGAAATGGGCATATAACGAGGTTCACCTACGACGCGTTGAACCGGACTATTACCGAAACATATCCCGATACTGCGCCGAATACGCGGACCAATACCTATGATGCGGTCGGCAATCTGATTGAACGCCTGGACCAAAAGGGACAGGTGACTACGTATTACTACAATGACCTTTATTTTCTAACCAACCGGGCTTACCTGCCCAGCGGGGCGAACGACAGCTTTACCTATGACCCAGGCGGCCGAATGTTGACCGGGGATCGCAACGGCTGGGTAGATACATTCACCTACGATGCTGACAATCGCCTGACGAATACGGTGCAGAATGGCCGGATGCTCACGTACACATATAATATTCCGGGCCGCGTTCAAACCAATACCCAGCCTTCCGGTCGTGTGCTGATTTACAACTATGATGCGCGCAGCCGCCTGGTAACACTGCAGGATCAGTCGTCGCCCACCCCGCCCATTGCTGCGTACAACTATGACGCCGACAACCGCGTGGTGACGCGAAACTATCACAACGGCACAACGTCCGCGTATCTATATAATGCGGACAATTGGATTACCTCAATTACTCATTCCAATGCGACCAGCCTCATTTCCGGGTTAAACTACACCTATGACAATGAAGGGAACACGCTTTATGAGCAGGATCTCGACAACCCTTCGGGCTCGCGAACCTTTATTTATGATGGCCTGAATCGGCTGACCAACTATGACGTCGGCCTCCTTTCCGGTTCGACAATCCCATCGCCAACGTTTTCGAAAGTGTGGAATCTGGACGCGGTTGGCAATTGGCTCGTTATTACGACCAACGGCATGCCACAAGTCCGGACTTATAGCGCATCGGATGAGCTTTTGACGGATAATGGATCGAACTATTTGTATGACGCCGACGGAAACCTGACCAACGACAATTCTTACAATTATTTTTATGATGAGGAAAACCGTCTCACGCAGATCCAGCGCCGTTCAGATTCAGCCATTGTGGGGCAATACTATTATGACGCCCTGGACCGGCGCGTGATGAGCGTGGTTGATCCGGCGGCAGTTGCCTCGACCAACCTCTACTTTTACGATGGCGCGTGCATTATCGAGGAACAGAACCCCGCCGGAACAACCATCGCCACCTATACCTACGGCAATTATGTGGATGAGGTGCTCTCGATGGACCGGGGCGGACAGACGTATTATTACCACGCGAACGCGCTCTGGACGCCATACGCCTTGAGCGATTCGTCCGGCAACGCGGCGGAGCGCTACACGTACGATGCGTATGGCTACGTATCGGTTCTGGACGGCAACTACGCGGCCGTCAGCCCTAATTCCTGGGGAACGCCCCACAGCACCGTGGGGAATCCATTTCTCTTTACCGGCCGGGAATTGGATGAGGAAAGCGGCTTGTATTTCTATCGCACGCGCTTTATGGACCCGCAGAAAGGGCGGTTCATCGTGCGCGACCTTGCTGGCGTATGGTATGACCCGGTTAACTGGGGCAATGGTTACGCTTATGTGGGAGACCGCCCCATAGACCTCACGGATCCTTATGGCGAGGCGGTGGTGAGCGATGAAAAATTCGACTCGGAACAGTCCAAAAAGGCATGTGCTGAAGCTCGTGCCGCGGCCGCGAGAGGAGAAAAGGTTCGATTCAAAGTCTTTGTGGGCGCTGCGCATGACAGCATTAAAGGAGGGATCATATCCGAAGCGGAACAAGCCGGGTCAAAAGGCTATGTGGTTTTCACGTATTATGAGGATCCGAACCGGGGCAAAGGGGACCCGCAACTGGCGGTGCCTCAGAATGCCAATTTGAATGCGAAAGCAAGGGAACGATGCGGTCTCAAGGAGGGAGAATCATGCGTTGAGGAAGTGATTATTTCCGGCCACAACGCCGACCCCATTTGGAATGTGGCAAATTCTTTGGACAAGAAGGACCTTTGTTCGGATTCCTGTCATATCTGGATGGCTGGCTGCTGGTCAGGCACAGGCGGGTCGGTAAATAACTCTCAACAATTGGCAAATAATACTGGTTGCACCGTCCACGGAAGCCTGGTTTCACTCGACGCGGGCACCTGGTACCGAAATAAAGAAACGTACACAACCTGGACGTGGGAAGGTGTTTTTCAATTATGGCGAAACGAACCTTACTGGCGGGAATTTGCGCCCGGACAACCGGTGAATCCAAACGCGCCGGCCGCACCACCAAAAAAGTGTCCCAGTTGTAAATGAGGTTGCGTTGGCCGCTGCAACGCTAAGAAAACAATCGCTCACTGGTTGCGGGTTTTTGGCGAAAATGATGCCTGTCGGCGTATTCTATATTTGTGCCCAGGCGTCCTAATTCCTCGAATCCAGCGGTTCCCAAACCACTTTTCCAACAGCCACGCCTATCGCCGCCTTTAAACAGAAATATTAGCCCCGGCGAATACGTGAAAAATTTCACAAACTTTTCTTGCCACGAGGATGGCAATTTCATTAGCATCTGCCCCGCATTTGAGACGGTGTCATCGTTTTCGGCGGTTTTTGAATTGAGGATGTGGCGCTGCGGCGCTCCAAACTATTTTAAATGTCAGC
Organism: Verrucomicrobiia bacterium; assembly: GCA_030038175.1. GTDB lineage: Bacteria > Verrucomicrobiota > Verrucomicrobiia > Limisphaerales > UBA11358 > UBA11358. The sequence continues at coordinate 26,973 of JASHPN010000280.1, forward strand.
AATTTTTCCGAAGTGGACAAACTGGTTGCCGTTGATCATCGGCGTCGGCGCGGCGCTGAGCGGCGGAGCCATGACCGTGGGTGTTTGGTATTATTTCACTCCCAAATACACCCGCGATGGCTATCAACCGGTGCAACCGGTGCCCTTTTCCCACAAGGTCCACGCGGGCGAGCTGGGCCTGGATTGCCGCTACTGCCACAACGGCGTCGAAAAATCATGGTTTTCAAATCTCCCTGGGGCATCCACCTGCATGAACTGCCATAGCACCGTCTTGAAGGACGATCCCCGCCTGGCGATCGTCCGCCAAAGCGCTGCTACCGGCAAACCCATTCCCTGGGTCCAAATCCATCTGGTGCCCGATTACGTCTATTTTAACCATTCCGTGCACGTCTCGCGCGGCATCAGTTGCGTCGAATGCCACGGCCGTGTGGATCAAATGGACGAAGTGCGTGAAGCCAAGCCCCTGAGCATGAGCTTCTGCCTCGATTGCCATCGTGACCCCGCCGCGCACATCCGTCCGCCGGATAAAATCACCGACCTGGGCTGGAAATGGAGTTCCGACCCCCAAAAGAACGAACAACTGCAAATCCAAAACGGAACCAAGATGGTCCATGATTGGAAGGTCCAATCGCTCGAAAACTGCTCCACCTGCCATAGATAATTATGTGTTACATCGTTAAAAAGGTTAAATGGTTGAATCGGGCCGGGTTTTCACCCGCTTCGACGATTCAACGATGTAACCATTTAACCATTCAACGGTTTAACCGAAGCAAATGAGCGTCGATTCCAACAAATCAATTCCCGCCACCGGCCGCCGTTACTGGCGCAGCCTGGATGAACTGGCGGACACGCCCGAGTTTAAAGATTGGCTGCATCGTGAGTTTCCCAAAGGCGCGAGCGAATTATTGGATGACGTCTCGCGGCGTCATTTCCTGAAAATCATGTCCGCCTCCTTTGCGCTGGCGGGCCTGGGTCTGGCCGGCGCCGGCTGCCGCCGGCCCGTCGAAAACCTCGAACCCTTTGGCCAGCAGCCTGAAAATTACGTTTTCGGCACGGCCCAATATTACGCTACCGCAATGCCCACGCGTATCGGCGCGCTGCCGCTCGTGGTCAAATCCTACGAAGGCCGCCCGATTAAAATCGAAGGCAACGCACAGTTTCCGGGCAGCAATGGCGGCACCGACCGTTACGCGCAGGCCTCCATTCTCAGCCTTTACGATCCCGACCGCGCCCGCCGGTTTCTCGCCGGCGGCAAAACTGTTTCGCGCGAGGAAGCCCTCAAATTCCTGGACGATTTGTCCTCGCAAATGGCGTCAAACGGCGGCGAGGGTGTTGCCTTCCTCGTCGAAAGCTGCACCTCACCGTCGCGCGCGCGGCTTCAGCAAATCATCGCCGGCAAATTTCCTAAATCGCAATGGTTCAATTACGACGCCATTGATTCGGGCATCCATCAACGCGCGGCCACTCAGGCCTTCGGTCATTCCGTCAGACCGGCCTTCCGTTTCGATAAAGCCAAAGTCATCGTTTCGCTCGATTGCGATTTCCTGGGCACGGAAGACGACGGCCACAACCACATTAAACGGTTTGCCGCCAGCCGTGCAGCCGGGGCGGGCATGAACCGGCTTTATACCATTGAATCGCTCTTCACGCTCACCGGCGCAAATTCGGACCATCGCCTTCGAGTCCCGGCCAGCTTGATTCCGCAAATTGCGTATGTCATGGCCGGCGCCCTTGCGCAAATGGGGGTGCCCATCCCCGGTGCGGATTTGGGAAAATCAACCACTCAAAACTTTATCCCTCCGCTTCCTTCGGGCATTGATCCAAAGTGGATTGCCGGGTGCGTAAAGGATTTAATCGCCGCGGGAAAAAACGCGCTGGTGGTCGCCGGCCAGCGGCAGCCGCTGGAAGTGCATTTGCTGGCTTACGCCATCAATTCAGCGCTCGGATCCGTCGGCGCCACGTTGATTTTACATGAGACGGAAGAACTTGTTCAGGGCGACTTTAGCGCGGCCACTCCCAATACGCTCATTGTCCTCGGTGGCAACCCGGCCTTTTATTTGAACAAACTCGGCCCGCGACCGCAAAAAGTTGTCCGTCTGGGTTATTACGAGGATGAAACTGCCGCCGTCAGCGATTGGGTTTTTCCGGCGGCGCATTATCTCGAATCCTGGGGCGATGCCCGCGCCAGCAATGGTACGCTGGTCCCGGTTCAGCCGTTGATCCAGCCGTTGTTTGGAGGCCTGACCGAGTTGGAATTTTTGGCCCGCATTGCCGGTGAATCCCAAACCAGCCCTTACGAAATCGCCCGCGCGACGTTCGGTCGCACTGACGAAGATTGGAAAGCATTCCTGTTCAACGGTTTTCTTAAAGGCGAGGCCAAATCCGGAGATTATTCCATCAAAGGCGCCGCGCCCGCTGTTTCCTCGCCGGCCGCGCCCTCGGCGGCCAGCCTGGAGGTCGTCTTCTATCGCGACGCGAAGATGGACGATGGTTTTTACGCGAATAACGGCTGGATGCAGGAATTGCCCGATCCGGTTACCAAAATCACGTGGGACAACGCGGTGCTGATCAGTCATAAAACGGCCCGCGAACTGGGCGTGCAGAACGGTGACATGGTAAAAATCACACTCGACGGCCAGAGCGTGGAGGGTCCGATCTGGACACAGCCGGGCATGGCGGATTATTCGCTCGGCCTGGCCCTGGGCTATGGGCGTACGGCAGCCGGGCGCATCGGGACGGGCGTGGGTTTCAATGCCTTCAAGATTTTCAAGGGCAAATACGTCGAAACCGGCGCTACGCTCACCAAAACCGGCCAGACCCACGTGATCGCCACCACGCAAACCCATTGGTCCATGGAAGGCCGGCCGGCGGTGCGCGAAGCGAATCTCGACAAGTACCTCGCCGACAAAGATTTTGCGGACGGATTCGGGGATAAAGAGCCGCCGGTCGTCCAGCCGCTCTATCCCAACCCGTTTGATGCAACGAAGAGCAAGTTCCAGCAATGGGGTGTGGCCGTG
>JASHPN010000033.1 GCA_030038175.1 Verrucomicrobiia bacterium
GTTGCGGCGTTAGCCGCTTCACTCCTGCGCCGCGGCCCATTGCATCGTGGCGTATGCCGGTGTGCTGATCGGGTCGCTTCCCGCAAAATCTGAGGCAAGAGTTTTTTTGATCGCTGTCGCAATAATAGCTCGCCCTCGTCCCTCGATGTGTCCGATCCGTCAGATTCGTCCTCCCCATCCCCGCCGCGGTTTTCAAAAGCTCCCTGGCGTGAAACCCTGCGCAACAACATGAGATAAAGTAATATATAATCACTATTTGTGTTAGCTCGTCTTTAATGTTTTGGAATTATATGTTTTTTTGTTGCATTACTGTAGCAATCGGTTTTAAATAGGTTTTTCGGACGGCGCTATGCCACCGACAGGTAGTTCTTACAACAACTTAAAGAAGGAGAAAAACCAAATGAAGATCCATCGTTATGGGCTTTTGCTCATCGCGGTTGCCAGTTTTTTGACATTAACCAATCAGCTTGCCAAAGCCACGCCGTATGCGTCCTGCGTGACGATCAACGGCGGTACCGTCCAGTTCTTTTTGAACGAGAGTGGAGGGACGGTGACGGTCACCTACGGTGACGGCACCACCAATGCCAATTTCAACGGCATTACCTCGGGCGTGAACCTTGCTTCCGGTCCGTATTCTTTCAGCCTGGGCAGCGAGACCAGCTATTCGATTTCCGTGTTTAAGGTGGGATCCGGCACGACCGCGTTGGCGCCCAATACCATCCAAAATACAAACATCAACACCATCAACGGCGCCGATTATCCTGTCCCCAGCTTTTTCGTCCTGGGCGACCCTCGCGGCATCGCCGTCAATCAAAATGTCACCTCGCCCTATTTCGGGCATGTTTATATTGGCCGCAGCCTGCCATCGGCGCCGAGCACCTATTTTTATCAATTTGACGCGGACGGCACATTCGTCAGCAGCAACTCTGCGGGAGTCGCCTGGACCAGTTCCTCTTCGTATAGCCCTTATCAATTCTTAATCGCCGCGGATGATTCACTCATCGTGGGCGATGGTTCCTCAGCGAATGCCGGTATTTGGAAAGTCACGCCGGATTTGACGACCAACCAGTTGGTGCTTGGTTCGATTGGCGATTTGGGAACCAATTCGAGCGGACAGACTTTGCACGGTGAAGTCATCTCGCCGCCCCTGTTTACCGGTTTCACCAATGGCGGCGCCGGATCATTGAAGTGGATTGACGCGGATTTTCCTGCCAGCGACGCCAATGCGATTTTGGTATTAACCAACGTATTTACCAATTCTTTGCCCTATGAAGGAACGCCTCCAATGGTTGGCCCGGAGATCGGGTTGAATTTTGCCTATCTTGGAAACGTGTATCCCGGTCTAAACCAGGGGCCCAATGGTTATATTTATTGCAGTGAACAGCGGGCCAATTACGCCACTCCTGATATGTGGGTGTTGGATGCGACTGGAACCAATGCGCTGTGGAACTCACTGTACGGCCCAACCTCGGATTACTTCGTGACCCAGGTGGAAGGCGATGGCAACCAGGGATTGGTCGGCTGTGCCGTGTCGCCGGATGGCAAATGGCTCGTTGGTTTGGCCATTGACAACCACTTCACCATCTGCCAGCTCACCAACGGCATTCCCAACGTTGCCACGATTTATACCGTCAATCCCAGCACGCTCGTTGAAAATGCCCGCGGAATCTGTTTCGACGCCGCGGACAACATCTATATGATCAGCTCCGGCCAGTATGCCGCACAGGAATGGACCCTCGGCCTGACGACGACCGCCGTCACATCCGGTAATGGAAATGGAGTGACGAATTTCGCCCTTGTCTATCCCGCGGAGAATATCAGCGTCACCTCAAGCAACGCCCTCATTTCCCAGACCAATTCCTACGGCAATCCCACGAACACGTTCTTCGTGCTTTCTCGGGCAGGCAACGCAAGCTCGTCCTTGACGGTTAATTATACCTTGACCGGAACGGCGAATGGGGGCACCAGTCAGGGCGTTACGTATCCGGCCACTTACACAGCCAGTTCGAGCAGCAGCGTCACTTTTGCGGCCGGTTCGACGACGGCTGTTGTTTTGGTTACTGCTACTTCGGATGGGGTTCCGCGTCCGACGACGACTTTGACCCTTTCCCTCTCCACGGCTCCTGCTTATACGCCGGTGTTCCCGAGCACCGCCTCGATCAGTATTCTTAATACCGCGCCGCAGGAACTGTTTACCGCTCAGGGATCGCCCACCATGTATAACGCGTTCTCGAATGATTATTGCAGTATCTCGATTACCCGGTGGGGCGATATCAATGCCGCGTCTTACCAGGTCAGCAGTTTCAACGTGGTTCCTGGCGGTACGGCCGTGGAAAATACTGATTATACCACTCCCGCCGCCGTAACGATTCATCCCGGAGACTTGACGGACCAAAGTTACATTTATCCTCTGGTTGCCGGTCAATTGCCGGTTCACACCAACAATTTGGCCTATAGCGGCAACAAGACATTCAATATTTCTCTTGTGTCCGCAGGATCATACACCGTCGTGGGAAATACCAATTCTTTCACCGTGGTTGACAGTGCCAATCCGCCGGCTCCGCTTCTCTATGCCGACCCGCTCACCAACACGGCGCCCACGAATTGGAATGTCACCGCCTCCGACGTCAATTATCCCCTTAATTCGCCGGTGTATTCCCTTAATTTTGGGTATGACCTGTTGGATAATCCCAATAACCCGAACGGACCGGACGTCGTGGCGATTCCGTTCCCGCCCAGTGGCGCTCATACTGCGCTGGCTCTCAGCACCTCGCAAAATACGTATAGCGGCGCGGTGAACCTGTATCCGACGAACATCGCCTTCAGCGGCAATTACGCCGTTCGGTTTGCCATGAATGTCAACGAGGCAACCACCTTCGCCACTTCCGGATCCTTCGAAGGGCCTCTCTTCGGCATTGATTGCAGCGGCAAGGAAACCAACTTGTTGTATCACTATACACCGTCAGGTCCCGCAACCTCGGCGAGCGCCGAGACCAACTGGGATTTTGACGGCCTGTGGGTTTGGATCACGGACAGCGCCGGCAGCGGCTGGTACACCTACAACCTCTTTTCGGGCTCGGCCAATGGCATCAACTCACCCATGAACGGGCCCGTGGCCGAGGCGAACGCTTCTTCCTTCGTCAATAACTTCAAGTCCGCCATCTTTACGAGCACCGGCGATCCGGGCCTTCCCTGCAACGGCGCCCCGGACAATTCGGCGAATCTTTCGTCCTGGGCCGATGTTGAATTGAAACAATATGACAATAATGTCACGCTCACGATTGATAAGACGACGATCTTCTCGTACGCGAACACAACTAGCTTCACCAACGGTTACATCATGCTGGGTTACGCAAATCCCGTATTTGGCCCGGATACCGCTGACGCTGCCGCTTATTTTTCCGATCTGAAAGTTGTGCAACTGGGGCCGCCCACGATCACCGGGACCGGCTACAGTCCGGCAACCAAGACATTTGCCTTTAACTTCAACATTACCGACGACACCGCCGCTTTGACTGTCGTCGGCTCGACAAACCTCCTCGGCACTTACAGTGCCGTCTCCGGGGCGACGGTTACATCCATGGGTGGTGGCGCGTTCCAGGCCACGGTCCCCGTCAGCGGCTCAGTTCACTTCTACAAAATACAACAACAGTTCTAGCGCCAAGCCATATAAAATGGGCCGCCCAACGCCTGCCATGAGCATGCGTTGGGCGGGAATTTAAAAAGTCGAGATGGATATTATTTATGGTATGTTTGGAGATTGGTATGAAGAAACTTAGTTCCCGAGCATTCACGTTGATTGAACTGCTGGTCGTTATCGCCATTATCGCCATTTTGGCGGCCGTATTGCTGCCGGTGCTTCAGCAAGCAAAGCTCAGAGCGCAGCAAGTGGAATGTATTAACAACATAAAAGAATTGCAGACAGGCGCTTACATGTATGCCCAGGACAATCAGGATTTTATGCTGCCGAATGCGCCCCTGGGCGCCACGACGGCATCAACCTGGTGCGGCGGCGAAACGGAAAGCATTAGCATGGTTGAGGATGCCAACACCAACGTCGCGCTCTATGACAATTCGATCCTGGGACCATTTATGTCTGGCCAGATTCAGGCTTATCATTGTCCCAGTGATACGGTTCCTTCACCAAATGGGTTGCGTCTGCGCAGTTACTCGATGAACTGCCAGATGGGCGCCCTCTACCTGGCGGTCCAAAACCTCTGCATCCAGGAGAATCCGAACTTTTATTACTTCATAAAATATAATGATCTGGTCGGGCATTTGTCTCCCGTGGACGCCTATGTATTCCTTGATGAGAACGGCTGCTCTATCAATGATGGCTGGCTGGAAACTGATTGCAATGGCTCTACGTATCCGGACATACCTGCGGCTTATCATAGCAAGGCCTGCACCTTCTCCTTTGCTGACGGCCATGCCGAAGCTCACAAATGGTTGAGAGGAGACCTGCCCGGCACTCCTATGACGAAGTATTTCCAGCAAACGACGTATCACACCCAGGACGCCACCGGCGGCAAGTTCGATGCCGACTGGAACTGGCTGGTACAGCACACTTCGGTAACCAATTAAACTGCAATGCGAAACGGAGGATCTTACGCGTTCTTCTTCTAGGTTGTATTAGGTTTGTTTTCTTAGTGGATTGTTTTTATTAACTCTATTTTATGCTCGCTGCTGAAAAAATCCCGCGAGTTCGTGCCAAAAAATCTCCGGGCGCCATGCCTGCCGTCGCGCCGGGCGACGTCGTTCTTTCCCTGCAGCATCATATTCTCGTGGACGGCTTCAAGCTCGTCTTCGACGTTGCGCACAGCCATGGTTCGCGCTTTCTGGACGCCGCTACGGGGCGGGAGTTTATAGATCTTTACGGCTTTTACGCCTCCCAACCCATCGGCTTTAATCATCCCTATTTTAATCAACCCGGCGTCCAGGCCGATCTCCTGGCCGCCGCCAAAATCAAGGTGGCCAACTCGGATGTTTATACCGTCCAATTCGCGACCTTCATCGAGACGTTCGCCCGGGTCATGGGATTGAAACCGCTGGAGCGTTACTTCTTTATCGAAGGCGGCGCGCTCGCGGTCGAAAACGCGCTCAAGGCGGCCATGGACTGGAAAGTCCGCAAAAACCTTGCCGCCGGCCTGGGCGAGCGCGGCACCGAGATCGTCCATTTTGAAGGCGCTTTTCACGGACGGTCCGGCTACACGATGAGCCTCACGAACACCGATCCAAAGAAGGTCCTCTATTTTGCCAAGTTTCCCTGGCCGCGAATTAGTACGCCCATGCTCGATTTTTCCCTCCCGGAAGATGAACGGCTCGCCGATGTGATTGAAAAGGAAAAGCGCGCGGAAAAACAATTGCGCGAAGTGTTCGCCAAAAAAGCGGCGGACGTCGCTGCCCTTATCATCGAGCCAATCCAGGGCGAGGGCGGGGACAATCATTTCCGGCCGGAATTTTTCCAATTGCTGCGGCGCCTGTGCGATGAAAACAGCGCGTTGCTGATTTTTGACGAAGTGCAATGCGGCATGGGTATTACCGGCAAAAACTGGTGCTGCGAGCATTTTGGCGTGCGGCCGGATTTGCTGGTGTTCGGGAAAAAAGCGCAGGTTTGCGGCGTCATGGCCGGCCCGCGGCTCGATGAGGTAAAGGACAATTGTTTCCGTTTGCCCGGCCGCATCAATTCCACCTGGGGCGGCAATTTCACCGATTACGTCCGTTCCGCTCATTATCTGCGCATCATCGAGGAGGAAAAACTCGTCGCCCGCGCCGCCGAAAAAGGCCGCCAATTTCTGGACGCCTTGATCGCCATCTCAAAAGAATATCCCGTGCTCAGCGCGCCGCGGGGACGGGGCCTCATGCTGGCCTTCAACCTGCCGGACACCGCCCGGCGCGATGCCTTCTGGAAAGGCTGTTACGAACTGGGCCTGCTCGTCATTCGCTGCGGTGATCGCTCGATTCGCCTGCGCCCCGTGCTCGACCTCAAGGATGATGTCATCGCCGACGCCCTGCGCATCATCGCCGAACAATGCAAAAAGCTGGATTGATCTTTCGGGGAGCACACGCGCCCCGCGTGTGGGTCTGGGCGCCCTCGCCCAGACCCTTTTGCATGCGCTCGTTCAAATTAAATACAACGTCCCCGATTACTAACCATCGACCGACAATTCTCCCTCTCCCAGCGGGAGAGGGCAGGGGTGAGGGAGAGTCGTTCGAACGAAAAGCCCTGCCGTTGCTCCTTATCAATTTTAATTTTCAATTTTTCATTTTCCATGCCCAAAACTAAAACCAAAACAAACACACAAACCTCGTCGCTTCTCAAACGCCTGGGCCTCGCTTCCACCGTCCCCGGCGTTTTTGACGGCGAATGGTCCGGGTCCGGCAAATGCCTCGAAACTTTTTCACCAAACGACGGCACGTTGCTTGCGCAAGTCCGCACCGCCACGCCCGGGGAATATGAACGCGCCGCCCAACGCGCCGCCGCCGCCTTTCAAAAATGGCAAGCCATTCCCGCCCCCCAACGCGGCGAAATCGTCCGGCAACTCGGCAACGCTCTGCGCGATGCCAGGGCGGACCTTGGTATGCTCGTTACCCTCGAAGCAGGCAAGATCATTGCCGAAGGGCAGGGGGAAGTGCAGGAGATGATAGACATCTGCGATTTCGCCGTTGGCCTCTCGCGCCAGCTTTACGGCCTCACCATTGCCTCCGAGCGTTCGCGGCATCGCATGATGGAGCAATGGCATCCGCTGGGCCTGGTCGGGGTCATCACCGCCTTCAATTTTCCCGTCGCCGTCTGGGCCTGGAACTGCGCCCTGGCGGCCGTGTGCGGCGATTCCACGATTTGGAAACCATCCAGCCAAACCCCCCTCTGCGCCGTTGCCGTCATCAAAATTGCCGAAAAAATCTGCCGCGCCAATTCGATTGACCCGGCCATTTTCTCGCTCGTCATCGGCGACGGCCCGACCGTCGGCGAACGATTGCTCAACGACAAACGCATTCCGCTCATTTCCGCCACCGGTTCCAGCGCCATGGGCGTGCGCGTGGCCCAGGCCGTCGGGAAACGCTTTGGCCGCGCCATCCTCGAGCTGGGCGGCAACAATGCCATCATCGTCGCGCCTTCGGCCAGCCTCGACCTGGCCATGCGCGCCATCCTGTTCGGCGCGGTCGGCACAGCCGGGCAGCGTTGCACCACCACCCGCCGTCTCATCGTTCACGAGAGCATCTACGATGAACTTGTCAAACGCCTCGTGCGCGCCTATCGCCAGGTGCCCATCGGAAATCCCGCCGATGAAAAAACGCTCATGGGCCCGCTCATCAACGCCCAGGCCGTCGCCGATATGCAGGACGCCCTCGAAAAAATCCGGCGCCAGGGCGGCGAGATTTTGTTCGGTGGCGAAAAATTAGTGGCCCAGGCTTCCAACCTGGGCAGTTTGCCCCCGGGCGGCCACTACGTGCGCCCGTGCCTCGTGGCGGCCCGCCCGGAAATGCAGATCGTCAGCGAAGAAACGTTTGCGCCCATTCTCTACGTCATGAAATACCGGAAATTCGACGACGCCATCGCCATACAAAACGGCGTGCCGCAGGGCTTGAGCTCGGCGATCTTCACCAACGACATGCGCGAGGCCGAACAATTCTTGTCCGCGAGCGGCAGCGATTGCGGCATCGCCAACGTGAACATCGGCACGAGCGGCGCGGAGATCGGCGGGGCGTTTGGCGGCGAGAAAGAAACCGGCGGCGGCCGCGAGAGCGGCAGCGATTCCTGGAAACTCTACATGCGCCGCCAAACCGCGACCGTCAACTTCGGCTCCGATCTCCCCCTGGCCCAGGGCATCAAATTCGAAGCGTAACCGAGCCGCGACCGCCTGACTTGCCGTAGCTCCCGCGCGAAGGCAGGTGAGGGAGAATCCAACCGTCGTCCGAACAGGATTTGCGACTGTCGTAATTTCAACCGGCGGTCGGCATGACTGAGGCGCGTCCAGGTGGTCGTTCCCTCTTAGGACCGTGTGGCTTGGTGCCTCTGTGGCTAATTAAAATATCGTGCAAACCCTTATTCCGAGTCCGAAATATGCATCAAGATGTCCCGATAAACCATTGAAAATCAACGAGTCTTCATTCTAATATATCCCCAACTGTCCCTGTCAAACAAATTACGCAACAAAGGAAAGGATTAGTTAATTATGAAGAATACAAAGACAATCTACGGAATCGCCCTGGCGCTGACGTGCAGTCTGGCCGCATCTCTCCAAGGGCAGGTGTTTATTGCAAATTCGGTCGCCAATACCATTGGCGAATATGGACTCGGCGGAAATTCGATTAATACCGCACTGATTACCGGGTTGAATCATCCCGAAGGCATCGCCATTTCCGGCAGTGACCTCTTTGTCGTAAACCAAAACAGCAGCTCGGTCGCGGAATACACCACTTCCGGGTCGCTGATCACATCCTCGCTAATTACCGGCTTGAGTAATCCCTGGGGCCTCACGATTTCGGGCGGCGACCTGTTTGTCGCGAATCAGGACAATGCCGTCATTGGTATTTACAGCACTTCCGGCACGTCACTCGGGAGTATTACGACATCGGGCAACCCCGTATGCGTCGCGGTTTCGGGGAACGATGTCTTCGTCCCGGCTCCCGGCAGCGGCATTGCTGAATATAATACTTCCGGAACGTTATTAAATTCGTCATTCATTACAGGGGTAAGTTCTCCCTATGACATAACGGTTTCAGGGAGCGATTTATATGTGACGAGTCTTTCCAGCGGTACGGTTGGCGAATACACGGCCTCGGGCGGCACTGTCAATGCGTCGCTCATTACTGGGTTGGATCAGCCTGATGGGGTTGCGATTTTGGGCAACGATATTTATGTCGCGAATAACGAAAGTGGTACGTTGGGCGAATACACTACATCCGGATCGCCGATCAATACTTCGTTGATTACCGGCTTGAGCAGCCCCACTTATATCGCCGTTGTGCCGGAGCCGTCCATTATTGCGCTGGCGTTCCTCGGCGGGGCAGCCCTAAGCCTCTGGCGTCGTCGCCATTAGACAAGATGGAAGAGCGGAGAGAAAAGGTCGAACATCGGGCTCGCGTAGGAGACGAGATGACGAGTCTCTGATCAAAACATGTTGCGTGGTGCGTGTTCCGTCAAGTATTTGAGGCAAAGCCCATGAAAGACGGCAGCGCACACCATTATTCCATTACAATATTACTGGGCGTAAAAAATCGGAGCTGCTGCCGTCGGCTGCTAACCCGACTTCCGCTATTCGGCACACGGTGTTACATAAGTCGTTGGAAATCAGGGAAACGTTCCCAAAGGTCTGCACTACAGGAGTTCAACGGGCCAAGTTGCCTTCTGAAGTAATCCTTGGCGGCGGCTGCTCTGGCAACTCAAGCTTGAGTTGATCCAACAGCACCTGGAGTTCCTTCTCTGGTTGCGTATAACGCGGCAGGATCACGCGCCGGCCGTCGGTGGTGGGCAGATGCACATCGACCATTTGGACCGCCGCAAACTTCTCCAGTACCGAGCGAGGAGTCAGTCCTGGCGCCAAGTCCAGCAGCCATCGCCGCAGTGTCACATGCAAGCAATAGGCCAGGAAAGCCACGAAAATGTGTGCCTCGATCCGATTCTCTTTTTGGTGGTAAAGAGGCCGCAGTGCCAAGTCCCCCTTGAGATTTTTGAACGCCTCTTCGATTTGGGTCAATTGGGTGTAATATTGCCAGAGTTGGGCCGGGTCGGTCTCGGTCAGGTTGGTACGCAGCAGATACCGGCCTTCGCGTCGGCGCACCTGACGAAGCTTGCTTTTACGCAGTCGCCAGGTAAAGGTCTGCTCGTTTATTTCCTCTTTGGCCTTGGGCACACGGATGGCCACCAGGCGCCAGGCCCCCGGCCATTGCTGCCGCGCCGCGCCCAATTTCATGAGGAGAGCATCGCGATTGAGAGGTTTCATCCGGCGCAGTTCTGGCAAGCGCTGCCAAAGATGTTTAAGCTGCCGCCGCCGCATCGCCCGCTCCTTGTTGATTCGCGAAACGCTCTGCGCAAACACGTAGCATTCCCCTTCCTGGGGCAGTAGTTTGACCGTGATTCCTTCACGGACCTGCTGCCAAGGCCGATCGGCCAATTGGGTTTCCAGTTTACTGAGACGCCCCTTGGGGGTGCCCACCAGATAGCTGAGAGGTGGATCGCTCTGGCGCATTTGCCTCAGCGTTTCTTCCGTGGGAATGCCCCGGTCCATCACCCACACGCGCCGCGCTTTGCCGTATTGCTTCTCAATGGTCTCCAGTGCCGGCCCGAGCGTTTGATTATCCACAGTGTTGCCCGGCAGCACCTCATACCCCAAGGGAAAACCTTCCGGCGTGACGACTAACGCGATGACCACCTGCACGCAATCAAAACGCTTGTCACGACTATAGCCAAAGCGGCGTTTGTCGCCTTGGGCAAAAGGCGGATCACTTTCAAAATACGTACTGGTCAAATCATAGAGCAACACATCGAACTGGGCCGCAAAGAGATCCTTCCAGCGCTGCTGCAAATGGGAAAAGAGCGCGCACTTGTGCGCCAGCAGTTGATCCAAGCACCGGTAAAGCGTGTCATCGCTGGCCAACCGATAATCGGCCCCCAGCAAATCGGCCAGCGCGCTTTTGTCGAACCACTCCCGATGCAACCGCCACTCGCTGCCCGGGTCAATCAGCCGATAGCAGACCAACGTTTGCAGTACTTGATCCCACCGTGTGCCTTTACGGCCAGGCAGCAGCCGTTGGCTCCAGAAGGTATCCAACTGCAGCTTTTGAAACAGCAAACAGGCCAGCCAGCAAGCACCCCATTGCCGAGGACGCCGCAATTCCAATTGATCCAACCGGATCCGGACGATCTGCTCATCATGGACTTGGGGCGCGCGTTGTTCCGCAAATAAAGCGACCGTTTTAGGCCGGGGCGAACCCGACTCGAATACTTCGATGGTTTTGCGCCAAGCCTCCTGCTGGCTGGAATTGATCTCGCCCAGGTAGAGCACGTGCCGTTGCATGACCTTGCGTCCTCCGTCCACGCGCCGATTCTCCACCAAGCTCCAATAGTGATGCTCTTTGCCGTCTTTGAACCGAATGCTCTCTTTGAGAAACATGCTGGCTCCCATTTAGGCACACCCCACCGTAAAGGAAAAGAGGGTAGGTCTGCACTACAGCCCTTTTGAAGCCTGCACCCACCATACAGTCCCTCACGCTCAAGCACTTAAACCCTCTTAGTACTCCAAAAAAATATCTTCCAGGCTCGAATAGCGGAAGTCGGGCTATGCAGATCAGGGCCTCGCTCATCTTTCCGGACGTTGTGCTGCTTAACACTGACCCCTGGCAATAGTCTCCTTCATGGGGGGGCAGGCGTATTCATATGCGCAATCAGGCGCGCATTCAATTCCTGGGCCGCGTTGTACCCGGACAATTTCAATTTCGTCTGAAATGCCGCCACTTCGATCAATCGTGCCAGGTCACGGCCAGGC
>JASHPN010000281.1 GCA_030038175.1 Verrucomicrobiia bacterium
TCCTGTTGCGCGGAATCGAGAAATTTCTTTTCGAAAAGCCGCGCGAAAAAGGCCTGGGTCAGGTCCTCGGCATTTTCTTTGGACTGGCCGGCGCGGCGGACATACGCATAAAGCGGATACCAATAGGCGCGGCACAGCTTTTCCAAAGCGGCGGCGGATTGTGTGGATTGAACATCGCGCGCGGAAAGCACGACCGACCAGTGCGTGGTGGCAAACACCGGGCTTGGCGCGGAAGGCGTCGTTTTGGACTCGGTTTGGGGCGCCGTGGTCACGGAGCGAGTTTAAGTTCGACGGGCGAAATGTGCAAGGTGATGGTGGCCGAAGTTACTTTGTCATCCAGCGCGATTCCCAGGTGGACCGGCTTGCGGTGGTTCTCCGTATTTTCGTCAATCGTTTCCCGCCGGAGGTGAAAGGAACGGCCTTGAGTATCAATTCTCACGCGGACGGCTCCCGCTCCGTCGGAGATTTCCAGTTCATTTTGGCCGGTTTCAAGAATCTTGCCCCACGTGATGAGGGCGGATTCAAAGGCTTCCGGTTTTCCAAAAGCCACTTCGTCACACACATCGAGAGAAGGTCTTTCGCCGCGGTGAAAGCAAAATGAGCGATGAAGCTCTTGCAAGTCATCAACCGGATACGCCGAACGCAAATCGAAAGAGATCGCGTCGGCATTCGCGGTGAAGTTGGTCGAGAGCACCACCGCGCGCGCGGATGCGCCCGACCTCTGCAGTTGCCCGGCCACGATGGGCACTGCATGGCCAAAGGAGTTCAGCACTTTGCTGTCATAACGATGCGGGCTGAATGTGCGTCTCGTATAGACCTCGCCGCCTGGATCACAAATGACCATGTGATTTCCCGCCACGACACTGAAGCTCCCCGCGTCATTGTGGCCGTGATTGACGCCGTTATTGCCGCCTTTGATGGCGGCGGCGAATGGCGTTTTGGCGTCCGGACCCGGCCGGCATATGAGAACACCGCTATCCGGAAACCAGGTTCGCCATGCGAAATCTGACAATCCGCTGGAAACGGGGGTCCTGGGCCATGCGGCCGGCAAAAACGCCATGGCGGTCTTTTCATAGAGGGAACCGGATAAATTGGCCGTGCGCCATTCGGAGAGATCGAGGCCAAAGCGGCGGCAGACATAATTCATCAGGACGGGAGACGGGCCGAGGTTGGGGTTGCAGTCGGCAATGCTCAAATGAATGCCGTTCAGAATTTCCGAACGAAGGCCAAAGAGCGCGGCTTGCGCGGCTTGCGGCCGAGCCATTAGGTCTATCCTGCCGCCGGTCGCCTGGCGGATGTTTTCGGCCAGCAATATAAAATTTCCAAAACCGTAGTTCCAATAGCCCAGGCCTTCCACGCAATAGCCGTCCGGCGTGAAGCCGCCGGCGAGATAATTTCCGATGTTTTTTTCCGCTACGGCAATATACCACGCGCGTTCTTGCGGCGAGTCCAGAGTGGCCAGCGCCGCGCCGGTAACACCATCGGCGCAAACAGCGTTCCAGTTGTTCCGGGCGTGCATCCACCAAAATTCCGGACGTTCCCCGTTTACCGCCGCGCGGTACGGCGTAAAGATCCGGCGTTCGAGATTTTCGCGAATCAGGTTTCTCGTGGCCGGAGAAAGGCGGTCACCGAGCAAATAGTCGGCCGTGGCCAGGTCCGCCGCCAGCATGGAGGAACCCAACTCGATATCAATCGTCTGGCCGTTAAAATTCTCCAGCTTGCCGTCGTGGGCCGGCAAAACCCAGGTTCGTTCCGCGCAAATGGCGGTGATCGTTTTCTCCAGGGGCGCCACAAAATGCCCCTTGTTTTCCAGGCATTCAGCCAGTGTAAAAACCCCAATTCGGCCCCGTCGCGCGTCGGCGGCGCTTTGCCAATGGTCGCGATTTCCGTCGCGCGAAAATTCCAGGTACAGGGAATCGGGCTGGGCCGGCAGCGGTTGGGTCGCGTCTCTCCTGGCTGCGCGGAGGACGTTGCGAAGGTCCGGATGCCGGGCCAGGACATCTTCCCACGCAACGCGATTCGTAATGGGCTGGCCGAAACCGGCGGCGTGCGGCGGAAGCAGGGCCGCAATTTCATGGACGCGCGCCGCATCAATCGTTTCTGCCGCGTGGGGTTCGGAAACACACAACAAAACGATGGCAGAAACGACGATTGGAGCGCTGTTCAGGAAGGACAGTTTCATTTAACGGGCGGTTGGATTTGCCATTCTGGACAAGACGCGCATCGAATGGCAACGGTTACTTGACGCCGCATCCGCAGTTGGGGTGCTATTGATATCCCCCGCGACTGGAAAGAAATTTTGCCAGCTCACCGTGGGTATTCAAGATCGCCAGATGCAAAGGCGTCATACCCTCGTTATCCTCGGCATTAATGCTTGCTCCATGATCCAGGAGGATCCGCGCGATGTTTATTTCCCCGAATACCGCCGCGTAATGCAGCGGCATGTTGCCCAGGTTGTCAGCCGCATTAACCTGGGCGCCGTTGGCGAGCAACAATGCCATGGCGTCGGCGCGGCCATACCGGGCCGCCAAATGCAAAGGACTTTCGCCGGCCCGGTTTCTTGCGTTCACCGCGGCATTGTGCGCCAGCAAGAGCCGCATCATGGCCACATGCCCGTTGCTGGCCGCCAAATGCAACGGCGTGTCGCCATTGGTATCGGCGGCATTGACGTCGGCCTTGTCGGCCAGCAACTGTTCGGCCAACGCCTGGTAGTCCCGCGCGGCCGCCACGTGGAGCAGAGTGTTGCCGCGGCGATCCCGGTAAAAGGCGAGGTCCGGATTGGAGGTCACCAAAGCGGCGATTTGCTGCGCGTTCCCCTGGCGCACGGCTTCATCCACCGGGCTGGTGGCACACCCAGCCAGACCGGCCAGAAAAAGATTGAACGCAAGAATATGGACGCCGAAGTTTCTGGAAAACATCCGTCCGGTTTCTCGGATGGCTTGGAACCATGAAACGCAACGCCGAGGAGCGCGGCCTTCAGGCCGCCTCAACGTTGGTTGCCAAAGGGACATCGAAGCGGCCTGAAGGCCGCGCCCCATTGAAAGTTCAGAGAGAGAACGAATCGTTCGACCGGGAATTTTTTGGCGGTTCATGCGCATTTTTCTTGCTACGCCGATTTCATCAAAACGTCAAACGGAAAAGAGCTTTCCGGCCTTTTCATTTTCCGTTTATATTGGGACGTGATTGCTCTTCTGGATTACGGTTCCGGCAACCTCCGCAGCGCCCACAAGGCCCTGCTCAAGGTTGGCGCGGACGTGCGCATTGCCCGCGCGCCGGCGGAAATGCGCGGAGCGAGCGGCGTGGTCCTGCCGGGCGTGGGCGCATTTGACGATTGCATGAACGCCCTCCGAACCCGGGAATTGTTCGAAGCGTCGCGCGAGTTCATCCAAAGCGGCAAGCCATTTCTGGGGATTTGTGTGGGATACCAGGCGTTGTTTGAAAGGAGCGAAGAGTTCAATTCGTGCGCCGCCGGTTTGGGGATTTTCCGGGGCCGGGTCGTGCGTTTCGCGAAAGGGAGCGGTCTTAAAGTTCCGCAGATTGGCTGGAACCAAATTGAAATTGTCCGGCGCGATTGTCCGCTGTTTAAAGGGATATCCACCGGCAGCTACGTTTATTTTGTGCACAGCTTTTTCCCCAGGCCGGACGACCCGTCAATTGTTGCCACGCGGACGGATTACGGTGAAACTTTCGCGTCAGCCATTTGGCGGGATAATGTCTTCGCAACGCAATTTCACCCGGAAAAGAGCCAGGCCACCGGGCTGCAATTGCTCAAAAATTTTGCCGAGATGGCCTCACGATAAAGCCGCGGCGACGGCATAATTTTTCTTGTCACCGGCCAATAAACCTGAAAAATGGCATGGTGCTTCCTCGGCGGTAACGGGTATGACGATGGATCGTCATTACGGTTGGTGTGTCACTGCTCTCCCCGTGGAGATTGCGGCGCTGTTCTTCATCGTTTTCTCCGTGGCGCCTGCGGTTATGGCCTCGGACGGCCCCTTGCCTTCGGGTCCATCCATTGGCCGGAATGCCAACGGCCAGTTGGAGGTGTTCAGACTTGGCGACAACGGCGCGCTCTATCACCGGTGGCAAAAGTCTTCCAATGGCGCCTGGGCTGCCTGGACTCCTTTGGGCGGCTCTCTCTGTCCAGGGTTTGCCATCGTCAATGATTTAAAGGGCCAAATGGCAATTTTCGGAGTGGACCGCCAGAGCCGAAATCTCGAATGGAGCTGGCAGCTCAGTTCCAATAGTCCGGATTGGTCTCCCTGGACGGATCTCGGGGGCGTGCTCGAACCGGTGGTGGCAGCGGCGACGGACGAAAACGGGCTCATTGAGGTCTTCGCTCTGGAAACCAACTCGCATCATGTCAAATACCGCCGTCAAACGGCGCCCGGAGTCTGGTCAGCGTGGATGGACCTGGGCGGCTCGCTTCAAGGGGGGCTGGCGGCGGCAAGAAATGTGGACGGGCGGCTGGAAGTGTTTGGCATTGCTGCCGATGATGGAAACGTCCTCCATTGCTGGCAGGGACGTCCCGACTCGGACACCAACTGGTCCGGCTGGAATAACCTGGGCGGCGCGGTTCTCCCGGGATTTATCGTGGGCCAAAATATGGCCGGACAACTGGAGATTTTTGGCGCCAACCCGACGAACAAAACGATCGCCCGAATTTGCCAGGACCACGGGGGAGACAGCGCAAACTGGACCGCGTGGGAGAATTTTGGAACGAATATCGAACCGGGGCTGGCTTTGGGCCAGAGCGGCGATAAGCGGCTGGAGATGTTCGCGGTCAACGCCGGGGATATGGAGGTGATGCACCGCTGGGAACTGTACACGAATATTTTGGACAAATGGTCCGCGTGGACCGAGATGGGCGAGAAGGCCGGTTCCACTCCTTCGGCAGGAGTCAATGAAGACAGTAATTTGGAAGTGTTTATCACCGACCCCGCTGATCCCAACACCATTGATTATCGGCGGCAAATCAGCCATGCGAGCGGTTGGCTTGATTGGTCCAGCCTCGACCAGCCGGTCTTTGAATATAACGTGCGGTCCTGGCAGGTGGACGCCGGTCTGCCGGATAATACGGTCCTGGCGATCGCCCAAACCTCCGATGGTTTCCTCTGGGTCGGAACCCGCGCCGGCCTGACCCGGTTCGACGGCATTAATTTTGTCTATTATACCGCTACCAATACCCCCGCCCTGGGGAATTCCGATGTGACGGCGCTATGCGCCGACCGGGACGGATCGTTGTGGGTGGGAACCGATGGCGGCGGCCTCGTTCGGCTGCGCCGGGGGATTTTTTCCCGGCTGACCACCGCCGACGGCCTGGCCGGCAATGAAATTCGAGTCATTTATCAGGATGGCGACGGCACGCTCTGGATCGGCGCCACCAACGGCATGAGCCGTTACCGCAACGGCCGGTTCCGGAACTATACCATACGCAACGGCCTGCTCTCGGATTCGGTCCAATGCATTTATGAAGACCACGACAAGAACTTGTGGATTGCCACCGGCAAAGGATTGAACTGTCTGCGCCAAAATGGCGGGATGGATTCGTTCGTCATGCCCAACGATTTGCCAAATAACGTGGTCCGGGCGATCTGCCAGGACCGGGGCAACCGGATTTGGATTGGGTCGAACAACGGCCTGCTCTGGTATGACCAATTTTGGAAGGTAGATTTTTACCCGTACAATACAAGATACGGTCTCTCCGATATGCTGGTGACCGCCATCTGTGAGGACAACGACGGCAATTTGTGGGTGGGAACTTACAGCGGCTTAAATCGCTTCCACGACGGCCGGTTCTATAACCAGCCGGACACCGATGGCCAGTCCTTCGACAAGGTCAACACACTTTTTGTGGATCGTGAAGGGAATGTGTGGGTCGGTTCCCGGGAAGGATTGACCCGCATCACGCCACAACGATTTTCCACCTATACGACCCGGGAAGGCCTGACCCACAACAATGTCATGGCGGTTTTGGGCGACAAGGAAAACAACCTGTGGATCGGCACCTGGGGCGGGGGGTTGGACGAAATGCAGGGTGAAAAAATCACAGATCGCACTCCTGCCGGCACCAACGGCCTCTCTGAAGACCTAATCCTGTCGCTGTGCGAGGGGCGCGACGGCAGCTTGTGGGCCGGAGCGGACTTCGACGGCGGATTGCTCCGTTTAAAAGATGGAAAAGTTACCCTTTACACGTGGCACGACGGGTTAATTGACGCCGGGGTGCGAGTCCTTTGCCAGGATGCGTCAGGAGACCTTTTGATCGGGACTGACCGCGGATTAAGTTGCTTAAGAAATGGGAAATTCGTTTCCAATTCGTTGACGGGAATGCTCGCCAACAAAAGTATTCACGATATTTGCCAGGACCAGTCGGGAGTCATTTGGTTTGCCATGCAGGATGGACTTGGCCGCTGGCAGGACGGCCAATTTACGCAATTCACCTCAGCCGACGGCTTGTCCACCAACGCCGTGACCGTTCTCTACGTGGACGACGATAATACGCTGTGGATCGGCACTGGCGGCGGCGGACTGGATCGGTACCGGAATGGCCGGTTTACGGCATATACAACCCGGCAAGGCCTGTTCAGCGACGAAATTCTTGGCATTGTTGCGGACCGTGGCTGGCTTTGGATGAGTTCTTCCCAGGGTATCTTTCGCGTCCGTGAAAGAGATTTGGACGCTTTTGATGATGGGAAAATTGAGACCATCGTCAGCCTGTCCTATGGAAAAAATGACGGGATGGAAAGCTCCCAATGCAATGGGGCGGGCAAGCCCTCTGCCTGGAAATCCGGGGACGGCCGCCTGTGGTTCCCCACCAGCAAAGGGTTGGTTACTGTCAATCCCAGGGATTTGCGAATTGATGAAGAACCTCCCTCCGTCTTCATTGAAACGGTGGCGGTCGGCCAAAAGGAAGTTGAAAGCGGGCGCGCCGAATTGGCCGGGCCCGCCTCGGTGCTGGCCCGCCGCCTTTTGCCGTTGGACGTTCCGCCGGGCCAGGGCGAATTGGAATTTGAATATTCCGCCCTGGATTATTCCGCGCCCGAAAAATCCCGTTTCCGCTATAAGCTGGACGGCGCGGACTCGGATTGGGTGGATGCCGGCGTCCGCCGCGCGGCGTATTATAAGGGCCTGGCCCCGGGCAATTATCATTTCGAAGTGGAGGCGTGCAATCAGGACGGCGTGTGGAACCGGGCCGGGGCGTCGGTCGCGCTGGTCCTGCAACCCCATTATTGGCAAATGGTGTGGGTGCGCATTTTGATGTCATTAATGGTCGCGGTCGGCGTGTGCGGCATGGTCCTTTACGGCACCCGCAGACGGATGCAACGCAAGTTCGTCCGCCTGGAACAGCAACATGCCGTGGAAAAGGAACGCGGACGCATCGCGCGCGATATGCACGACCAAATCGGCGCCGGCCTGACCCAGATCGGATTGCTGGGAGAATTTGCCCGCCGCGCCGCGGGGAACCGGAACGATGCGATGCCGCATGTCGAAAAGATTTGTGACACCGCGCGCGAACTGGCGCAGACCCTCGATGAAATGGTGTGGATGGTCAATCCCCGGAACGACACGCTCAATAAACTGGGCCTTTATTTGGCGGCTTACGCGGAGGAATTTTTTCAAGTCACGCCGATTCGCTGTCTGCTCGATGTTCCCCCGGGCCTGCCGGATTGCGAAATTTCGGCCGAGGTCCGCCACAATCTGTTTTTGACCGTCAAAGAGGCGCTCAACAACATCGTCAAACATTCCAGGGCTTCGGAAGCGCGAATCCGCCTTTGCGTTGATGATTCCACGCTTCATATTACCATCGAAGACAATGGCATTGGTTTTTCCGGCGGAAACGAAAAAATCTCGCACAGCGGCTTGTCCAACATGAAAGAACGGCTGGCCGATATCGGCGGCCTCCTGGAGATTTCCAGCCGCCCCCAAATTGGGACTCGCATTTCACTCCAAATTCCGATATATTTGTCGAAAGGATTGGAATGAAATATAGCCGTGATTTTACCGGCCTATGCTTAAGACCATGGCTTTCACAATGACCCCAACTGCCATGCCCATTACCGTTTCCATCGTCGAAGACGACCGGCGCATCCGGGAAAGCCTGAGCGTGCTTATCAATGGCGCGGAAAACATGCGCTGCATTGGTGTCTATTCCAGCGGCGAAGAAGCCCTGGAGCATATGCCCGCCAAAAAACCGGACGTCGCCCTCATGGACATCAATTTGCCGGGTATGTCCGGCATCGCGTGCGTGCGCAAGTTAAAAGCGCAAGTGCCCAAACTTCAAATTCTCATGCTGACCATGTACGAGGACGACGAAAAAATTTTTCAGTCATTGGTGGCCGGCGCCAGTGGTTACCTCGTCAAACGCACTTCGCCGTCGGAATTGCTCAAGGCGATCGAGGAAGTCCACAGCGGCGCTTCGCCGATGTCCGGAAAAATCGCGCGGACCGTTGTGGAATATTTTCACAAACAACAAGGCACTCAGGAGCAGCAGGTTTCCCTTTCCCGGCGCGAAGAAGAAATCCTGCGGCTGCTGGCCAAGGGTTATCGCTATAAAGAAATCGCCGACGCTCTCGCCATCAGTTTTGAAACGGTCCGCTCCCATCTGAAAAATATCTACGACAAATTGCATGTGCGTTCGCGCACGGAAGCAGTCGTCAAATATCTCCGCAATTAGAACCTCAGGGGGCGTTCCCCCAAACGGGGGGGCAATGCGTCATTTTGTTTCGTGTTCTGCCCATAAAAGGGGGTTACCAGCCGCTCCGATTCCGTGGTAGGATTTCTCATGGCCCGGTTCAATTTTTCTATTTTGGCCGTCTCCGCGGCCTTCTTCCTGTTTTCCTTTTCCAACGCCCGGGGTTTGACGAACAGTCTTGCCCTCACGCCGCCGATGGGCTGGAACAGTTACAACTACTTTGGTGACGGTGTTGACGAAGCCACCGTCAAGAGCATGGCGGACGCCATGGCGACCAACGGCATGAAGGCGGCCGGTTATCAATTCATTAACATTGACGATGGCTGGCAGAGCAACCGCGACGCCAACGGCGTGATTTTGGCCGACCCCGGCACATTTCCCGACGGCATAAAGGCGGTCGCTGATTACGTTCATGCCCGAGGGCTTAAACTGGGCGTCTATTCGGATCACGGCCTCGAGACCTGCGCCGGCAAGCCGGGCAGCTACGGCTATGAATATCTGGATGCCCTGACCTACGCCGCCTGGGGCGTGGACTATTTGAAATACGACAACTGTGGCCTGCCGCCCGGCGACAGCACCAACGCCGATGACGCGAAGATGGCCAGTGCCTTAATGGCTTCGGGACGGCCGATCGTGTTCGGCCTTTGTGACTGGAGCTTTGATTCCTGGATGCCTGATGACGGCAATTCATGGCGCACAACTTCGGATATACAGGACACGTTTTCCAGTCTGGTAAACAATCTCACCGACGACAGTCCGATGGCGTATTTCGCCGGGCCTGGACACTGGAATGACCCGGACATGCTTGAGACCGGCAATAGCGGCCTGTCGGCCGTCCAGGGCCAGGCCGAGTTCAGCCTGTGGTGCCTCGTTGCCGCGCCATTGATCACGGGCAACGATCTCACCAATATGTCGGCGCAAACCCTGGACGTTTTGACCAATTCAGAATTAATCGCCGTGGACCAGGACCCGGCGGGAGAACAGGGGATTAAGATGGCCGGCACTTCAATCGTTCAGATCTGGGCTAAACCCCTGGGCACCGATTTCAACACCAAGGCCGTCGCTCTGTTTAATCAGGTCAGCTTCCCGTCCAGCGTGACCTTAAATTGGACCAATATCGGGTTGCAAGCCGGATCGGCCACGGTGCGCGACTTGTTGGCGCACGCGGACCTGGGGACGTTCACCAATAGTTTTTCAACGAATGTGCCGGGCTACGGAGTCGTCATGCTGAAGGTCGTTGGCGCCGCCCCGGCCCTGCCGGTTTTGGGCACGAACTATCTCACCAGCCTTCAGCCCGCGTATGATTACACCGGGGCGGGAACGATGGAACCTGACCAAAGCATCGGCGGCAATCCCATCACGCTCAACGGCGTCGTCTATACCAACGGCATTGGCGTCAATTCCTTTTCCGGCCTGGAATACAACCTCGGCGCCCTCGCCTCACGGTTTCAGTCAGACATTGGAGTGGACGACGAAGTGGGCACCAATGGTACCGTGGTGTTTCAGGTCTTCGCCGACGGCCTCAAGATTTATGACAGCGGTCTCATGAGGGGCGGCTCGCCGCACCAGACGATTGACGTGGACGTGACCGGCGTAAACCGGCTCACGCTCGGGGTCAATGACGCGGACGACGGGATCACCAACGACCACGCTGATTGGGCGGGAGCGATGGTGATCGTTTCAAACACGGCGCCGGCGCCGCCTCCGGTTCCGTCCGGCCTTGTAGCCGGCGCCGGGCAGCCCATTCTCCTCACGTGGACAGCCACGCCGGGCGCCACCTCTTACAATGTTTATCGTTCCACGTCCGGCTCCGGCCCATTTACAAACATCGCCGCCGCGTTTTGGCCAAATTACCAGGATAGCAATGTGACGGACGCCGTGACTTATTACTACGCCGTTTCCAGCGTTGGGAAAGGCGGAGAAAGCGCCGTTTCGCCGACTGCCAGTGTCACCGCCTGCCTGCCGCCCGCGGTGCCGTCAGGTCTGACGGTCACCCTTAGCGGTGGACAGGCCATCCTGGATTGGAATGCAGTTCCATGCGCCGCGAGCTATACGGTCGTGCGCGCCACTGCCGGCACGCCCTACACACTTGTTGCCTCTGGTCTGGCCACGACGAGCTACACGGATTCGAACTGGGCGCCCGGTTATTATTACGCCGTGGCCGCCGACAATGGTTGCACCCAGAGCGCTTATTCGTTCTATGCCTTCGGTTCCACCAACGTGACTGTTGGCATCCGGCAAGCGGGCGCCAGCGTCATTCTCACCTGGCCCATCGGGACGCTGCAATCGGCCGCTCAGGTCAACGGCCCTTACACCAATGTCACCGGCGCCGCCCCGTTTTACACCAACCCCGTGTCCGGGTCCGCGCAGTTTTACCGCGTTCGGGTTCAGTAATTACGAAGTTGCGCCTTCTCCCCCAAACGGGGGATAAAACTCCCCATTGTTGCCCTTTTGTAACGCAGTTTGCCCTCAAATGGGGATTACGGACAATTCGCCTTCATGATAAAAAATATAACATGACACGCGCCGACTCGTTTCTGAGTCATGAGCCGCCCTTGCTGGCGGCGCCAGCAAAGTTGCCGCCAGTGGCCCGGCGTTTCGTCAGATTAGACGGCGGATCTCATCTCCGTCTTACTTCAGTGCTACGGAACAATTAAACGACCTATTAACCCCCTCATTATGCAAAAGCGTATCCTTGTCTGTCTTGTCGCGGCTCTGCTGACTGCGACCGGTGCTGTCTCCTGGGCCCAAACTTATTCAAATGCCGTCATGGCATTGAACCCAGCCGGCTATTGGCCGTTGAATGAAACGGCGCAGCCGCCAATGCCCGTTAACCTAACAGCGACGAACGCTGGAAGTCTGGGCGCCGCCGGCAACGGCTATTATGGGGCATGGTATCAACCCAGCGGCGCCGCCTGGTATCTTGAGGACAATGTTACTATCGGGGCCGGACCGATTACCGGAGGGGTCGGAGATCAGGCGCTGGACTGTCCATTCAGTACGGGCGGCCAATATATCGTGCTTCCGCGCAACACCAATGGCGTGGCAAATTCTGCCATTACCATTAAGCCGCCGTTTTCCATTGAAGCGTGGGTGAATGTCAGCAACCTTAACAATTCGGCGATGAGCGTTGTCGGCGAGGGCAGCAATCCGTTGAACATCGGCGGCCCAAATCCCGCCAATCCGTTCTACGGTGGCACCGGGACGGCCTGGGCGGGCTTTACTCTTGGAATTTATCAAACCTATTTCTATTTCGATTGCTTCGAAACGAATGGCGAAAGCAAGGCCAACGAATTGGATGGCCCCCACACTCTCACCGCGGGTAATTGGGTGTATGTGGTATGCACCTACGCCAACAGTATCGAAACCATGTACACGAATGGTGTCCAGGCCGGCGGGGCAAAAACAATTGGCGCAAACGGCAAGGGGTTGACTTATGTGCCTGACCTTACCACGCCGCTCATGATTGGCAGCGGCCCGGATGTGCCGAATAGCTTCGCCGGCGGCGGCGATAACGAATTTTGGGGCGCCCTGGCTGAAGTGGCGATTTACAACCAGGCACTTTCCTCAACGCAGGTCACCAACCACTGGTTAGCTGCCACCAGCGTCGCCACTTACACCAACACCGTGCTGGCCGACAATCCCATGCTTTATTTTCGAATGAATGACGGGCAATTCCCCACGAATGCCGGTTATCCCGGCGCGTCATTCCCGGTGGCGACCAACTATGGAACGGCTGGTTCGGGAGGCGATGGAGTCTATCAACCCGGCACGACCCCGGGCGTGGCCGGTCCTCCTTATGCCGGATTTGGTTCTCCCAGTTATAGCGTAAGCCTAAACGGCTGGCTCGGCTCAGTGGATGTGGGCAACAGCAATCTCCCGGCGGCGTTGAACCCGACGGGAACGAATCCCATTACTGAAGTCTGTTGGTTCCAGACGGGTCCGGCCGACTCTCCGGCCCGTTTGCAAGCGATGCTTGGCCGCAACACCAACTCGTTTCTGGGCCTGGGGACTGCGGAAGGGGAAGTCAATTTTAATCCCGGCGCAGGCAAGGCGCAAACCGCTTCGCTGGACTTTTCCAGCGCCGCCCAGGTGGACACCAATGGCTTCGCTTTCAACGATGGCAACTGGCACATGGCGGCCGGTGTTTCCGATGGCACCAACGAATATCTCTATTTGGACGGCTCTTTGGCGCTCAGCAACAACATTTCCGGTGGAATTAACCTCACTCCTGCCACCAGCGACATGCTTTTGGGAGGCGTTCCGCAATATACCGCTGCCTACAAGTACACGGCCAACAGCATTGAGACTTTTGACGGTCAAATCGCGCAGGTCGCCTTTTGGAATACCAACCTCTCGGCATCTCAAATTCAGTCCCTCTTCAATGCGGCGGGGGTGTCACCCTATATCGGGGCCGAGCCTGCTTCTTCCACCACAGTCAACCAGGGTCAAATTGTGGCGGTTTCCACCGTCATCCGGGGCAGCTCGGTCGCCTATCAATGGTTTACGACTAACGGCGTGGCCGTTGCCGGCCAAACCAATGCCAGCCTCGTGTTTAACCCGGCAAATGCCACAAACTCGGGCTCCTACTACGTCGTTGCCACCAACTCTTATGGATCGGTCACCAGCTCAATTGTCAATGTCACCATTTACGGCGCTCCGGTTATCGAAGAGCAAACTTCTACGCAGTTGAATATTTTCGCAGGTTCCAGCCCCACCCTCTATGTGACCACCTATGGCCCTACCAATCAATATCAATGGAGCCTCAACAATACGCCAATTACGGGTGCGACCAACTCGACATATACCCTCACCAATATTCAAAACAGCGCCAACTACATTTGCGCCATAACCAACCTTTTTGGTTCAAATTCGACCACGATCGCCGTAACGGTGTTAACGGATCCAACGGCTCCTTATCCCGCGCAAGTCCTGGCCAACGGTCCGATTGCCTACTATCGTCTCGATGAACCTCCTAATGCCACAACGGCCTATGATTATGTCGGCGGCGACAACGGCAACTACACCAATGTGGTGACGGGTGAGCCGGGATACGATTACGGACAACCGGTGCAATCGGATCCGAACGAGACGTCCGCTTTGTTCGGCTATGACAATCCGCCCAATAACTATGTGGGCGATTTCAACCCGCGGCCCAACTTCGGCGTGGCCAATGGAGGAAACGCGGAATTTAGCGTCGAAGCCTGGATTAATGAAACGTACTTCAACCCTACCGTGGATGGCGATTGCATCGTGGCCCTTGGCTACGGCAACGGCGGCGAGCAATTCGTTCTGGACGATGGCGCCTCCACGACCGGCGATTTGCGGTTCTTCGTGCGCAATGCGGCGGGAACGACCAGTTCCGCCGCCAGCGCCACAACGGTGGCCGCTGATGGCTTGTGGCACCACGTCGTGGGAGTTTGCGATGAAGCCGGCGGGCATGTTTATCTCTACCTGGACGGCAACCTGCTGAAGAGCGGAACGATCACGGCCGGCAGCGGGCTCCTGGCCTCCACCATGCCATTAACCATCGGCGCGCGCGAATCGGGAAATAACAATCCATTCTATTGTGATTTCCAGTTCTATGGATATATTGACGACGTTGCCATCTATAACAAGGCTCTGACCGCTGCGCAGGTGCTGGCAGACTACAATGCTTCGGGCATTCCGCCGCTGAATGTGCAGGTCACACCTTCAAACCTGAATACCAACCAGGGGGCGACGGTGACGTTTACCTCATCCAACACGGGTGGAACCACGCCACTGGCCTACCAGTGGTTTGACAATAACGGCAATGCCATCACCGGACAAACCAACACGACGTTGTCCCTGACCAATATTCAGACCAGCCAGTCCGGTACATACTCGTTGAGCGTAACGAACGACTACGGCTCAACCAACGTTCAGTTTACCTTAACCGTCAACCAGGGACCAGCGCTCATCTCGGTGAATCTGCAGCCGACCAACGTGGTTGCCTACGCCAATGATATGGTGACGCTCTCGGTCGTGGCCTCGGGCAGCCAGCCCATCTTCTATCAATGGTACCAGGATGGTGTGGGCATTTCGCATGCGACCAACGCGATCTATACCTTTGGCGCGGTGCTCGGCACGAACACGTACTATTGTGTGGTGACGAATGCCTTCAATTACAGCGAAGGCGCCGGCCCCACATATAGCAGCACAGGTGTCGTGGCGGCGTTGTCCGTCCCGATCATCAGTTCGACCAATTACAACAGCAAATTGAAGATCACCTTTACGGGCTATAACCGCTCCGAAACCTTGGAGTATTTCCCGGTGTTGGTGCAGTTGAGCACGAACCTGCCCGGCTTCTCCTACGGCGGATTTGCTTCGCCCACCGGCGGCGACCTCCGGTTTGCCGATTACACCGGCACACGCGAATTGCCGTATGAATTGGATCAATGGGACGACAGCAACGGCGTATCCAGCTTCTGGGTGCAGGTGCCGCAGTTGTCTGGAACCAATACAACCATTTGGGCCTATTGGGGCAACCCCGCCAATACGACTCCGCCGGCTTACACGACCAACGGCTCCGTCTGGGAACCGGCCTCGGTCCTCTCGCTGCCGGGCTACGATATCGTCTATCATATGAAGGAAAGCGGATTCCCATATTTTGACAGCACGCTGAATTATCCGGCGACCACCGGCGTCGCGCCTTCGCCCATTGACGGCATCGTCGGCAACGGCGAATTGTTTGACGGCGCAACAACCTATCTCAATAGCGGATACGTTACGAACCTCAACAGTGCCTTCACGCTTTCTGCGTGGGTGAACGTCACGCCGCTGGCGTCGAGTTGCCAGGCGATCTGGGCCAGTCAACCGGGCGGATTCGGCGCTGCCGGATTTGCCTTCTTTGTGAACTATTACGAAAGCACCAATCAGGCGCTGTTGTTTGACGCCGGAACCGGTACCGCCGGGTCTGAAATGTCAACCGCCCCGGATGCCGTGCCCTACGGTTCCTGGCACATGGTGACTGCCACGGTCAATCAGACCAACGATACGCTGGCCTTCTTCGTTGACGGACAATCCGCCCCCATCGTCAGCGGCCTGCCCATGAACGCCGGTTTCCCGGACAACGAAAGCATGTATGTTGGCGCCTTCACCAATGATTCTCTGCACTTCACCGGAACCATTGACGAAGCGCGAATCCATGCGGGCATTGACGACTCAAACTGGATTTGGGCGTCTTACATGACGGTGGCGTCCAATAACGTGTTCTCCACCTATTCGACCATCAGCAATAACATCACGCTTCCGATTACCCTCACCATCAACGTTTCGGGCACTAACGTGATTCTGAATTGGAACGCGGGTACGCTTCAAGCGGCGCCGGCCATCACCGGTCCCTATAGCAACGTTCCCAACGCGACTCCGCCGTCTTACACCAATAGCCCGTCCGGACCGCTGAAATTCTATCGCGTCCAGGCGCAATATTAACCCAGCAACCATAACGCCGGCGGGGATGGCCAAAACATCTCCGCCGGCAATAAGCTAAAATGCAGAATAAGAACCAAGAAATCAGAGTCAGAACAAGCCTTGAACCAAAGGAGCCTTCGCCAAAGCGTCGCGCTTTTACACTGATCGAATTATTGGTGGTCATCGCCATCATCGCCATCCTGGCGGCGGTCCTGCTTCCAGTGTTGAATGCCGCAAAAATTCGCGCTCAAAATACTGAGAGTGCGTCAAATCTGCGGCAGTTGGTTCAGGCCTGGCTCATGTACGCTTCCGATAATAACGGCTACTATGTGTATAACGGGGAGGGCCAGCAAAGTGATAATTTTATCGCGTGGGTACAGCAATGGCTTGACTACAGTGGCGGCGGCCCCGGCGGCACAGACGATACAAATGTAACCCTGTTGACCACCTGCATGCTGTCGCCTTATCTCCAGAATCCTGCGGTTTTTAAATCGCCGTTGGACCTGAGCAAGCAATTTGGCGCGAGCGGACAACCGCGCAACCGCAGCTATTCCATGAACTCAGCTATCGCATGTTACACGAACCTCCTGGGAACGGGCGTAGGGAACAACTGGGTGAACACCAGTCCAACCCCGGCGCCTGGTTATTTTACGGCCTTTATCAAGGAAAGCCAGGTCATCAATCGTCCCGATCCGAGTGACCTTTGGGTGTTTCTGGAGGAGCATCCCGACAGCATCAACGACGGCTCTTTCGCCGTGAAAATGCCCACAACGGTGTTGAGTACCGAGTGGGTTGATGTGCCTGCCAAAAATGGCAACGTTTGCCCCTTTGCTTTTGCCGACGGCCATGTCGAGATTCATAAATGGCTCTTTCCCGGGCAAATTCCGAATGTTCTCTACACCACGCTGGTGAAAACCGGACTCCCCGCGGAAGGCGGGATTGGACAAGGAGACCCGGACGTTCTATGGGTAGCCAAGCGCACAACCGTTTATTCGGAGCCAAATCAAAATTTACCTTATTAGTCATAAACCAAAATTGTGGAAGGATGTTGGGAAGTTAATGTCGCAAAAACAAATCGAATCCGCATCGTTGGCGCACGGCAGCCAGCCTCAGGAGGCTTTAGCTAATTCTCTCAATTTTTATCGAGGATGGAAGATAGGGAATAAGGGATGGAATTTCAGACCTCGGTCTGTGTTCCAATTCTTGCCGCGCCGTAGTCAGGCGAAGGCGGGTCCATCCTCGATTTTCAATTGCTTTTCCGCCATCGCCTTATTCTTTCTGGCAATCATGGCCACAGCCACCGCGGGCACGCTGTCTAATCCGCAAGTGGACGCCTACAACGTCCGCGTTGGCACCGAAACGTTCGCCGGGTTGTACCAGTTTACGACGAACACGCTCCTGGTCGAGACCGCCGAAGCCATGACCAACATGGGCAGTGACATTATTAAATTTTACATGGGCACCGACACCTCGGGCCAGGAAGGTATCACGTTGGGGGCCAACATCACCAATTTGCTGACCCTGGCGCGCGATGAGCCGAGCTACCACGCTGTGTTTGACATGCCGTTCCGGCATTTCGTTTTTTGGGCCTACCCGTTCGCAAATTCCGACAGTTGGTGGGCAAACGGTTACAATGCCACCCAGGGCGCCGCGGATTACCAGGAAATTTATAACCTCACTCATTATCTCCTGACCAATTACAATAACTCCGGCAAGACCTTTTACCTCGGCCATTGGGAGGGCGACGGCTATCTCGAGGTCAACGGCTGGACGACCAATCCCAGCCCGGTGACGGTCCAGGGGATGATTGGCTGGCTGAACAACCGCCAGAAAGCTGTGGATGACGCGAAAGCCGCTACGACCTATACCAATGTCAACGTCTTCAATTACGCCGAATGCAACCGTGTGCGCGATGCCATGTTAAATGGTCCCACAAACAACGTGCGCGTCATAGATGACGTGGTTCCCTACGTCACCAACCTTGATTACCTGTCCTACTCGTCTTACGACGCCCAAAATCTGAGTTCCTCGGACCTCTACGCCACGTTGAATTATATGGAGTCCATGCTGCCTACCAACAAGGCAACGGCCGTCCCGGGCTGCCGTATGTGGATCGGGGAATACGGATGGGGCGCCGACTCCACAACCGCCCAGGAGCCTCTGGTTCGATCCTATATGCAACGGCTGATCAACTGGAATTATAACGGTGACTGCCTGCCGTTCATTCTCATGTGGGAAATGTATAGCAATTACAATCCCGACGGCGGCACCAACTATTGCCTGATCAACTATTTGGACCAAAAAGTGCCGGCCTGGTATCTCCACAATTATTTTATCAACGACGCAAAAATGTTCGCGGCACAATTCCTCCAAACCAATGGCGCGCTGCCGAGTGACACCCAATTGACCTCGATGATGTCGCCGCTTCTCAATGCTCCGTTGGCCGCGCCGGTCCCGATCACCCTGGCCGACAGCGGCGCGACGGTGTTCACGAACAACACCGCCTCCGTTTCATGCACCCTGGCCCAGGGTATTTACGGTGACAACGAGGCCGTCATCTGGGTTTATTACGGAACGCAGGATGGCGGCACGTCCGGCAATTGGCAACACGCCCAACTGGTCGGCGTGAACACGAATTTCATTCCCGCCACGTTCACCGCCACGCTTTCGGGTCTTTTGCCCCAAACCAACTATTACTATCGCTTCTATGCGCAGAACATTACGACCAATGTCTGGGCGCCCGCTTCCTCGCAATTCTCCACTGCCACAATCAACTCCGCTGCCTACGGCTCGAGCATGAAGGTTTTTTTTTCGGGATACAACCGTGGCGAAACCCTGGCGAATTTTCCGGCCCTGGTGAATTTAAGCACGAATTTGCCGGGTTTTTCGTACAGCCAATTTGCCTCGCCGTCCGGCGGCGACCTGCGTTTCGCGGATGAAAGCGGCGCCTATCCGATTCCCTACGAGATTAATCGCTGGAACACGAACGGCGTTTCCAGCGTCTGGGTCAGTGTGCCGTCGCTGGCCACGTCCAACGATTTCGTCTGGGCTTATTGGGGAAATCCCCTGGCGACCAATCCGCCGGCCTATGCCACCAACGGCTCCGCCTGGCCCAATTACGATTTGGTGTGGCATTTGGAACAGAGCGGCTTTCCTTACGCTGACAGCACCCTCAATTATCCGGCACTGGACGGCGTCGCTCCGATCCAGACCCAGGGCGAGATTGGCGAGGGCCAGCAATTCAACGGCTCGACGACTTACCTGGACGCCGGGCCGGTCAACCTCGGCAACGCGTTCACCTTGTCTGCCTGGGTAAACATCTCACCCGGCGTCAATCAAATTCAGACCCTTTGGGCAAATCAACAAGGAGGCTACGGGTCGCCCGGCTTTGGATTTTTTGTCAATAGCTACAACACCGGCAATGGAGCGGTTCTTCTGGATACTGGCGATGGAAGCAACGGTTCAGAACTCGCGACCGCCGCCGGCGCCGTGAGCTTCGGCCAATGGCATTTGGTATCGGCGGCCATCAACCGTGCGGCCAGCACCGCGGCATTTTATGTGGACGGTCAATCCGTTCCAATTATTAGCGGCAATCCGGTGGTCAATGATTTTCCAAACGACGCCGACCTCAACCTGGGTCGTTTTACAAACAATTCCTTGTATTTCAAAGGCACGATGGATGAGGCGCGCATTGACTCGAGCATTGAAGACTCCAATTGGATCTGGTCCAGTTGGGCGACCGTTGCCTCAAATGCCGGCTTTGAGAGCTATTCCACGGTGACGCGCTCGCTGCCTGAACTGACCATCGGCGCCGGCGGCGGGTTGAGCGATTTTCTCGTCTGGCCCGCGAATGGCGTCGGTTACGGTCTTTATACGGCCACCAATCTGGCTCCGCCCGTCTCCTGGATCCCTTGCACCAATCAACCCCTGTTCACGAATAATCAGTGGCAGATCAACCTGCCCGCCAATAACAGCAGCATCGGCTTCTACCGCATCCAATCGCAATGAATCAACCTCGCACTCCGGCGGGATTTCGCCTGTGGCGATGGTTCCTTTCTGTTTTTCTGATAGGGCTCCTGGTGCTGGAAATTGGGCCCCATCCTGCCGGCCCTCGGAACGACGCGGCCCTGTGGCGGCCGCGCTTTGCCACCCCTGCGATCGTCGCGCTTGACAGTCCGGCCGATCGGGAATTTACCGCCGAAATTAAGGCGTCGCCCTCCGCGCGCCATTGGAGCGCGGTCATCGCCAATGATTTGGCAAGCTGGCCCTGCCGCGTTATCTCGGCCGTATTCTCGACCATTGACAATGCCTCCGAGCCCGGCTGGCGCGTCCGCGTCCGCGTGCCGGCCGGCGCGCCCCCCGAACTCTTTACCCTGACCGTTGCCTGCAACGAATGTACCGCCGTGCAACCGCACGCGGTCAGTGTGATCACGGATTTCGAGACGAACTTTTACATTTTGCACATCACTGATGAGCAAATCGTCAATCAATACCACACGGACCCTTCCGGCCAATACTATAAAATGGTCGGCACCTGGGAGGAAATGATGTGGATGCAACAACCCATCAACCTGATTCACCCGCGCTTTGTGTTAATCACCGGCGACCAGATTGATTTCAATGGCGCGCTGGACGGCTGGAATAACTGGGCGAATTGGGGATTCCGGCCGAAGGGAAAGAAAATCTTTTCCGCCGGGGAAACCTCCAACCTGGAGCTGCGTCTCAGTGCGATGTATAAGGACTGCCACAAAGGTTACTGCGTGCCCTACGTCGAAACCCCCGGCAATCATGATGTGACCCCTCCCGGAAAGCTGCTCACCGGCTCGAAAATTGACTGGCATCCCATATCGGCAAACATTTACGAGCAGCAATTCGGCCAGCGCACCTGGTCCTTCCGCATGGGCGATTTCTACGTGCTGATGCACGACTGGAGCGACGCCGCGTTGCGGGACTGGGCCGCAAAGGACTACGACGCGTCGTTAAACGATCCCACTATCAAATACCGGCTCATCGGCCAGCATTACCATGCCAAATGGGACGGCGCGCCCACCGGCAATTATCCGTT
This sequence comes from Verrucomicrobiia bacterium, assembly GCA_030038175.1. GTDB lineage: Bacteria > Verrucomicrobiota > Verrucomicrobiia > Limisphaerales > UBA11358 > UBA11358. Next base: position 21,192 of record JASHPN010000281.1, read on the forward strand.
TACGCCCGCCAACTGCGACCTGATGCTCATCGGCCACGGGCATCGTACGCTCACCGTCCGGACCTCTCCGTATGATATCTATATGGATCGCGCGGCCTTTTTTTGGGGCACCGCGGGCTATTTTAATTTTCGCCGCACCAACGATGGATGGGCTTGCGATCAAACCATCGCGCCGCGCGATGAAAAAAAGGATGTTTGGGGCCTGTTCACAGACAATGGCGTTACGAAAAAGGTCCGCGCCGACCAGCCCGATACCATGAATATTACGAATGATTCGGTCACCATCACCAATGATCTGCCCGAGGAATTTTACGACGGGCGCGTGAGATTCGTGCTGCCAAAAGGAAAATACCAACAGGCCATTAACGGCGACATTCTCGCCCAATATAACTGTTTTAATGACTCAAAGACGGCCGTTTTGGTGAAAGTGGACATCCCGGCAAACGGTTCGATTACGGTCACGATCCCGCCTGACCAGGCGCCCGGCACGGCCTCCGCCCAATAGAATTATGACTAAACCCAAAACCATCCTCATTGCCGCCGGCCTGCTGGCCGGCCTGTTCAGCGCCGCCGCCGAAACGCCCGGCGAGTTCCGTCCCCAACCCGTTCTGCATCCGCTGGAATGGGTTGGCGCCCGCGGCACGAATGTTCAGCCGCTGGACACGTATCCGGTATCGCGCGCGCCGCTCGTTAATACGGCCGAACGCAAACCAAAATTCGCGAATCCCGGCGCGCCCGCGTTGCGCGGCGACGAACTGGTATTTAACGCCGGCTGGGAAATGATTGAAGCGCCGCGGCTCACAAACATTGAATCCTCGTCTTACCTCGGCGCAACTCTCTCCCAACCCGGCGTGGACACGCGCGCCTGGTACGATGCCACCGTGCCCGGAACTGTCCTCACCACCCTGGTCAACGAGGGCGTTTATCCCGATCCGTATTACGGCCTGAACAATCTCCTGATTCCGGAAAGCCTGAACAAACAGGATTATTGGTATCGTACCGAGTTCACTGTGCCAAACGATTTCGCCGGCCGCGAGCTGACCCTGCAATTCAACGGCATTAATTATTACGCCGAAGTCTGGTTCAACGGCCAGTACCTCGGGCATATCACCGGCGCCTTCATGCGCGGCCAATTCGACGTGACTTCGCTGGCCAAACCCGGCGGCCAAAATGTGATTGCCGTCATGATTGCGCCGCCGCCCGATCCCGGTATCCCCAGCGAGCAATCCATCAAATATGGCCCCGGCGACAACGGCGGCAAAATGTGTCTCGATGGCCCAAGTTTTGAATGCGCCGAGGGCTGGGACTGGATTCCGGCGATTCGCGACCGGTGCAGCGGCATCTGGCAGGACGTGATTCTGCGCGCGACCGGTCCGGTCATGATTGGCGATCCCCAGGTCATCACCAAACTTCCTCTTCCGGATACTTCAAGCGCGGATATAACTATCCAAACTGACCTGCGTAATACCTCCAATACTGTGGAACAGGGGACGTTGCGAGGTTCATTCGAGGGCGTAAAATTTGAGCAGGCCGTGACCTTGCAACCGGGCGAAACGCGGAATGTTTCATTTGCCCCACAGGATTTTCCCCAGCTCACCGTCCGGCATCCGCGTCTCTGGTGGCCCAATGGCTACGGCCTCCCGGAACTTTATCATTTGAAATTGCAGTTTGTCACCGGCGACGGCAAGGAATCCGACCACAAGGCCCTGCATTTCGGCATCCGCGAGATGAGCTACGATTTTCAAGTGAAGAAACCCGACGGCACGCTCGAACGCGTTGAGTTCACTCCGGTCCTGGCGCTGGGGGACAATGGAAAACTCATTGATAACCGCCGCAACACGATGGTTTGGGGGTTGGAAAACAAGGCGAAGCGGGATGCGGCGATCATCGCCGCCGGCGGCACGCCGTCCGACAAACCATTTTGGTGGGGACAACAGCAGCAAACCATCGTCGGTTTGTGGCCCGGCGCGGAAGACTCGCCAGCGTTGCGGGTCATTGACGATACCAACATGGGGCCGTATCTCGTCATCAAGATGAACGGCCAAAAAATCGAGTGCCTGGGGGGCGATTGGGGCATGGACGACGCAATGAAGCAAATCTCGCCCGAACGGCTCGAACCTTACCTCCGCATGACTCGCGACGCCCACATGAATATGATTCTCAACTGGGCCGGCCAGAGCACCTCGGAAGCGTTATATGATTTATGCGACAAATACGGCATCCTGGTCTGGAACGATTTCTGGCGCAATACCGAGGGATTTGATTACGCGCCCGTGGATTACGATTTGTTCGCGCGAAATGCCGCCGATTGCCTGAAGCGCTTCCGCAACCATCCCAGCATTGCGCTCTGGTGTTCCGGAAATGAAGGCGTTTGTCCCGAACCCCTCCACGAAAAGTTGAACCAACTGATTTACACGCTCGACGGAACCCGTTATTTCCAGCCGGATTCGCGGCTGATCAACATGCGCAACAGCGGGCCGTGGTCGAACCTGCCGCTGGATCATTATTTCCACGATCTGAACCAGGGTTTCAGCACGGAAATCGGCGCCAGCTCGATCCCGGAAAAGGAAACGTTCCTCACCTTTATTCCCAAAGCCGACGCGTGGCCTTACAACGACGTCTGGGCCTATCACGATTTGCATGTCGGAGGCGCGGGCAGCAAGGCGTCAACCTTCGAGCGAATCTCCAGCCGTTACGGCGAACCGCGCAATCTCGATGACCTCTGCCGCAAGGCCCAGTTGTTGAACTACGAAACCATCCGCGCTATTTACGAGGGCTTCAACAGCCGCATGTGGAACGATTGCAGCGGCGTCATTTGCTGGATGAGCCAGCCCTCCTGGCCGGACCTGCTCTGGAATTTTTATTCGTGGGATTACGATCCGGACGGCTGCCTCTTCGGCGCTATGAAAGGCGCCGAGCCCGTTCACATCCAAATGGAGGTGCCCGGTTGCCAAATTGCCGTCATCAATCACCAGGCTAAATCCCTGGACGATGTGACGGCCAGCGCCACCATCTACGATCTGTCCGGCCGGCCGGAACAAACCAACCGGCAAACGTTGACCGCGCCGGCAAATGCCTGCACGGATGTCTTCACTTTAAATTGGCCGGCCAGCGGAGCGCATTTTGTTGAACTCGAACTGCGGGACCGGCACGGCAATCTGCTTTCGCGAAACTTTTACTGGCACGCCCGCGACGAGCATCAATTGCGGGAACTGAATTCCCTTCCGCACGTGGTCGTAAAAGGAAAATGGCGCCTGAAACACTCCCAAAACGGCCCCTTCCTTGAAGGGGAGATCACCGACGCCGGCAATGCGCCCGCGCTGCAAGTGCGCCTGACCTTGCGCGATTCAAAAACCGATAAGCGGATTTTGCCCGCCTATTACGATGATAATTATATTTGTTTGCTGCCGGGCGAAACGCGAAAATTCCGGATTGATTACTCAGACCCTGCCGCGCACCCGGAAATCCAATTAACCGGCTGGAATATCGAACCGTCCATGATCCGCTAAACCACCACACGCCAGCATGCATCGGCCCCCTGAAGCGGAGCGCGGCCTTCAGGCCGCTTCAACGTCCGACGCAAAAGGGACGCCGAAGCGGCATGAATGCCGCGCTCCGATGACCGGCCATAAAGAACCTTCCCAGGAAAACCAAAACCTCGCCTCCTTCAACCCTTCCCCAAATTAAACTGTCAAAAACGGATATGAAAATCTGCCAATTTGTGTTTGCATGTTTTATGCTGTTTTCTGCCTCAAACCTTTCCGCTCAGGATAATCCGCCCGGCGCCGGCTTGCCGCG
>JASHPN010000282.1 GCA_030038175.1 Verrucomicrobiia bacterium
ATTCCCCACGGTTCGTCCGTCTATAACTATCATTTTGTGCTGGCCAATACCAATTCTCCCTACGCCGAGTACCTTTCGGTGGGCAAAGGAACGGACATTCAGCCGATTTTTAGCGTGATTGATGGCGAGCCGCTGCCAGTCAACGGGAAAATCTCACTGGATCCGAATAAACCCGGCTTTGGCGTCGAGTTGAAACGCGAGTTGCTGGCGCCGTTCAAAAGTTGAGTTATGAAAAAAGTGCGCATTGGGATCATCGGGGCAGGGTGGTGGGCAACGTCGGCCCATATTCCGGCCGTCAAATCGCATCCCGGCGCGGAGTTGCTGGCCGTCCAAAGCCGCGAAAAGGCCAAGGCTGAAAGAATCGCGGGCGATTTCGGGGCGAAATATGCCTGCGCCGACGTCGAGGAACTGCTTGCTCTGGCTGATCTGGACGCCGTGATTGTGTCCTCGACTCCGAATGTTCACCATGCGCAGGCCAGGGCGGCGCTGGAGCGCGGCCTTCATGTGCTGATTGAGAAGCCGATGACCTTTACCGTCGCGGAAGCGCGCGAACTGGTTGAATTGGCGGGGCAAAAGAGATTGCAGTTGCTCATCAGTTGTCCCTGGCATTTTACCGCGCACGGCATTGAGGCCCGGCGGCTGATCCAGTCCGGCGCGCTGGGCGAAATCAAAATGATTTCAGTCTTGATGACCAATCCGATTGACAAGCTGTTGCGCGGCATTAATACCACACCGACGCATGGCCTGGACGACGTCTATGTCGAGCCGCGCAAGGGTTCCTACAATGACCCGGCGATTGCCGGCGGCGGCCAAATCTATTGCCAGGTTTCTCATGCGGCCGCGTATTTGACGTTTCTTACCGGGTTGCGCCCGGCGGAAGTGTATGCGCGATTCGATTTCGACGGCTCGCCCAACGATATTTACAACGCGCTCACGGTCAGGCTCGAGAATGGCGCGCTCGTCACCCTGGCCAGCACCGGCGCGACGCCGCTGTGCGAACGCAATTATGAAGTTCGTGTGTTCGGCTCCCAGGCGATTTTGCAGCTCGAACTTTGGCGCGGCGCGATGACGCTGATTGATTTCGCGGACCGGCGGACAGAATTTAAACCGCTCGCGCCGGAGGAAATTTATCCCTCGCAGGCCCCCGCGCTCAATTTCGTGGACGCGGTTCTCGGGAAAGAATCGAATGGTTCGCCGGGCGGCCTGGGATTGGCCGCGATGGAAATCATCGAAGCCGCCTGCGAATCGGCGCGAACCAATCGGTGCGAAAAAATCCGGGACATCCGGCAGCCCGCCGATAAAAAATCACACAAAGGCAAGCTGACAGCGGTCCGCCAGAATGCATGAGCCAGGCCGTCACACTCACTGGCATTGGGTGGGACCACAGCCGGGCATTTCCGCCTCTGGTTGCCGCCGCACAGCGCTATGAGGAGACCCATCCGGGTGTCCGGATTCGCTGGGAAAAACGGACGCTGGATGAATTCGGGCATACGCCCATAGATCAGCTCGCGCTCAAATTCGATCTCATTGTGATTGACCATCCCTGGGCAGGATTTGCTTTCGAGAGAAATCTCGTCCACGACCTGAAACCGCTCCTCGCGCCGGCCGTTTTCGAAGAGTTTGCCCGGAATTCCATTGGCGGCACGTTCGAGAGTTACTGTTACGACGGGCGGCTCCTGGCGCTGCCGATTGATGCGGCCACGCCGGCGCCAAGCTGGCGCCCGGATTTATTGGAACGCGCGGGGACGTCCGTGCCCGCCACATGGAGCGAGGGGGTGGCGCTCGCGCGCCGCAGGCTGGCGGTGATTCCCGGTTTCAACGCGGACCTTTTTCTGCATTTTATGATGCTGGTGAAAGCGCTGGGAAGCAATCCCTGCGCCGATACCAGCCGGATGGCTCCGCGCGAAGTCATGCGCGCCGCCCTGGATCTGCTGCGGGAGTTGACCGAACCGATGCCGCGCGCCATTTTTGAGTGGAATCCCATTCAGGTCGCCGAGCGCATGACCCGGACCGATGATTTTGCCTGGAACGCCTTTGCCTACACGTACAATAATTATGCCCGCGAAGGTTTTGCCCGGTCGCGTTTGCGTTTTGGCAATCTCATTTCGTTGAAAACGAACGGCCCGCGGCTTTGCAGCGTTCTGGGGGGCACGGGCATTGCCATATCAAGCCGGTGCCACCAGGCGCCTATGGCGCTGGATTTCGCATGTTTCCTCGCCGATGGAGCGACGCAAAAAACTTTCTACGTTCAAGCCGGGGGCCAGCCTTCGCATCGGGCCGCTTGGGACGACCCGGTTGCGGATGCGCTCTATGGCGGCTTTTTCACCGGAACTCGCACGACGCAGGAGGAAGCTTTTGTGCGTCCCCGTTACAGCGGTTATGTTCCGTTGCAGACCCACGGCGGAAATGCATTGCAGGAAGCGTTGCGCGATGGGCGGGACCCAAACGCGATGCTGGACAAACTGGATGCTCTTTACCGGGAATCGCATCTTGCCGGTTCGCCACAATTTCAAACGAATTGACCTTATGAACTTAAAATTAAGCTGCCCCGATTTTACCTTTCCGTTGCTGCCGCACGACGCGGCTTTGCAAGTCATCGCGCTATTGGGATTACGGGGCGCGGATATCGGGCTATTCGCCGGACGAAGCCATCTTCGTCCGGAAAACGAGTTGCGCCGGCCCTTCCAAAGCGGCGCCCTGCTGGGCAGGCGGCTGGAACGGCATGGGCTTGCCGCGGCGGATATTTTTCTCCAGCTCCACGAGAATTTCACCGATTATGCCGTCAATCATCCCGAGCCGGCCAGGCGCAAATTGGCGCGGCAGCAGTTTTTGAAAACATTGGATTATGCGGCTGCGGCCGGTTCAAAACATGTGACGATTCTGCCGGGCGTCAGTTTCAAGAGCGAGTCACGCGTGGCTGCGCTGGAACGGGCCGCCGATGAATTGTCGTGGCGTGTGGAAGAGGCCGGGGCCATGAAATTGACATTAGGCGTCGAGCCGCATTTGGGGTCTATCGCCGATACGCCGGACCGGGCGATGCAATTGGCGGCGTTGGTCCCCGGCCTTGGCCTGACGCTGGATTATGCCCATTTTACCCGCGCCGGTTTTCCCGATCATCTCATCGAACCATTGGCTGCCCGCGCCACGCATTTTCATGCCCGTTGTGCCCGCAAGGGCCGCCTGCAAAGCAGTTTTAAAGAAAACACGATTAATTTCGGCCGGGCCGTGCAGAAACTGAACAAACATCGTTTCAAGGGCTGGATTGCCGTCGAATATGTCTGGATTGACTGGGAACATTGCAACGAAGTGGACGTGCTCTCGGAAACCATATTGTTGAGCCAGTGCCTGGCCGCGGCAGCGAAAAAATCGGTCCGTTGAGTTTTGTCATGAAGAAATGCTGGAAAGGACAAAACGCACTCATCACCGGCGGCGCCTCGGGCATCGGACTCGCCATCGGAAAAAAACTGCGTGGTCTGGGCGTCAAGGTCGTGGTATGCGATTTGGATGCCGCAATACTTGATTCCGCGCAAAAAGCCATCGGCAGCAATGCCGAAATCCTTTGCGTGGACGTGGCCGACACACGAGCGGTCGAAACCGCTATCGGCACGCTCATCCCAAAGATCGGTCCGATAGATATCCTCGTCAACAGCGCCGGCACGACCGGTATCACGAACGTAAAAAGCCATGAAGTGGACCCGGCCAATGTCGAATTCGTCTTTCGCGTCAATTTTTTCGGCGCATTCAATACGGCGCGAGCGGTCATTCCGGCCATGATACGGCAGGGCTATGGCCGGATTTTGCACATCGCGTCCATCGCGGGCAAGGAGGGGAACGCAGGCATGATGGCTTACTCGGCGTCCAAGGCAGCCGTCATTGGCATGACGAAATCGCAAGGAAAAGAGCTCGCCGAAACCGGCATCACAGTGAACGCGCTGGCGCCCGCCGTCATCCGCACCCCCATGGTTGAAGCAATGCCGCCGGCACAGGTCACGTACATGACCGACAAAATTCCCATGAGGCGCTGCGGGACGCTCGAAGAAGCCGCCGATATGGCTGCATTTATTGTTTCGCCCGAAGCCAGTTTTACCACCGGTTTCACCTTCGACCTTACCGGCGGCCGCGCTACCAGTTAATGTTATTCCGAAATTCTTACGATACCTTTCTATGATATCTACTCCTCCTTGTCCTCGTAATCGAAAATTCCTCATCGCTTTCATTGCCGTGGCAACAACCGTTTCCTCCGCTCTGGCAGGCGAGCCGGCCTATAAAAATCCGAATCTGCCGGTGGATCAGCGGGTCGCGGATTTGCTCGGGCGCATGACCCTCGAAGAAAAGGCCTGCCAGCTCGACATGTATAGCGGGCGCAACGCGTTGCTGGACGAAAGTGAGTTGGTCGGCCGGACCCGCGCCCGGCCCGACGCGCCCTTTATTCCCGAGCGCGCCGAAAAAGCCTTTCCCCACCTGGGCATCGGCGTGATTCACGATCTCTATGCATATCCTTCCCTTTATAACGCCGTTCAGAAATGGGTTATTGACTCCAATCCCATGGGCATCCCCGCGCTGTTCACCGGTGAAGGATTGCACGGCTACATGGGTTACGGTGAAACTATTTTTCCCCAAAGCGTGAATTTGGCCTCCACTTGGAACCCCGATCTCGCCCGTGCCGAAGCCGCCGCCATCGCTTCGGAAGCGCGAGCCGATGGCATTGACATGCTCTTTTGCCCGGTGTTGGATGTGGCGCGCGACCCACGCTGGGGCCGGGTCGAGGAGGATTTTGGCGAAGACCCATATTTGTCCGGCCAAATGGGGCTGGCCTTCGTCGAAGGAATGCAAGGCGATTCGCTGGCTGCGGACGATACCTGCATCGCCGAGCCGAAACATTTTGCCGGGCACGGCTCGCCGGAGAGCGGGCTAAACACCGCGCCGGTGCATGCGGGCGAACGGGAAGTCCGCAGCGTTTTTTTGAAAAGTTTTGAA
>JASHPN010000283.1 GCA_030038175.1 Verrucomicrobiia bacterium
GGCCCACGTTGTATTGGAGAGCGAGAGTGCCGCGGTCCTGGACCTGATTGCGCCGTTCGCGCGGAGCCGCCTGGGCATAGAAGTTCCGGAACTTGTCATCCGTATTGCCGGTCTGACTTAAGGCGTAAATCGGGGCCACGCGATTGCCGTCGTTGTAAAGGAAGGCATTGTCCAGGCTGAACGAAAAATGGCCCGCCGAGGCCCGGATGGAGTCGCCGATTTTATGCGCGTTATAGCTTTCCTGCGGCGCTTCGTGATAGAAATTGAAATCCGGCGCATAGACGAAGGTGAGCGTTTTGAGAAAATCCTGATTGGGTAATAATGGGGCGAAATTGACGCCCATTTTGGCTGAGAAGGTGGTGATCCACGATTCCTGCGGCTGCAAACCGTTGCCGGAAACCAGCAGGACGTTGTCGTCGTAGCTTTCTTTGGCTCCCGCGGAAAGGTCGGTGATCCAGGCCGGCTTTTGCCATGACAGCGACAGCGGCGAAGTGGAAGGCGGCGGTGCGGTTGAAGGAGACGCAGTGGCGCCGGTGGCGGTGGTTGAATCCGCGCGCGTGGCCGGCACGATGGCGGCCAGGGTGAGCAATGAAATTCCTACTTTCTTTATTTTGGTTATGGACAGGACTTTGTATGTCATTTTTTAATTGTCACAAAAAATATTTTAGCCTTCCAATTCGCACTCGCCGAATTTCGATGCGCACTGGCCAGCCGCCAGACTGTCACGCCTCACGGTGATTCGATGTTTGGGAGTGGCCGAGTTCGTTCCTAACGGGAGAAATTGAACATAATTGAAGGTGAATCGCAATAACCTTTTAGTGATGCCCCATAACTATTGGTTATGACTTCGCACTCCAAGGCCTTGCGGGGATTCGTCCCGTTTGTGGAAGAGCGGAGTTGCGCCGCGCCCCGAGCAAACGATCCCCCGCCTGTCTGATGCAGCCAACTGCCGGTTTTTTGCAATTTTTCCTTTAAAATTTCTATTTTCTCTGGCTAACTGTCGCGCCGATGCCGTCATTGAATCCTGACATACTCGCCAAAGCGAAGTCGCTTGGTTTTTCCGACCGCCAGATCGCAAATCTTTGCGGAAAGACCGAGGACGAAATTCGCGCCGTGCGCAAAAAGCTTGGGCTGGTCCCGAGTTACCGGCTGGTGGACACCTGCGCGGCCGAGTTCGAAGCCTACACGCCGTATTATTATTCGACCTACGATCGCGGGGACGATGAGGTCAAAAATAATACCGCGAAAAAGATCATGATCCTGGGAGGCGGGCCGAACCGGATCGGGCAGGGGATCGAGTTCGATTATTGCTGCGTGCATGCGGCTTTTGCGCTCAAGGAGGATGGGTTTGAGACGATCATGGTTAATTCGAACCCGGAAACGGTTTCGACCGACTACGACACGAGCGACAAATTGTTTTTCGAGCCGCTCACGCTCGAAGACGTGCTCCATATTTACGAGCGCGAAAAGTGTTTCGGGGCGATTGCGCAGTTTGGCGGTCAAACGCCGCTCAACCTGGCGCTGGGCCTGCAAAAGAACGGGGTCAACGTCATCGGCACCTCGCCGCAGAGCATTGAGATTGCCGAGGACCGGAAATTGTTCGCGGCGATGCTGGATCGCCTGAAAATCCCGCAGCCGCCCAATGGCCTGGCGACCCATGTGAATGAAGCGCTGAAGGCGGCCAAAAAACTGGGTTACCCGATTTTGGTGCGTCCCAGTTTCGTGCTGGGCGGACGGGCGATGCAGATTGTCTATTCCGATGCCGAGCTGTCGCATTACATGAAATTCGCCGTCGAAGCGTCGCCCGAACGGCCGGTGCTCGTGGATAAATTTCTCGAGGACGCCACGGAAGTGGACGTGGATTGCATCGCGGACGTGGGGCTTTCGGCGAAGGGCGCCGGGACCATCGTGATTGGCGGGATCCTGGAGCATATTGAATTTGCGGGCGTTCATTCGGGTGACGCGGCCATGGTGTTGCCGCCGCATTCGCTGTCCAAAAAAGCGATTGAGACCATTCGCAAATACACGCACGCGATGGCGCGCGAACTCAAGGTGATCGGCCTGATGAACGTGCAATACGCGGTCAAAGACGAAAAAGTGTATGTGCTGGAAGTCAACCCCCGCGCGTCTCGCACGGTTCCGTTTGTTTCCAAGGCCATCGGCGTGCCGCTGGCCAAGCTGGCGGCCAAGGTGATGGCGGGCAAAACGCTGGCGGAGCTTGGATTTACCAAAGAAATTCAGCCGGAATATTTTGCCGTGAAGGAATCGGTCTTTCCCTTCAACCGTTTCCACGGCCAGGACATTTTGCTTTCGCCCGAAATGCGGTCCACGGGCGAAGTGATGGGCCTGGATGAGGATTTGGGCGTGGCCTACGCGAAATCGCAGATGGCGGCGAACTCGCCGTTGCCGGCGCGCGGCAAAGTGTTTATCAGCGTCAGCGATGCCCATAAAAAAGAAGCGGCGGCCGTGGCGAAATTATTCGCCGACCTGGGCTTTGAACTCATGGCCACCGCCGGCACGGCTGCGACCCTGGAAAAAGCGGGGTTAAAAGTTCAAAGGGTGCAGAAGCTGATGGAAGGCCGGCCCAACGTGATTGATTTTCTCAAGAACAAGGAAATCCAATACGTCATCAACACGCCGAGTGGCGCGGCCCCGCGTGCCGACGAAATAAAAATCCGCACGACCGCCGTCTATACGGGCACTCCGATAGCCACGACCTTGCGCGGCGCGCGCGCCGCGGCGCTGGGAATCGCGGCGCTCAAGAAATCCGGTTACGGGGTCAAAACGGTTCAGGAATATCATCGGTGAATTTCGGATTTGCGGTTGCGGATTGCGGATTTGGCGCCGGTTTTCGCATAAAAATTATTCGCTTTGAACAGTAAGCTGGGGCGAATTGTGGTCATGGAAGCGACCGTTTTGGAACCGCAAAAATTACGGCCGGACGCGCCTGTCGAATTTATCTCCAAATTTATCGGCGCCGCTTCAGGCTCGGCGAATTAGTGGCTTCCAATGCGGCGTTGGAATTTCACTTTTGAAAATTTGCCGGGATGATATTGTGCGGGTGCTGGCGCGCTCCCGTAGCTCAAATGGATAGAGCAGCGGATTTCTAATCCGCGTATCCCGGTTCAATTCCGGGCGGGAGTACCAATGGTGAATTAAAAGGGAAAAAGGAAAAATTAAAAAGGAGACACGAATTTCACGAATTGGCACGAAGGGAATGATAACAAAGCAATGAAGAAGCAAGGGGGAGTGAGGCGTGTTCCGTGTTGCGTCAAGTATTGAGGGACAATAAAGGACAACTGGCTGGTTAACGTCTGATCTCTGGTCTCGAATTTCCGATTTGTGTTAATTCGTGAAATTCGTGTCTTTTCCAACCGTGTCCATCCGTGGTTAGAATTTTTTGTTACTTCTCCAAAAAATTTAAAACCGCCTGCACAAATTCCCCGGGCGCATCGGCGTGGACCCAATGGTTTGCTTTGGCGATGGTTTCAATTTTGGCCTGCGGAAATAATTGGTGAATCAAGGGCGAGTCGGAATCCAGGATGTAATGGGATTTGCCGCCCCGCAGGAAGAGGGCAGGTTTGGCGAAGGGTTCTTTGCTGGAAATAGCCTGGAGGAGGCGCGGATAGTTTTCGTAAAGGCCGCGCAGATTTATTTTCCATTCGAACTGTTGAGTTCCCGCGGCAAGGGATGATTTTAAATTCTTTAAAAGGAACCGGCGCAGAGCCAGGTCCGGGATGTCGGGCGCCAGGGCGTCCTCCATTTCCCGCCGCGAATGAAATTGCTTCAAGTCCAGCGCCAGGAGCGCTTTGAAAATGGTTTCGTGTTCCGGCGGATTTGCCCGGGGCGCTATGTCCACGACCACCAGTTTTTCCACGCGTTCGGGGAAATTGAGCGCCAATTGCATGGCCATTTTGCCGCCGAGTGAATGGCCAAGAATGTTTGCGCGAGACAGATTTTGAGCGTCGAGAAATTCGACAACGTCATCGGCCATGGCGGACCAGGTCATTTCGTCGCTGTGCGGCGAAAGGCCGTGATTGCGCAAGTCCGGGAGGAAAACCTGCATGCGTTCCGCGAACTTTGCCGCCACACCCATCCAGTTGTCCGAGGACCCAAAAAGGCCGTGCAACATAACGAGCGGCCGGCCCCGGCCCAGTTCTTTAAAATAAAGATGCATTTTCTTGGGGCGCGGCATTCATGCCGCTTCGACGCCCATTGGCGTCGGACGTTGAAGCGGCATGAATGCCGCGCCCCAATGTCCATCGAAAGTCGCGCCGACGATGCCTGGCACGCGATGCCCCGGACTGGCGTTCACTTGATTCCGACAAGATAGCCAAAGCGCGTGCGAAATTGGTCCGGTTTCATCGAGACGACCGCGCCCAATTTTGCCAGTCTGCGCTCATCCTCAAAATCAACGCGTTCCAGCCGAATCATATAGGCACAAGCGCATTCATAGGCTTCCCCGGCCACATTCACCTTGCGGTTTTGCATCCGGCCGGTTTTCGGATCCAGCATCTTTTCGAAGGGCAGGGGAATCATCTTGCCGTCCACGAAACTGATGATGGCGCCATATTTCTCCGATTCCGGCGAAAGCAGGAATTTGACCGCTCCATAGCCCAGGTCGCGCGTGTATTCGGCGTCAAACGGAATGGGATCCGCGCAACGGAGTTCGTAGCCCAGGTCCTTGTCAATGAAGGTCATTTTGACGCCAAGCTTTTCGAGGCGCTGGGTCAACAGCTCTTTCATCAGCCGGCCAAATTCAATTTCACCGAGCCGCAGATGGCCGTGGTCATCGCGCATGACTTTGCCGAAGCGTTCGAGCTGCCCGTCCGGCACGGCCTTGATGAGGCCCTGTTCGCCCATGGATTCAATCAGCCCTTCCGCCAGAACCACCACGCCGTAATGAAGGCCGTCGGCCCGGCGTTTGATGATCGAGCCGATGATGATGTCGCAGACTTCGTCCACGGTGGCCTGGCGTCCGTGAAATTCCTCGGGAATGACACAGAGCGTGGCGGCGGCGGCCTTGGCAATGCCCAGCGCCAAATGGCCCGCCGCGCGGCCCATGCTGATGATGACGTACCAGCGGGAGGTCGTCCGGGCGTCTTCGGCAAGGTTGCGGACGATTTGGACGCCGTATTGGCGCGCCGTTTCAAATCCAAACGTGGGCGTGGCGCCGGGAAGCGGCAAGTCATTGTCAATGGTCTTGGGCACGTGGGCCACACGAATCCTGCCGGCGCTGCGCTTGGCCACGTGGCTGGCCGAAAAAGCGGTGTCATCGCCGCCAATGGTCACCAGCGCGGTGATGCCCATTTCTTCGAAGACCCGAAACAGGTTTTTCATGGAATCTTCGGATTTGGTGGGATTGGTGCGCGAAGTGCCCAGGATGGAGCCGCCGCGCAGCGCGATCCCGGTCACGTCCCGGATGCCCAGCGGTTTGCTGTGCTGCGCTTCCCCGGCCGCCAGCCACTTAAAGCCATCGCGGAAACCGATCACTTCAAATCCATGGTTAACGCCTTCAATGGTCGCTGCCGCGATGACACCATTGATTCCCGGCGCGGGACCGCCACCGACCAAAATTCCAAGTCTTCCTTTGCTCATGTGATAATTATAAATAAAAAGTTAAAACTGACGGGGGGATAGCATACGCGATCCCGGAAATGATTCAAGAGCAAAGGAAATTCATTTCATTTCGAGCGGAAAGAAATCAAAATGGCCGGATGAACCGCGCTGTTTTTCTCGACCGGGACGGCACCCTGATTGCCGAAGTGAACTATCTAAGCCGGCCGGACCAGGTGCAGGTGTTTCCCGCGACACGGACCGGTTTGAAAAAGCTGGGCGACGCCGGTTTCAGGCTGTTCATTGTCTCGAACCAATCCGGCGTGGGACGCGGATTTTTCACGATGGACGACGTCGCAAAGGTAAACGGGAGATTGCGCGACGAATTGGCCCGCGACGGCGTACATATTGAAAAAATCTATATCGCGCCGGAAAAGCCCGAAGACCCCAGCTACGGACGCAAACCTTCGCCGCAATTTGTCTTCGATGCGCGCGATGAATTTGGCCTGGACCTTTCGCAAAGTTTCATGATTGGGGACAAATTGATTGATTTGGAATGCGGCTGGAATGCCGGGGTGAGGAAAAGCATTTTGGTGCGCACCGGCTACGGCGCCGGGTTCGAGCGCGATTTGCCCGGCGCCCTGGCCCGGGCCGTAATCGTGAACGATTTGGACCAGGCCGCTGATTGGATCTTGAAGGAATAGGCCATTTTCTACTTTCTATTTTTGATTTTTCGGCAGACGATAAACCATGGTTCTGCAACGATTTCTGCCGATGCTGGCGGCGGCAGGCGGCGTTTCGCTTCAAGTCGCACCGGCCGAGCCGGCCCTCCCCGCTAAACCTGATTTCGTCGTCATTCTGATTGATGACATGGGCTACGGCGACATCGGGCCCTTTGGCTCGACGCTCAATCATACGCCGAATCTGGACCGGATGGCGCAGGAAGGAATGCGTCTGACGAGTTTTTACGGCGCGCCGGTCTGCACGCCCTCGCGCGCGCAAATCCTGACCGGCTGCTACGCCAAGCGGGTTTCGTTGCCGGACGTCATCTTCCCGGCGTGTCCCATCGGCTTAAGTCCCGGGGAACATACGGTGGCCAGCCTGCTCAAGGCGCAGGGTTACGCCACGATGGCGATTGGCAAGTGGCACGTGGGCGATCAACCGGAATTTCTGCCGACCCGCCATGGTTTCGATCATTTCTTTGGCCTGCCTTATTCCAATGACATGGGACCGCATCCGGGCGCAACCGGCCGGAGCGCGGAGTATCCGCCCCTGCCGTTGTTGCAGGACAAGAGCGTCATCGAAGCCCCGGTGGACCAGGATACCCTGACCGCCCGATACACGGATGAGGCGGTCAGTTTCATCACGGAGAACCGGGACCATCCGTTCTTTCTCTATTTGGCGCATACGGCGGTTCACGTGCCCTTGCATCCGGGCGCGGCCTTTCGCGGCAAATCCGGCAACGGGCTTTACGGCGATTGGGTGGAAGAAGCGGACTGGAGCGTGGGTCGTGTGCTGCACACGCTCAAACAGTTAAAGCTGGATGGCAACACTCTCGTGCTGTTTACCAGCGACAACGGCCCGTGGCTGGTCCAGGGCAGGGACGGAGGCGTGGCGGGTCCATTGCGCGGCGGCAAGGCCACTACGTGGGAAGGAGGCATGCGCGAACCGACGATTGCCTGGTGGCCGGGAAAAATTCCAGCCCAAACTACGTGCGATGCGGTCGCATCGGAGATGGATGTGCTGCCTACCTTCGTGAAGCTGGCGGGCGGCGGCGTGCCCACGGACAACAAGATTGACGGCAAGGACATCTGGCCCTTGCTGTCGGGACAGTCCCAGGCGTCGCCACACCAGGCTTTGTATTATTTCAACGGTTTGAGGCTGCAGGCCGTGCGTTCCGGTGCCTGGAAACTGGCGATTGCGCCGCAGGGCACTGGCCGGGGCAGAGGTCCCATCGTGCCGGCCACGTTTGATGATCCGCGGCTCTACAACCTGGACAACGACATTGGCGAGAGGACGAACATCGCGGCAAAGCATCCGGAGGTGGTGGCACGGCTGCAGGGATTGATTCGGCAAATGGATGGCGATCTGGGGCGGACCGGCAACGGACCGGGAGTGCGTCCTCCGGGCCGGGTGGCCCATCCGCGGATGCTCCTGAAGGGAGTTGCCCAGGAATACATAGATATGGAATATGATCTGGTGGAGGGCGAAGAATAAATTACTTCGGAGCGCGGCTGTGTGCGTAGCACCAGCCGCAGCACGTTGCCAGCTAAAGGCCTTGCGTATGTCCAAGGTTCAACGCGTTGCGAACTGCAGCGGCTGGTCCCGCAGACGGGACACAGTCGCGCTCCTTCAAAATTGTTTTGGCGGATTGATGACGATTTTTTTCTGGCCTTGGGGCCGGGGGTAGGAGTAGTTTGGTTATGGCAGCCAACAAATTCAGTTTATGGAAATCATCTTTAACTGTCCTCATTGTGAACAAGAGCTGTCCGTAGATGGCGCCGGAGCCGGCGAGCAAATTAAGTGCCCCACCTGTGGCGAGACTATCACCATTCCTGAAAAGTCCACCAAAGGCGGCCCCGAAATGCCCCCACCGACCGTCGGCGCCCCTGGCCAGCCCATAAATCCGATTGCCACTTCCGCCGCCGCGAAAGTCGAGCTGCGGCTCAAGGTGCCCGACCGCAAAACCCCCGCCGAGCCACTCATTGAAAAACCCAAGCCGCCCCTGGACGCCGTCGCCAAAGGCGCGGACAAAAAAGTTCGCGTTCGCACCATCCGCCGTGCTGCGTGCATGGAATCCGGGCACGACAAATTTGACGAAAAGGTGACCGCATGTATCAATGAGATCGGAGAACCCAATCTCATGGACGTTCACCCGATCAGCTATGAAATCTTTGACGTCGGGACGCAGAAAGTCATGGTGGACTACGGCGTGATTATCGTTTACCGCGGGTAAAGGGTCCCCCTTGACTTGCGCGTTTTACCCCGCTACCGTGCGCGCATGAGTTATCGGCAAGCCCTTTTTCTTTTGGTTACGGCCATGGTCGTGATGCTGCCCTTCCGTTCGCCCGCGCCGCTCATCTACACTCCCGGAGAAGGCTGGTATTATGAATTACCCGGAACGGCCC
>JASHPN010000003.1 GCA_030038175.1 Verrucomicrobiia bacterium
CGTTAATCGAGTCCATCCTTGCCACCTTTGCCAGTGGCCGCTTGCACCAGGGCAAGAACAGCCGCCTTTAAAGGGCAGGAGAGAGAAGGCCAGGCAGTGACTACTTTTTGAAGATCGGAATCCGTGTATGCATTTTTGTGTACATCTGACGAAATTTCCTTTATTTTATTGGTGTTTGCATCAGGTTCAACTCCTGATGCGTGCACCAGTTTTAGGACAGGCATCATTTGGGATTATGAACTTGGGAATTCATCCATTTGTCAAATCGGCAGGCAACGGGTCACTTTCAAAGAGCGGAGCGGATTGGGAATGGTCGCGCCAAATCCCACCGACCAAAAATCGCCAGACGACTTCCAGCTTTCGCCTTGCCGGGATCATGAGGCTGCTTCCGTTACTGTTGCTGTGGGTGCTGCCGGAGGTGGCGCTGGGACAGTTTCTTTACACGACGAACAATGACGCGGTCGTCATCACGGGATATACCGGCCCGGGTGGTTCGGTGGCCATTCCAGGCACGATTTGTGGAATGCCGGTCGTCGGCATCGGATCATGGGCTTTCTATTCCACGAGTGTGGCCAATGTCATCGTTCCCGATAGTGTGGTGGACATCAGCGACGGCGCTTTCTTTGACTGCGAATCTCTGACGAACGTGACCATCGGCGATAGTGTTACCAACATCGGCGACTGGACGTTTGCGTTCTGCTCCAAGCTGGAGACTGTCAATTTCCGAGGCAGCGCGCCCACACTCGGAGGCACCAACGTGTTCTACGGCAATTCAGCCGTCGTCTTCTATTATCTGCCGGAAACAACCGGTTGG
The DNA here is from genome assembly GCA_030038175.1 of Verrucomicrobiia bacterium. GTDB lineage: Bacteria > Verrucomicrobiota > Verrucomicrobiia > Limisphaerales > UBA11358 > UBA11358. The sequence goes on from JASHPN010000003.1 coordinate 815, forward strand.
GGACCAATGTTTGACGGCCATTCTGCCTCGCTCTGGAACCAGCCTGTGCCATTCAATTACACGATTAACAATGACGATACCGTCACCATCACCGGCTACACGGGGTCGCAGGGAACGGTGTGCATTCCCGGCATGATCAATTTTCTGTCGGTTTCCGGCATCGGCAACGGCGCGTTTCAAAATCTTACGAATCTGACCAACGTCATGATCCCTGAAAGCGTCATGCGGATTGGAAATTCCGCATTTTCCGGCGCCGGCCTGACGGTTGTAACGATCCCCGACAGCGTCACGTGTATCGGGCAATCTGCATTTAACAATTGCTCCAGTTTGATCACTGCCATAATCGGAAACGGCGTTACGAACATCGGCGCTTCTGCCTTCCAGAGTTGTTCCAGCCTGACCAGCGCCACCCTGGGCAACAACGTTGCGACGATTGGCGCCGGCGCTTTCTCCGGTACCGGCCTGCAGAACATTGTCATCCCTGGCAGTGTTACCTGCATCGGAAGCTCCGCTTTCTCCGGCAGCGCCCTCACGAGCGTGATCATTCCTGGAAATGTCACCGAACTCGGAAGCGGGGCGTTCTCCGACACTCCCCTGACAAATGTTATCATTTCCAGCAGTATCAGCACGCTTGAGGATTCGGTGTTCTCCGGCTGCGCCAGCCTGACCGGCGTAGCCATTCCCGGCAGTGTGACGAGCATCGGCGCTTCGGCGTTCGCCGGCAGCGGCTTGACGGGCGTAACGATCCCAAACGACGTCATCAGCCTGGGGGATTCTGTATTCGCCGGTTGCTTTGCTTTGACGAACCTGGACATTCCGAACAACGTCGCCAGCATTGGCGGCTCCGCCTTTGCCAACTCGGCCCTGACTGAATGTATCATTGGCAGCGGCGTGACCAACCTCGGTGGTTCCGCGTTCTATGCGTGCAGCGCCCTGAAAAACGTCGTTATTGGCGACAGCGTTGAAGCCATTGGCGACTCGACGTTTGAAAGTTGTTCGAACCTGACGAGTGTCGTGATGGGGAATAGTGTGGGCAGTATCGGAGACTATGCATTTGCCTACTGCGTCGATCTCACGAACATCACCATCCCCGAGAGCGTTCAGAGCATCGGCTACATTGCCTTTATTTCATCCGGTCTGACGCAAGTTGTCATTCCCAACAGCGTCACCAATATCACCAGCTGGGCCTTTTCTTATTGCCCCAACCTGGCCAGCGTCCTCATCGGTGACGGCGTTGGCACGATCAATTATGGGATATTCTACGACTGCCACAGCCTGACGAATGTGGTCATCGGTAACAGTGTAACGGACATTTTGCAGGAGGCGTTTATCAATTGTCCAGCTCTGACGTCGGTTTATTGCCGGGGCAATGCGCCCGCCTTTGACACCTTCGTTTTCGTCCCCGGCGACACCAACGCCACCGCTTATTATCTGCCGGGCGCCACCGGATGGAGCGCCAGCGCCACCTGGGCCGGTCTTCCCGCCGTGCTGTGGAACCCGCCCGTGCCGTTCAATTACACCACCAACGAAGAAATGATCTCTGTTACGGGATACACCGGCGCCGGCGGAGCGGTGACAATTCCCAACATGATTAATTTCCTGCCGGTCACGAGCATTGGCGGTTCGGCGTTTGATGGCAGCACCAGCATAACCAACATTGTGCTCCCGGACGGCATTACCAGTATTGGAAGTGCTGCATTTGGGAACTGCGCCAACCTGGCCGACATAACTATCCCCAATACCGTCACCAACATCGGCTCAGCTGCTTTCGCCGAAAGCGGCCTCGTCAGCGTGATTATCCCCAATAGCGTCACGACCATTCCAGATGATACATTCGAATGGTGCGTCAATCTGACCAGTGTCGGGATACCCGCTAGCGTCACGTATATCGGCAACTATGCGTTTTATCACTGCACGAGTCTGACGACTGTCACAATTGGCAATGGCCTCGCCAGTTTCGGGCTTTATTCATTGTATGACTGCCCCGGTTTGACGGGCGTCTATTTCCAGGGAAATGCTCCATCCTATGGCGCGAACCTCTTCGTGGGGGACTCCAATGTCACCGTCTATTATATGCCGGGAACCCGTGGCTGGGGTGCGACCTTTGGCGGCACAACCTTTGCCGGGCAGCTCTTAGGCGCAGTTCCGACCGCGCTGTGGAATCCGCAGGTGCAGAACCCGGGCTTCGCTGTGCCGGGGAGTCAATTCGGGTTTACCATAACCGGCAGCAGCAACCTGGTGATCGTGGTGGATGCCTGCACAAATTTGACGAGCCCTGTTTGGGTGCCCGTCGGAACCAACACGCTTACGACCGGCTCGTCTTACTTCTGCGATCCATCCTCGGCCAATTTTCCTCAACGCTTTTATCGTCTTCGCTCTCCGTGAACTTAATCAGGTCGTTACCCGCTCCAATTGGCGGGCATGATAATATCGCTTTCGAAGATGTTCATCCCCGAGAATTTGAACGAGCATTTCAGTGACGACGGCCACCAGGCCCAGGACCGGCAAAACCAGGCACAGGCCCGCCGGTCCGGCCACTTCCGCGCCCAAAAATAACATCAACACGCTCAATACCGGGTGAATCCGCAAGCTCCGTCCCACCGTCAGCGGCATGAACACAAAATCATCCAACAGACGGACGCACAAAAAAAGCAGGATGCAACAATAGGTCGTTACCAGATCATTGGGCAGATCCGTGGCCGCCACGATTACTACTATGAGACACGCCACGACCGAGCCAAGGACGGGGATCCAGGCCAGCACGGCCGCCATCAGGCCCAACAACAGCGGATGTGAAATCCCCAGAAGCCACAACCCCAGCCCAAGGAATATTGTGTCCAGGCACGCCAGTTTTATCAGGCCCATCAGAAAACTCCGCAGGCTGCCGTCCACGCGATTGAACAGCAGCAGCGTTTTCTCGAAGAAGGCGTTGGGCACGCTGTGGATGAGGTGTTTCTTGAAGCGATTGCCATCCTGCAACAGGGCATAGGTCAAATACGGCATCAGTAGCAGCGACGGCAGCCAGGAAACGGCCTGTAACAAAAGTTTGCCCAGGTAATTCTCCACGAATTGTTTAGTCGCCACGTTCAAATCCGTCGGGGTGCTTTGAACCAGCGCCGAGGTTTTCAATTCCGGCATTCTTTTTTGCAGCGAAGCCTCGGTCATTCGCACAAAATTTAATCCGCCTTGCAAATAATGAACTGCTTCGGCCTTCCAGGCCGTTCCCCGTGTTGTCGCCACGGACAAAAGCACAATCACCGCCAGGCAGGTCGCCAGGAACAGGACGATCGCAACGACCTTCCCGGCGGTCCGTTGTTTTAAACCTGTCCGGACCAGCACCTGCACCAACGGCTTAAGGCAGTAGTAGCCAACCAGTGCCAGCAACGCGGGTATCACCAGCCAAAGGATCCGCTCGAATAAATAAAGAAGGAGGCACGTGACCGCCACATTGATGGCCCATGTGAGAGCACCTGGTTGGGCCTCGTATTTCATAGCGTTGGCAAATGGGCTTCGCTGGCCAGCAGCCTCCGTGAACGTGCAATCACCGTTCTCGAAAGTTCATAGAGAATTTTCACCCCAATTCGACGGTCGCGCTCCAACAGCGAAAAAAACTCCGTCCGGAACAAGGCCAGGACCTGGGTCGGCTCCAGGGCCAGGGCTCCGCCAGTCCGTTTGGATTCCTCGAACAAGGCCAGTTCGCCGAAGTAATCGCCCGGCCCAAATTCCGGCGCGAGTCGCTTCAAGGCCGCGTGGCTGGACACAATCCTGACGCGGCCGCTCACGACGATAAACAACCCCAGGCCCGCATCTCCCTCGTCAAAGATCACTTCATCCTTTTGATACGACCGCGCGTGCAACAATTCGTCCAACTCGCGCAGCTCGCGTACCGAGAGTTCTTTGAACAGACCCAGTCCTTTCAGTTTTCTGATCCGTTCCTCCTCGGGTGAGTTCCGGAGAAAATACCAGGGCAATTTCATGGCCAAAAATAGTGTGTCTTGAGTTACCGAATTCCGACCGCCGTCACCGCCGATGTCTATCCCGCCGCCTTCGGCCAGTCAAGTCTGAAACGCTGCCAGCAGAGCCGCGACCGTGAGGGAGCGCCCGGGTCAAGCATCCTCAAACCGCCAGCGGATTTCAGTGGCGTTTCCCGATCAAACATGGCTCTATGAATCACCCGTCCAATAAAATTACCAATGGAATGGAGATTGAATTGCCCCTGTCGTTATATTTGACAAAATAGAAACAATCTGTTCTTATGGGCATCATGGGGCGGGCATTCACACTGATTGAATTGCTGATCGTGATCGCCATCATTGCCATTCTGGCAGCGGTGGTGCTTTCCGTCCTCGGCCAGGCCGAAGAGCGGGGGCGGTCGGCCCAATGCCTTTCGAATTTACGACAATGGGGCATCGCCTTCCGCATGTACGCGGATGACAATGACGATTTTCTTCCACGTCGCGGACAGGGCGTCCAGACGCTCCAGGAAATCGATCGCCCGACGGATTGGTTTAACGCCCTGCCGGCCTATCTAAGCCTGCCATCGTTCCAAACGATGATCAGCAACAACATCCTGCCCGCCGCACACAGCCATTCGATTTTTATTTGCCCAACCGCGCAGAATCCTGGCAGCAATTATTTTCTTCCCTACGGTATGAACATGAATCTTTGCCCCTGGAATCTTACGGTGCCGACGCAGTATTTTCAGGTCAATCAGCCCGCTTGCGTTGTGGCCATGGCCGACGCCCCCGGGCCCTGGGCCTCGACTTATCCGTCCAAACACGCCTGGAGCATCGTCGCGCGGCATAACGGACAAATCAACCTGCTGTTCCTCGCCGGAGAAGCGCAGTCCTTTTCCGGATCCTATGTCGGTTGCGGCACGGGCGATCCCGGCCTGCCCATGGTCCGCTGGCTCACCGGGACAGCCAGCGATCCCAGCGCGGTCAACTATCAATGAAACAAAAGTACAGGGCATTCTTCCTGCTGATGGTGGTTTTGCTGGCGACCTCCTGCAACCGGCAGGCCGCGGCTCCGGCCAATAGCAAGGTGGTGCGTTGCGCGGTCATTGGCGGCATGACGATGACGGGACTCTGGTATCAGATCGCCAAAATGTTCGAGGCGAAGACCGGTTATCAGATTGATGTCGTGGTGACCGGCCCGCGCCCCATTCTCGATGCCGCCATGCGCGCGGGAAAGGTGGATCTGCTCACCATGCATTCGGGCGATATCACGACGGACCTGGTCGCTGATGGGTATGGGATTGATATGCGGCCCTGGGCGCGCAACGAATTGTGTATTGTCGGCCCGCCGGATGACCCGGCCCATGTTCGGGGCATGACCAACGGGGCTGCGGCCCTCCAAAAAATTGCCGCCGCGAAAGCCCATTTTGTGGATTTCGCGGACATCGGCAGCCGCGAATTGGTCCATACGCTATGGCAATTGTCCGGGGTTGAACCACGTGGCGATTGGCTGCTCAAAGACGAAACGATTTCGCGCTGGAACATTCTGCAATATGCCCGTTCCAATGACGCTTACGTCGTCGTCGGCTACATTCCAGCCAAAATGGGAAGAATGCCCGCGACGGGCATGGAAATCCTGGTCAAGAACGATCCGGTCATGCGCCGTCCGTTCATCGTCATGGAGGCAAATCCGAAAAAATTTCCGAACGCCAATTATGCCGGCGCGAAGGCGCTTTCCGATTTTCTGCTTTCGCCCGAGGTGCAGAAGTTTCTGATGCAATTCGGCGCCAAAACCAACAGCCCAGGTCCGCTTTTTTATCCAGTAACCCAATAAATTAATCCAATCCCACAATCAATATGATTAGACTCCAAACCATCCCAACCATCACGGCAATCTGCGGAACCGTCATAATGTTTTCCGCCACCGGCCGGGCGCAAAGCACGTACCTGGTTAATGATTCCACCGCCGCCGCATTCATGGCCAACGGTCCTACGGGAAATCTGGCGGACGAGAATTATGGCAACTCCGGTACGCTGGCCATTGCCCCGGCGTCCTCGACCAAGGGCGCGTTCGACAGCGTGCTGCTGTTCAATACCTCGGGCGCCGTCAGCCAATTTAACTCGCTCTATGGCGCCGGCAATTGGACCATTACCGGAGTCAGCCTTTCGTTGGCCAGCAACTTCGGAGTTCAAGGCGCGCAGCCAAGCAACGCGCTATTCAATCCCATCAATACCGGCAGTTTCGGCATTGATTGGCTGTACGACAACAGTTGGACGGTTGGCGCCGGTGGCGGCAGCGGCACGCCAGGCTATCCCAATAACAACGACGTGGATTACGCGTATGTCTCCACCTTGCTTTCGTACGGGGACGATTCGCTCGGTGATTTCACCTACACCCCGCCGGGAAACAATGTGTACGTCACTTATACGATGCCGACCGACGCGGGTCTCGATACTGCCGCCGCCGATGGCGAGGTCTCGCTTTTCTTCTATGCTGCCGACAATCAGGTCAGCTATCTGTTCAACTCACAGGTTTTTTCGTCCAATCACCCTGAACTGACCTTGACGGCAACACCGGTGCCCGAACCGGGAATGCTTGCTTTATTCGCCGCCGGATTAGGCGTCTTTCTGGCCGTCCGGGGAGCACACGCGCCCCACGTGTGATCGAACCCGCCCTCGCGTCCGAGAATCTCCGTTGCGCAAAAAGATCGAGCAAACACGACTGGACCAACTGCATGGCTGCGGCAAAGGAAATTGTGATCCGGCAGGCAAAACTCTTCATCCTGGCGGCCTGTATCGTTTTTCTCGTTGCCTGCGCGCACACTCAGACGACATACAGCGGCACAACCTCCCAGGACGCCTTTCTGGCGACGGGCTCGCCCGATAATCCGGATGGCACAAACCTGACGGACCTTAACTACGGCGCCGCCGGGACGCTGGCGGTTTCGCCGGCATCGGCCGATAAGGGCGAATTTCAAAGCGTCCTGATGTTTAACTTCTCGGCCGCGGCCAGCCAATTTGATAGCACCTATGGCGCGAATCACTGGACGATTACCGGCATTTCCCTCACCTTGACCAGCAATTTCGGAACGGCGGGCTTTCAACCGTTCAATGGCATTTTTAACGTTATCAGCGGGGGCAACTTTGTTATCGAATGGATTTTGGACGATAATTGGGTTGAGGGCACGGGGACGCCAAATTTGCCGACGATGGACGGCGTGACTTACGATTCGCTGGCGACGCTGACGTCGGGTCCAACGGATATCCTCTGCACAAACACTTACACGCCTCCCGGGGACAATGTGCCCGTCACATACATCCTGCCCCTGGACACCAACCTCGTGGCGGCCATCGAAAGTGGAACCAATGCTACTCTGTTGTTCTATGCCGCGGACAATCAGATCGGCTATCTTTTCAATTCGCATGAATATGGCCGCGGCAATGAGCCGCTGATCAACGTCACCGCGGTCCCAATCGTAAAAATTCTCTCCGGCAACTTTACCAACGGCGATTTCTATCTTACCGGGCAGGGCGCCACCAATGCGCAATACAACGTGCAGGTGAATTTCGATTTGGCGACAACCAATTGGCAATCTATTGGAACCGTAACCGCCGGGACAAATGGTTTCATTCAGTTCACCGACCCCTCAGCCACAAACCGCCAGCGTTTCTACAGGCTTTCAGAATAGGGCCCTGTCCACAGAGCCGCGACCGTGAGGGAGCGTCCCCAGTAGTACTTCTTCAATTCGCCCGCCGATTTTCCCAACCCATTCCTGAATGCCACTGGTCTCGCCTGCCGCGCCATAGCGAAGCGACGGCGGGTGAGGGAGCGTCCCTGGCTGTGCTTCCTGAATTTGTTGGCCAATTTCACCGACTCAATCCTGGAGCCTGATGCTCCTGCTTGCTCACGCGCGCGGCTCTGATCGAGTGCCTTGCCACTCCCTCGACGCCCAATTGCAGAAGTATCGCCGAAATGCTAAACTGTTTCATGAATTTCCGAGTAACGATAGAACCGGACGAGGACGGAATATACGTGGCGGAATGCCCGGCCCTGCCGGGCTGTGCTTCACAAGGCCGGACCCGCGACGAAGCCCTCAAGAATATTCGGACCGCCATTAAAGGCTGCCTTCGCAGCCTCGGCAAACACACCGATCCCGGTTCCGGCCACACTGAGGAAAAAATCATCGAGATTGTGGCGGTGTGAATGCTCCTGCGCGGCGCAGACATTAGTTTCCACCCCTCCCACTCAAAATCGCTCAAAAAGCCAATAAAACCGCATAATTCGCCCTGACTTATGTCCCAAGTTTCCAGTTTCCCCGCCTACACAAAAAAATGTGCACAATAGCATTCCGCCGGCCAAACCAGCCCCGCGCTTCTCTGCCCAATACTTGACTCGACACGCAACACGCAATACGAGTTCCCCATTTCGAAGACCCATTTAACCCTTTTAACCTTCTAAACGATTTAGCCATTCCAGTTTCGTTTCCCCGTTGCCAAACCCCCGCACAAGAAATGTGTGTGCCTTCGCCTCGCTACCGTTTTTGATCGGGATCTATGATCTCAATGCGCGTCACCATGCGTTCCCACCGAGCGGCCCTTTTGTCGCCGGGAATGATGAGGCGCAGAGGGCCGGCGGTGTCAGAGAGTGGCGCGCCGTCTTCCTTGTCCGCCAGAAAAATCGTGCGGTCCGAATAAGCCGCATCGAAATCGGCGAGCGAAAAACTGACGGCGTAAGCGTCGCGAGCGCGGAAGATGACGATCTGGCGGAGGGCCTGGCCGCGGAGTTTTTCTCCGGACGGGGCGTCGGCGCGAGCGAGGACCTCGGACGCGGCCACGCCCGCAAACTGATGCATTTTTTTATCGTGAGGGTCGAAGGCCTGGAATTGCGTATGGTGAAGCGCAGCAAAGTCGTCAACAGTCAGGATGAGGTTGGTCGTGGCAGTGCCCACCGCCAAAAACGGCGTGGCATGGATGGCGCAGGCGATCCGGCAAAAGAGCAGGGCAAGGACATATCGCATGAGTCGAGATAGTCAACCGAGCCGCGCGCGTAAGCAAGCGGGAATGACAGGCGAAAGCAAAAGTTAAGTCAGAGTCTCGTTACCTCGACTCCTGCAAATGGGATGTAGCGGCGGGCACTAACGCCAGCGCGTTGGATCAGCCGCCTAAAATGGCTCCAGTGGATTCTCAGCGAGCCATTGGCTTAGCCCCGGCAACGGTTTGGACAAAACTTTTTGGACTTTGGAAATATCCAGCGACGCATCGAGGGCGCGCGGCGGCCCAACCGCTTCTTTCGCCAGGCCCGATACGATTTTCCCGCTAAATTCCGGCCTGCGCCGGACCAGCAATTCGCCGATTTGGAAGCGCGACAACTTTTGCGCGCCGGCCACGTGAAAAATCCCCGCGCAATTTTTCCCGGCCAGTTCCCAAACGGCGCGCGCGGTTTCGCCGGCAAAAATGGGGCAGCGAAATTCGTCGGTAAACAATTTCATCGGCCGCCCGGCTTCCAGACTGCGCCAAAGTTGCTCGTTAAATCCGCGGTTCCGGGAAATGGAAATGCCGCCGTTGAGCGAGGCGCGCACGATCAAATGGCGCGGATTTTTCCGGACAATTTCCTCGGCAGCCAATTTGGTTTCTCCATAGACGTGTATGGGGCGGGGGACATCCGTCTCGAGGTAGTCTCCCTTGCGCCCGTCGAAAATGATGTCGGTGGAAAAAAAGACGAACCGAATTTCCGCTGCGAGTTGCGCCAGAAATTTTGTCGCCTCGACATTTACGCGTATCGCCAGCGATGGATTTTTCTGCGCCTCGGCCACGGTGGAAATGGCGGCCGCGTGAATGACCAATTGAGGTCGGTCGCGTTTGAACTCGCGTTCGACCGCGTCAAAATCCAACACATCGAATTGGGCGCGGGTTATGGGGCGCACGCGCCATTGCGGGCCGAATTTTGGCGCGGTTTGGACCAGATAAGTTCCAATCAACCCATTTGCGCCAGTGATCCAGGCCGGTTTCATTTGGGTAATGCCGTCCCATTGGGGGAGCGCGGCAGCCGGCCAATCCACATTTCCGTGGCGGCATAGTTCCATTGCAGCTCCGGCAAATTGGGCGGGCTTGAACCGGGGGCGTGTATGATCATCCGGTCCTGCGGACGCATCTTGTCCACCCAGGGCTGGAGGGCGCCGGCGGCGCCGAAGTTCCATTGATAATCCCGGAGGACCTTCAGGTCTTCCGGCCGCATCCAGCCCGATTCAAATCCTAAGATATATTTCCAATCGGCCGTGGGATTTGCGTAAAAGGTCTCGAAGAAAACGTCCATGTCTGAATTGTAAATAATCCCGCCGGGTTCAGGGAGCCATCCGGCCAGCCGCGTGTCTTTCGCGCTGAGAAATTGCGTGGTCAAGTTTTGGGTCCAACGCCCTTCGCGATCGCTGGTAAAGCCCAAATAGGCGCCGGCCGCGATGGCGGCGGCCAGGAATAAACTTCCTGTGGAATCGAAAGCCAGGTGATTTTCCAAATGGTGCTCCAGTTCCATGGCCGCCCAGATGATGAACGCCGGCGTGCCGTAATCCCACCAAAAGCGCTGCATTTTCAATCCCAGCAGCCAGCCCAGCGCCATCATTATGAAAACGGGATTCAGCAAGGCGCGGCCGTTCCAACCGGTGGAATTGGACCGCCACAACAGCAAGGCCGCCACGGCCAGAACAGCGGGAGTTGCTCCATCGGATGGATGCAGCTCGGGTTCAAGTTGGCGGTTGACCACAAAGTCCCCGAACACCCCAAACATATGCCGCACGGACTGGACTAAAAATCCGAAAGGATGTCCCGTGAACGCGCAACCAAGAATGCTTCCCGCAATCCAGCAGACCCCGTACACGATCGCCGCGCGCCACCAACCTGCCAGCAAAATGGCCGCGCCGGGCAGCACCAGCATATACCACGAACCATGGGTCCACGCCGACGCCGCCACGAGCAGCGGCGTAAAAATGATCGCGGCGGTCTTCGGCTTGTCTTTCCCGCATCGCGCCCACAGAAATAAAATAGTGATGACCACTGCATCCGTGAGCAAATAGGGCCGGCCGCGGGCAAAGCGCGTGGTGCAGGCGGGAATAAACACGGCCGCTAGAAGCAAGGCCGCCAGCCACGCCTCCGGGCGCCGAAACCACGGCAGGCCGCAGAGCATGACCAGCAGCATCAAGGCAGCCACGGAAAACATCACCAGGGATTCGTCGCCGCCTCCGTTCAAATCGTGGACCCATTCCAGAATTTTTTGCCAGCCGGGACTGGGATCGATCGGGAAATCATTCCGCATGACCAAAATTTGCTGCCAGGATCTTCCGGAAACCGTCTTGGCCGCGTGGCGCAGCGCATCGTCCATGGGCAAAAAGCCGTAGCCGATGATTTTCAGCGGAATCAGAATGACGACCGAAACAACGATAATCCAGATGAGCAACGGGATATAACGGTTCACGCCGATGGAATTTACTAGGCCGGCAAAAGGTGTAAATAAGGAAGTTCTTGGTTTGTTTGGGGCGCGGCATTCATGCCGCTTCGGCGTCCCTTTGGCATTGGACGTTGAAGCAGCCCCGCCTCCTGCGGGGCCACGGCCCAATTCCGGGCCGAACGCGCATTCACCGTCTCGCGGCCTGGCCGCTTTCGACGTGAGGCAAAAACGCCGTCAGAAACCCGATTAATGGCAAGAATGCGCACAGATGGAACACGAAGATGATGCTCGTATGGTCCGCAAGCTCGCCCAGGAGGGCCGAGCCGACGCCGGCGATGCCAAACGCAAGCCCGAAAAATAAACCGCTAATCATACCAACATTTCCGGGCAGCAGGTCCTGCGCATAAACCAGAATGGCGGGAAAGGCCGACGCCAGGATCACGCCGATGATCACCGTCAACGCCGCCGTCCCGAACAGGTTGACGTGCGGCAGCAGCAAGGTAAAGGGCGCGACCCCGAGAATGGAAATCCAGATCACATATTTGCGGCCAAAACGGTCGCCGGCCGGGCCGCCGAAATATGTGCCCGCGGCCACGGCGCCCAGGAAAAAGAACAAATACATTTGCGATGCCGCCACCGAAACGTGAAAACGGGTTATCAAATAAAATGTGTAATAGCTCGTAAGGCTGACCAGGTAGATGTACTTGGAGAACACCAAAGCGATCAAAATGCCCAATGAAACATAAACGGTCCGGCGCGGCAGTGCCGGGGCCTCATGATGCGGCGGCGGATTCTTTTTCAATTCGGACAGGTGGTTCTTATACCAGTGGCCGATATTGAAAAGAATGACCACCGCGGCCAGCGCGAGTACCGAAAACCAGAGGATGCTGGACTGGCCGTTGCGGGTAATGACCAGCGCGGCCAAGAGCGGCCCGAACGAACTTCCGGCATTGCCGCCCACTTGAAACAAAGATTGCGCGAAACCATGCCGTCCACCCGAGGCCAAACGCGCGACCCGCGAGGATTCCGGGTGGAAAACGGCCGAACCGATTCCCACCAGGCCCGCGGCAAAAAGCAGGAACGCGAAATTGCGGGCAAATGCAAGCAGCACCAGGCCCGCCAGCGTGACCATCGTCCCCGTGGCCAGCGAATAGGGCCTCGGATTGCGGTCGGTGTAAAATCCCACCCACGGCTGCAGCAATGAAGCAGTGCATTGAAAGGTGAAGGTGATCAATCCTATCTGTGCGAAGCTCAGGTGAAACGATTCTTTCACCATCGGATAAATCGCCGGAATCAGCGATTGAATGGTGTCATTGAGCAAATGGCAAAAGCTGATGGCCAGCAAAACGGGCATCACCGTTTGTTTTGCCGTCTGGCGAACTTGTGAAATTGAAGATTGCTCCTTGTGCATGCCTTGTCGTTTGAACGCAATGCTCCCGGATTGAGAAATTCCGGCGGCCACTGCTGCTCCTTGTCAATCTACCAGTCGTTTGGTCAGATTTCCGTAGGCGTCCACGCGGCGGTCGCGCAGGAAGGGCCAATGCGTGCGCGTGACGTCCACCGCGGCGAGATCCACAGGCGCCATCAATGTCTCTTCCTTGCCGGCGCCGGCCCGGGCCAGGATTTGCCCCGAGGTTCCGGCCACAAAACTTTGTCCCCAAAATTCAATGCCCTGGCCGGAAATTCTTTCGTGTCCGACCCGATTCGGCACGGCCACATAACAGCCATTGGCAATGGCATGGCCGCGCTGGATGGTTTCCCACGCGTCATGCTGAATGGCGCCGTACTTTTTCTTTTCGGACGGATGCCAGCCGATGGCCGTCGGATAAAAAAGAATCTGCGCCCCCTGCATCGCCGTCAGCCGCGCCGCTTCCGGATACCATTGGTCCCAGCAAATGAGCACGCCGATTTTTCCGTATTTCGTTTGCCACGTTTTGAAGCCCAGATCGCCGGGAGTGAAATAAAATTTTTCATAATAAAGCGGGTCATCGGGAATATGCATTTTGCGATAGATGCCCATTAACGAGCCATCGGCGTCAAACACCGCCGCAGTATTATGATAAACACCGGCTGCGCGTTTCTCAAACAGCGAGGCAATAATGACAACTCGATGCTTTTTGGCGAGTTTCGCAAAGGCGTCGGTGGTCGGGCCGGGAATTTTTTCAGCCAGCGCAAAATTCTGGTGGTCTTCGGTCTGGCAAAAATATTGCGAGCGAAATAACTCCTGCGTGCAGATGATCTGCGCGCCCTGTTTCGCCGCGCCTTCGGCGAGCGCCAGCGTCTTTTTCAGGTTCGCGTTCGGATTCGCCGAACAGGCGGTCTGGAGCAGGCCAATATTGACAACTTCTTTCATTATCAGACCGGGAAAGTAGAAGAGATTGGCATTTTACTCAAATGGATTTTGTCCCTTGACAGCGGCGACGAAGTGAACGAGTGATAGTCATGGATTCCTGGCGACATCATCCATGGGTGACCGTGGCCGTTTTTGAAAACATCCACGAGGGACGAATGCTTGAAACGTTCTTGCGGGAAAAGGGGATTCAGGCGCGCACTTACAACGACAAATTGCTGCAGCTATTTTTGTTTTTGTGCCCGCCGCACGTGACTTTCCGGGTGCAGGTCCGCAAAGGGCACTTTAACGGCGCGACCCATGTGCTGGACGAGCAGATGCCCCCGATTTTGGATAAGGCGATTCATTGCCCTTCGTGCGGCTCGTTGCGGGTCAATTATCCGCAAATGACCCGCAAATTCTTCCTGCCGACCGTGCTGCTGCATTTGGGGATTATTTTCCGCGTCATCGGGCACGAGTCTTATTGTGAGAATTGTCATTTGACCTGGAGCCTGTCGCCGGATGGTCGTAATAAAATCCGGGCTGCCCGCCCGTTTTTCCCGTTCAAATGACGCGGGAGGCGCCTTCGGATTTTGCATGATTCTCTTTGGGTAAAGTGCATTCTGCATTAGTCTTCCTTCAGATTTATGCCGGAAGCTACTGGCACGGTAATGGCTGATGGCCTGGGAATATGCCACGAGGAGATAAAGGAAGGTATTCGGCCAAACAAAAGCGGCAGGCTGAGCTCATTGAAAAAGGATATCAACGCCGCGGCACACGTCCGGGAGAGGCGAAGCGTCGCGCCTGGGCGACAGTCAACAAGATGACCGGGGGCGGGAAACGTAGCGGTTCCGGACGCGGTAAAAAAATCAATCTCTCACCCGCCCGCAAAGGCGGGAGAATTGGAGGCCGATCAAAGGCGCGAAGGTAGACGTCTCTGCGGCCAGCGGTTGGTGGTTGTCAATTTGCTCGTTTCGATTAATTTTGAAGATTATGAAATCAGATCTTGCGACACAGGAATGCAAGTCGTGCTCCGGCGGGACGCCTCCGCTCAAAGGAGAGGCGTTGAAACAAATGCAAAGCCGGCTGGGAAACGGCTGGCAGGTCCTGGATGAACAGCGATTGGAAAAGCAATTCAAATTCTCCGACTTTCGCCAGGCGCTCCAATTTGTCAACCGCGTTGGCGAAATCGCCGAACAACAGAACCATCATCCCAATATCCGCTTCACCTGGGGCGAGGCAACCGTCCAAATCTGGACCCACAAAATCAATGGCTTGAGCGAGAGCGACTTTATTCTGGCGGCAAAGATTAGTGAATTGCAGTAAGGCAGGCGTCCCGTCCACCCTCCGCAGTGTCGTTCGGTGCGTGATTCCATTATTGCCCGCGGGCGTCGCCGAGGATGGTTCCAGCGTCCGGGGCATTACTACGGAGGACGGGCCTGCTGGTTCCGCGCGCATCTTGCGCGCACTCAAAACGCGCCGAATCGGAAAGCGCAAATTTTCAGTTCCTGGTCCCCATCGAAAGAATCGAAGAAGGACCTCTATAAAGTTAGAGCCTCGTCACCTCGGCTGCTACGCAATTAAGAAAGGAACCCAGGCGCGATGGCGAAAATGGATTCTCTTTTATCTGCATTTTTAAATGTTTAATTTCCGGGGATTCTCATAGCTTTCTCGCGGATGAATCCGCTCGAACATGTTTCGAGGTTCTGGCCGCATCTCGCGGCAGCCGCTGATTTTCTGGCCGCTATTTTCGCTTCTGTCCATGCCCTGCTTCGAAAACGTGATTCACGCGCCGCGGCCTTGTGGATTGGCGTTGTCTGGCTGGTGCCCGGACTCGGGCCACTTTTGTATCTGGCTCTGGGCGTCAATCGGATCCGCCGACGCGCCGTTTCGCTCGGCGTGCATAAAGCCATAGTCCGGCCGGTGCCGGAAAATTTTGGCGAACCAAACCAGCCGGATGCCGAACATCTGCGGATGCTCGCCCGGGCGGTTGGCCGGGTGGTTGGGCAAAGCCTAATGCCCGGAAACAGTATCCAGCCCTTTGTCAACGGCGACCAGGCATTTCCCGCGATGCTTGCGGCAATTGAATCGGCGCAGAAAACGATTTCACTTTGCACTTATATTTTTGACAACGATCCCAGCGGCTGGAAGTTCGTCGCGGCCCTCGGACGCGCCGTCAAGCGCGGTGTGCAGGTCCGCGTATTGATTGACGCGGCCGGAGCGCGGTATTCATGGCCGTCGATCATTCATAGACTGCGGCACGCCGGCGTCACGTGCGCGCGCTTCCTGCCATCGTCGCTGCTGGCGCCCTGGCGCGTGGCCACCATCAATCTTCGGAATCATCGCAAAATCCTCGTGGTGGACGGCCATCGGGCCTTTACCGGCGGCATGAATATTCGCCATGGGAACGTCCTGGCGGAAAAAACGAAGCGGGCGGTTCAGGACTTGCACTTTCAGGTTCAGGGGCCGGTGGTTACGCAATTGCAGGAAGCGTTCGCCAACGATTGGGCGTTCACCACTCGTGAAATATTGGATGGCGCGTCCTGGTTTCCCGATTTGGTTGAAACCGGCAATGTCGTAGCGCGGGTGATTACCGACGGCCCGGATGCCGACTTCGAAAAGTTACGCTGGACGCTGCTGGCGGCGCTGGCGGAGGCCCAGGCATCCGTGCAAATCCTGACCCCGTATTTTATTCCGGACCCGGCGCTGGTCACGGCCTTGAATCTGGCCGCCTTGCGGGGCGTGCGGGTGGACATTATTTTGCCCGAAAAAAGCAATCTGCCGTTTGTGCGGTGCGCCTCACGCGCGATGTGGTGGCAGGTGCTCGAACGCGGTTGCCATATTTGGCTGACGCTGCCGCCATTTGACCATTCCAAATTGATGATTGTGGACAGCCATTGGGTCCTGCTGGGCTCTGCCAACTGGGATACCCGCAGCCTGCGCCTGAATTTTGAGCTGAACGTTGAATGTTACGGGCGCGATTTCACCCGTGAGATGGAAAGGATTGTGGCCAAAAAAATCCAGTGCGCCCATGAGGTGACCCTGGCGGAAATGAACAGCCGGCCGCTGGCCGAAAAATTGCGCGACGCGATCCTGCGGCTGTTTTCACCGTTTTTGTGAGATGCTTTGATTTGACGTTCGGGCACCGGATTTGTTACAACATCGCCTCATGGGTCGCGCCTCATCTTCTTTAAACACTCCCCAAAAGCCGAAGTTTTCGCGTATTCTCCTGAAATTGAGCGGCGAAGCACTCGGCGACGCTCAAGGCGCGGGTATCGCCCCGGAGGCGGTTCAGCACATGGCCAAACAGGTGTTCGAGGTGCGGACGCTGGGCGTGCAGGTGGTGGTGGTGGTGGGCGGCGGCAATATTTTTCGCGGGCTTAGCGGAAGCGAACGCGGCATCGAACGCGCTACCGGCGACTACATGGGCATGCTCGCGACGGTCATCAACGCGCTGGCGCTGCAGGACAGCCTGGAAAAACTGGGCTGCCCGACCCGGGTCCAAAGCGCGATTGCCATGGCTCAAGTGGCCGAACCGTTTATTCGCCGCCGGGCTGTGCGACATCTCGAAAAAGGCCGCGTGGTCATCTTTGGAGGCGGCACCGGCAATCCCTATTTTTCCACCGACACCGCCGCCGCGCTGCGTGCCAATGAAATCGGCGCCAATGTGATTTTAAAGGCCACAAAAGTGGATGGTATTTACGACAGCGATCCGAAGAAAAATCCCGGTGCCAAAAGATTTTCAGAAATTACCTATCTCGACGCCCTCCAACGGCAGTTGAAAGTGATGGATTCCACGGCATTTTCCCTCTGCATGGACAATAAAATGCCCATCATCGTTTTTGATTTTTCCAGGCCGCACAATCTCAAGCGTGTGGTTCTCGGTGAAAAGGTCGGCACACTCGTGCAGTAGGGATGGCGCGCCGTCATCGCCCGCGCAGAGCAGGCGGAATGTGTGGTGTCCCTGCCAGGATTCCTTCCCGATTTGCAATTTTGCCGAATCGGGACGACTGGTTCTTATGATCTTCGCGTCGCGACAGGATGCGGGAAAGCGGTTGGCAGCTTATTTGCGCGAGCGCGGTGTCACGGCTGATCTGGTTTTGGGATTGCCGCGCGGAGGAGTGGTAGTCGCCGCGGCGGTCGCCCGCGAACTGAATCTCCCCTTGGATGTTTTGGTGGTGCGCAAAATCGGCCATCCCCGGCAAAGGGAATTTGCCGTCGGCGCGCTGGCCGAACCCGATTCGGTTGTTCTCAGTGAAGAATCGTTGGGCGAATTTCCCGTCTCCAAAGCCAAATTGGACAGAATCATCTCTGAGGAAATTATCCGTCTGCATGAGTATCGCCGC
>JASHPN010000034.1 GCA_030038175.1 Verrucomicrobiia bacterium
GGTTTGAGTCAATGGGAACTGTTGGAAGCCGTGGCTTTATCGGGCAAGACGACATTCACGCTGCGCTGGTGGACTGCGGATTTTCGACTGGACACCCGGAACGGACCGACACCGGGGTTTAACAGTTTGCCGATTCGCTAAACAAAAGGCTCGCAGAGTGGACAGCCGGTTGTAAACCCGGTTTAATGCCGCGTGTATGGGGAAGCCTATTATTTCATTCACAAGGAAATTCCAGATTTGGGGTTATTTGCCCGGCCACGGCCAACTTCTTTTTCTGAGTGTGGAAGAAGGAAAACATCCAAGGCGGGTTGAAATCCTGTTTAAAGATATTCGGGCCATGGAAATGAGAGCTTTCATTCACACATTGTCCGTCGAAGAAGCGTCGCTTTCTGAAATTTCCGATCGAATGATTAAGCCAGTTGAAACCATGGAATGGGGACTCAAGGTCTTTCTGATAAAAAGCGATGGATGGACTGGCTGGATTATTGCCGGCGCAGTGTTTTGGCAAGAGGACGACGGATGGTTTGGAGATCCAAGCAAGTTGCTATTTGGTCCACCGAAGCCCGGTGAAGATTGAGATGCACCCGACGACGTTTAACTCAACAAAAAAGCATTGCGGCAGGGAGATTTTCGGTTATGCTTGGGCCTCGTTTTTATCAATAATTTTACTGATTTAAATTTATGTCACAGCATCGCAGTCTCCGAGCGGCGGTCACATTGGGCGGCAAGCGCAACGTCCTGAAGCGTTTTGAACGCGTGGAACTTCTCAAAAAGCGGGGTCAATGGAAATCCGGCGACCGCATCACCGGTTTGCGCAAGACCAAGCCGGGAGTGTGATGACACGCCAGCGGGTGAGATGATTCTCAATCCGACGTTTCTCACCCCTGCCCTCTCCCGCTGGGAGAGCGAGAATTATCGTCCGATGGCATGATACAATCGGCAACCGGGGCGATTCCTGGAGTTAACCCGCACAGAACAGTTTGGGGGAGATCTTTTAGCTTTTCAACGACTTGAATGTTCGCTTGCAAAAATTTTTGGCCGATGCGGGAATCGCGTCACGGCGGGCGGCGGAACAGGTGATTTTGGAGGGCCGCGTGAGCGTGAATGGCCAGGTGGTGCGCGTTCTTGGATCGAAAGTGGATGCGGGGCACGACCGGGTTTCGGTGGACGGCAAACCTGTCCGGGAAAAACGGAAACTTTACATTGCCCTGCACAAGCCGATAGGATGCGTGTGTTCCCGGGACGATGAAATGGGGCGGCCCACGGTTTATGAATTATTGCCCCGAGAATGGCGAAGTACGTTTACGGTTGGCCGTCTGGATTTTAACAGCGAAGGATTGATTTTTTTGACGAATGATGGAGAATTCGCCCTGCGTCTGACCCATCCGCGATATGGGGTCCGCAAGAAGTATTTGGCCACGGTGGAAGGCCCTCTGGTACAAGAATTGCTTGACAAGTTGGTTCGCGGCGTTTTTAACAAAGGCGAGAAATTGAAAGCCGATAGCGCCCGACAGGTTTCGCGGAGCGTGGTTGAGCTGGAATTGTCCGAAGGCAAAAACCGCGAGGTGCGACGGATGTTTGAATCCCTGGGCCTGACGGTGCGGCGCCTGCAGCGAATACAAATCGGCAAAATCAAATTGGGTGAATTAAAGCCCGGCCGATGGCGGGCATTGACAGAGACTGAAATAAAAACTTTACTTTTGAAAACATGAAAATGATTTGCACGATACTGGGAACGTTGATGGCGGCGAGCCTCATCGCTCAAGACAATACGAACAATCTGCCGGCCATTCCGGCGCCGGTTTCATCGCCCGCGGCGGAAGCCGCCCCGGCTCCGGCCCCCGAGCCGGCTCCGACCACCGTCCCGCCCGCCGCGCCCAAGCACAAAAAGATGCACAAAGCCGCCAGGAAAAAACCGGCCGTCGCCGAACACATTGTGCCCATTAACCCCGGTCCGGCGGAGGTCACGGCAAATGATTTGGTTGTCCGCGGGCAGGCCGGTCTCCAAGGCGAGATGGTGGCGCATCTTCATAAAGGCGATACCGTCAACGTGCTTGAGGAAATTGAGCTGGGCAAACACGCGGCGGATGAGCCTTCTCACTGGGCAAAGATTTCCTATCCGACCAATGCCTACGTCTGGGTCAGCGCCCGGTTTGTCTCGAACGGGGTGGTCGCGACGAAAAAGTTAAACCTGCGCGCCGGGCATGGGGAAAATTACAGCGTGGTCGGAGTCCTGGACGAGGGCACGCCGGTCAACGTGGTTGAAACTGAAGGTTCGTGGATGAAGATTGAACCGCCTTCCACGGCCTATGCCTTCGTGGCGGCGAAATATTTGACTGCGACGGCCGCGGCGCCCGCTCCGCCGGCTCCGCCCACGATGCCGGAAGCGGCGCCGACCCCGACCACGGTTCCCGAACAGCAGACGATTGTGACGATGCCGCAACCGCCGCCGGCCCCGCCGGTTCCCACGACACCGCCGGTGCGGATTGTGGAGCACGAGGGCATTGTCGGCCCGGTGGGAAGCTTGACGGCGCCGACCGATTACAAGCTCTATAACGAGAGCACGAAAGAGATCATTGATTTCCTGTATCCGACCTCTCCGAACATGAGAACGACGTTCAGCCAATTAGTGGATGACCGGGTGATTGTGACCGGAGAAGAAGGCATTGAATCGCAGTGGCCAAACACGCCGATCATGGCGGTTCAAAGCGTCGAGATCATCAGCACCAACGTTATCAAGCGTCTTGACCTCACCCCACCCAGACAACGTCATTGATGGCCGCGCCATCGCGGCGTGCGTTCTGGGCGAACTTGGGCAACGCATTGCGGAATTAAAAAAGCGCAGTGCGCAGCCCGGTTTGGCATTCGTGCGTGTGGGCGATGACCCCGCCTCAAAAGTTTATGTCGGCCGCAAGGAAAAAACCTGCGGGGAACTTGGCATCTTTTCCGAAACGAAGGTATTGCCAAACGACACCCCCGAACGCGACCTTCTGGCGCTGATTGACACGTTAAATTCGGATGAACGGCTGCATGGCATTCTCGTCCAGGCGCCATTGCCGGCGCACATTTCCGAGGCCAGAGTTTACTCGTCGGTAATGCCCCAAAAGGACGTGGACGGTTTTCATCCGGTCAACGTGGGCAAACTCATGCTCGGTGACGCCGGAGGCTTTCGCCCGTGCACGCCGGCGGGAATTTTGGAATTGCTGGCGCGATCGAACATCAGGACGCAAGGGGCCGAAGCGGTGATTTTGGGCCGCGGCAATATCGTGGGCAAGCCGATGGCGGCCATGCTCTGCCAAAAAGGAAAGAATGCCAATGCCACCGTGACCCTCTGTCATTCGGCGACGCGCGACATTCGGTCGCATTGCCTGCGCGCCGACATTTTGATTGCGGCGATCGGCGCCGCCGAATTTGTGAAAGCGGACATGGTCAAGCCAGGCGCGGCGGTAATTGACGTCGGCGTCAACCGCGTCAATGGGAAGCTGGTTGGCGACGTGGATTTTGCGGCCGTGCAAAAGCTCGCGGGCAAAATCACGCCCAACCCCGGCGGCGTCGGGCCGATGACCATCGCGATGCTGATGCATAATACGGTCACCGCGGCGGAACGATTTCATGGGATGACACACTAGAACGAATTTATGGATGCAACCCGAATTTTACCCGATCTGCAATGCTCACTGCTGTGCGAGGAAGTGAGGCAGGAAGCCAACGGAAATTTCTTCATTATCGGCGTGGTCAATCTTCTGCGCGTGCCGCAATTGCCGATTGTCGCCGGGCGGCTCTGCGTGTTCAATCGCTGGACCGCCGGCATTGGGCGATTCAATGAAACGATTCGGCTGATGGCGCCGGACCAGATGACGGTGCTTCGCAAAGCCGAAATGAAGTTCGAATTGAATGACGCGGCCATGCATACGACCAACGTCATGTTTTTCGGCAACGTCGAGTTTAAAGCCGCCGGAACCTATTTTATCGAGGTGATGGTGGACGATGTCATGAAGTTGCGCTACCCCATTCCGGTCGTACACGTTCCACCGCCCAATCAGAATCCCCAGCAAACGCCGCCGGAAAAAAAAGACTGATTTTTCATCGGTCCCCGGCCATTATCCCACTGAAGTGAAACGGTGAAAACCGGTAGCGACTGGTCTGTTAATTTGATGCAAGGTTTTTGCAACGGAAGATGTCGCCCCTACGGGGCTTTGGATTTTGCTGATTTTTACTACAAATATGCCGCGCCTACGGCGCTGGGCAACCATCTCGACCGTCCAAAGCGATTTGTTTGGAAGCTCCGCCAGGAGCGCCGTCTTTGTAGCAGGCTGCAGGAAAATCGGCAAGCCCCGTCCAGGGACGACCTAGTCTGCTTTAGGCAGAGACCGACTGCGCCCCAGTTGGGTTAAAATGGCCGTTTCATTTGCGCGAAATGAACGCTTCAGCTCTTTCCGAGCCTTTTACGCCGCGAGGCGTGGCCGCCTTTGCCGGGGCAAAATTGAGCCGGCTTTTGCTGGCGCAGTTCATTCTAGCATTGCTGGCGGCGGCGGCCGTGGCGTGGTTCTGTTATCACGGCTGTTTTCCGACGATCCAGGCGGCGATTGAAAACCTGCCGGATAACGGGCAGATCAGTTCCGGGCAGCTCAACTGGAACGGCGCGCCGCAAATGCTGGCGGAGGGAAGCGTTCTGGCCTTTGACGTGGATCCGGACCATTCCGGGCAACTGCGTTCGACCACGGCGGATTTCCAGGTCGAATTTGGGCGGCAATCGGCGCGGGTTCTATCGTTGTTTGGTTATGCGGATTTTCCGTATCCCCGGGACGAGATCATTCAATTCAATCGGATTCAGCTCGATCCGCTCTGGAAGGCGTATGACGCCGTCATATTATTCTGCATTGCCGCCGCGACGTTTATTCTTTTGCCGGTCGTTTGGGGGATTTTGGCGACCCTTTACTTTTTGCCATGCTGGCTGCTGGGATTCTTTACGAATCGGGACTTGAACTTTGGCGCCAGTTGGAAATTATCGGGCGCGGCCCTTCTGCCCGGCGCCCTGGTGATGACTGGAGGCATTGTTCTGTACGGCTCGTTGTTTATCGGGCTGGTGAGTTTTTGTTTTATTTTTGGCGCACACTTTGTTTTGGGCTGGCTTTATATGGCTTTTGGCGCCTTCTTTTTGCCGCGCCTTCCGGCCGCACTCCCGAAAGGCAACCCGTTCAATAAAGCGAAGACTTGAACTCCAGGAACGAAGATTTAATCTTTTCAGATGTCTAAACTGCCGTTCGAACTACTTCTGGCTCTGCGCTATCTGCGTCCGCGGCGGTCCTTTGTCTCGATCATCACGGTCATTTCCATCATCGGCGTGGCGCTCGGCGTGGCGGTTTTGATCATTGTCATCAGCGTGATGAGCGGGTTCGATCACGAATTGAAGGAGAAGATTCTGGGTTTTTACCCGCCGTTGGACATTCGGGTGTTTGAAAAACCCATGGACAATTACGAAAATGTCATGCGGGTGGTTTCGTCAAATAAGGACGTAGTGGGTGTGTCGCCGTACGTGTTTGGCCCCGTCTTTGTGGAAAGTGAAGCAACCAACAGCGGCGGAGCGTATTTCCAAACGCCATTTATACGGGGCGTTGACATAAACACCGAAAGCTCGATCAGCGCTTTGCCGAAGGAAATTTTGCCCGGCGGAACGTTTGATTTGAGCGGCCAGGGATTGGTGGTGGGCACGGTGTTCGCGGACCAAATGCATTTGTCGGTTGGCGACCGCATTTCAATCTATTCCCCGGACGAAATCAGAAAACTCGCCGAAGATATCCAGCACGGTAAAACGAATCAGGAAGGGGTTTTGCCGGATGAATATACCGTCACCGGAATTTTTGACGCGGGGTATTACGATTATAACGCGGATTTTATCATCGCTTCACTTGAAAATGCCCAGGATCTTTATGACCTGGGCGACGAAGTCCACGGCTTGTCGGTGCAACTGCAAGACCCCATGCAGGCGCCCGAGGTGCAGCGTGAACTCGAAAGCGCGCTGGGGCCTTCTTTTGAAATCACGACCTGGGAGGAACAAAACCACGAATTGTTGGGCCAGGTGAACGTGGAAAAGAGCGTGATGTATTACATCATGTTTTTTATTGTCATTGTGGCGGCGTTCGGCATCACCTGCACGCTCATTACCTTCGTCGTCATGAAAACGCGGGAGATTGGTTTGATGAAGGCAGTGGGCGCTTCCAATTACCAGGTGATGTTGGTGTTTGTCA
>JASHPN010000284.1 GCA_030038175.1 Verrucomicrobiia bacterium
GTTCCGAGGAAATTCGCGAAACGCTGCAGGAACCGCTCTCAAGCATTTTGGAATCCATCCGCCTGACATTGGAACGTTGTCCTCCGGAACTGGCCGCCGATCTCGTGGATCGCGGGCTGGTGATGGCCGGCGGCGGTTCGCTGTTGCGCGGCATAGACCGGCTCGTGGCTGAAGAAACCGGCCTGCCGGTCCATTTGGCTGACGATCCCATGAGCGCCGTTGCGGAAGGCACCGGGCGCGTTTTGCAGGAAATCGAGTTCCTCAAACGCGTCGCCACCAACGCTAAATATTGATTTCCCGCCTCCGTTCGCCTGCAAGCGACTGAGAGTTCAGTCGCGGAAATTGCAGGATGTTCAAACAGAAAAATTATATTGGACCTGGAATCGTCGTCCTGGCGGCAGTCTTAATTTTAAGCCTGCCCCCGAGCGCCGCCTCCCATCTCAAGCTTGCCATTGGCAGCCTGTTTTTGCCGCTTCTGGGCCTGGCCAACGCGGGACGGCAGCTTCCGGCAGATTTGGCGGACAGCGTGTTGTCGCGCCACGAACTCCTCAAGGAGATAGACTCCCTCCGCCTCGAAAACCAGGAGTTGAAAGTGCGGCAACTACAGACCGGCGCCATCGAACAGGAAAACGAAGAATTGAGAATGGGACAGGAAAGCCTGTTCAAGCAGCCCTGGAAATTAAAAGTTGCCGACGTCGTCATGCGCGACCCGGCAAATTGGTGGCGCTCGATCGAAATTGATTTGGGCAGCCGCGACGGTATCACGCCTAATCTCGCGGTGATGACCACTGAGGGGCTGGCGGGACGGGTCTCATCGGTGGGTTTGCACCGGTCCCAGGTGGTCCTGATCGGCGATCCCAACTGCCGGATCTCCGCCCTGGTCGAGGACCCCGCACACGACGTTGGCATCCTGAGCGCCGGCGGACCGTTCGACAGTTCCCTGGCGAATCTGACGTATCTGGCAGGGGGGGCCAACTTGAAGTCCGGACAGCAGGTTGTCACCAGCGGAATCGGTGGAATATTTCCCAAAGGCATCCCGATTGGCCAAATTGTTGACTCGCGCGAAGTCGAATTTGGCCTTTACACCGAGGCTCGGGTGAAGCTCAACGCCAATCCCGGAGCTTTGGAGGAAGTCTATGTGTTGATGCCATGAAGCTTTTCAAATCCATTCTCGTCCTGGCAGCGGCGTTCCTCGCGGTTTTCGGCGAGGCGGTTTTCTCCGGGCCACGCCATTGGCTCGGCGCGCAAATTGATTTGCTGCCGGCCCTGATGATTTACGCCGCGCTGGACACGAATATCGCGGCCGTTTGTCTGCTCGCGGTCTTTGGCGGCCTTGGCTTCGACTCGTTCTCGGCCAATCCGCTGGGTCTTACCATCCTGCCGTTACTGGCCGTTGGTCTTCCCATTTTTTTGAAAAGGGATTTGATTTTGCGCGAATTGCCCTTTGCCCAATTGGTCCTCGGCGGGATCGCGAGCGCCGCGGCGCCGCTGCTGGCGGTTCTCCTTTTGCTCTCGGCCGGCAAGCCGCCGCTGCTGGGATGGGGTTCGTTGTGGCAATGGATGGTCATGACCGCCGGCGGCGCCGTCGCAACGCCCTTCGTCTTTGCCTTCTTTGGCTGGTGCGACCACGCCCTGGGCTATAAGCCGGTCACTGAAACCAGTTTCCGGCCGGATCGCGAAATCCTGCGTGACCGAAAAAAAATCTAAAATCAATGCTGATTTTCGACGAAATTAAAAAGAATGACCCTGAGCTTCGTTTTGTGGCGATCGCTTTGGCAACAGGCTTTTTCATTTTGTTGGCCGGGCTTTGGTGGGTCCAAATTGTCACTACCAGCGAGTATAAAAGCCATTTGGTCACGCAGTCGTATCGGACCATACGGATCCCGGGGATGCGCGGTAAAATCCTCGACTGTGAAGGCCGTGTGATGGCGGAAAATGCCCCACGCTACAATCTGAGCCTGTATTTCGGCGGACTCAGCAGTGAGTTTGAGGCGGAGTACGACCGCCTGCGGCCGGTTCGGGTAGCGGCTAAATCGCGGCCGTTTTGGGATTTATGGCGGGGCTCGCCGGCGGCGGCGCGCAAGCTGGCGCCGTTAACCAAAACCAATATCACGAATCTGAAATGGCAGGCGCGCTATGATGTGGCCTACCGGATTGTCACACAAATGTCCCAGACCCTTGGACAGCCGCTAAGCTTCGATTATTGGAGCTTTAAACGCGCCTATGAATCGAGCCTTTATGTTCCGTATCCCATTGCCCAGGGATTGAATGCCGATGAAGTCGCGCGATTCGAGGAGAATTATTCGGGCAATCCGGGCGTCGATTTGGACGTGCAACCGACCCGCGTTTATCCGCTGGGCGCAACCGCGGCAGGCTTGCTGGGTTACGTCGTGACCGATGACAGCGGCGGGGACGAGGACGCTGCCTATAATTATCGTTTGCCGGATTATAAAGGAGTTGTCGGCGTTGAATACGGATATGACCAGGACCTTCATGGGCAGCCCGGCGAGGAATTGGTGATGGTCAATAACCTGGGTTACCGCCAGGCTGAAACCATTGGAAACGAACCCGACCCGGGCCGCAACGTGGTGCTAACGATTGATTTGGACATTCAGCGCGCGGCCGAAGAAGCCCTGGCGGCCCATCAGGGCGCCAATCCGCGCGCCGCGATCATCGTCATGAACGTCCGCTCCGGCGACATTCTGGCGATGGTTTCATCGCCGGCCATTGACCCCAACTATTTCACGAAAAATCTGCCGCCGGACGAGATGCAAAAAGAGTCCGCCATGATGGAAGACACCAATTTGATGCCGCAGATCAACTTTGCCACGTACGCGGCGTATGAACCGGGTTCCGTTTTCAAGCCCGTGGTGGGCCTGGCCGCGCTGGAAGCAGGATTAAATCCCAACGAAATTTACCACGTGGAAGCGGACCCGGAAAATCCGGACCATGGCTGCATTTATATTGGCGAGCACCATAACCATAAAATCAAGGACACCGTGCCTCCCGGCGACTACAACTTCAAACGCGCGATCGAGTTGTCCAGCAATTCCTATTTCATCTATAACGGCTTGCGCACCGGCATCCAAAGAGTCGTCGAAATGGCCGACAAATTTCATTTTGGGGAAAAGACCGGGCTAAAGACCCGACAGGATGCGGCGGGAATATTTCCATCGCTCTGGGAAGTGGAAAAATCCGATTGGCATGAGGGCGATTCCGCGAATATTGATTTCGGCCAGGGCAGGATGGCGGTCACACCCATGCAGATGGCGGTCGCCTATTGCGCCATCGCCAACGGCGGAACGGTCTTATGGCCGCGGCTGGTGGACCGCATCGAATCGCAGGACCCCAATAGCGGCGAGGCGCCGACCGTTTTTCCGTCCGGTGTCGTCCGGGATTATTTGGGGGTCCATCCGCGCAGCTTGAGAATTGTTCATGACGCGATGCTGGGAGAAACCACCGACCCGGAGGGCACCGGAAAATCGGCCGTGGTGCCCGGATTGCAGATTTGCGGCAAGACGGGCACAGCGCAGATCCAAAATGAAAAAGGTGAACTCATCGCGCATAACTATTGGTTTTGTTCATTCGCGCCCTACGAAAATCCGAAATATGCGGTGATCGTCATGGTGCACAAACCGATGCCGCTCGGCGGGTCCGGCGGCGCGGTTTGCGCCCCGATTGCTCATGATATTTATGCGGATTTGGTGAAAAAGGACAGCTCGATATTAACCCAGAATGTGGTGAGAAACTGATATGACAAATCATCCTCGTCGCTTTCGATTACGAGGACGAGAACGATAATAAAAAATGGTTGATCCATCCATCAACGAACACGAACCGAGACTTGACCGGCTGCAACTGGCTGCCCTGGCCGGGCTGATGGTCATTGGCACGCTGTTTGTCGCCAGCGCGACGCTGGCCAATCCCGAAATCGCGGCCTCGGCGTGGTACAGGCAGATGTGGGTCCATCAAATCATCTGGTACGCGATTGGGATCGGCGCCGGCGCGGCGATGTGTTTCCTGGAGTATCACGTGTTGACGCGCTGGGCGACTGTCATCTATGCAATCGCGATCTTAACTTTGGTGGCAGTGCTCATTCCGGGCATCGGCTCGGTGCATTTGGGCGCGCGGCGCTGGATTGATTTGCCATTTTTCGACTTGCAGCCCAGTGAATTCGCCAAGCTCGCCTTCATTCTGGCGATGGCAAATTTCCTCAGCCGCCCGGCGGATGAACTCAGGCGGCCCGCGATTTTTTGGAAAGCCATCGGCATGATGATGCTCCCGTTTGCGCTCATCTTAAAAGAGCCCGATTTGGGATCGGCGCTGGTCCTGGCGCCGACGGGATTGGCCATGATGTATGTGGCGGGAATTCCAAGACGATTTTTGCTGCAGTTGCTGGGAACCGTAGGATTGCTGGGAATCCTGCTGGTGGGCGACATCCTCTTCGCCCCGCACGCTCTGCAAATTTTGCACGGCTACCAGCGCGACCGGTTGCTCGTCTATTTTGGCAGCGATTACACTCGATTTGCTCCGTCCAATGCCTCTGCGGCGGATCTCGCAAAAATGCGGCAAACACAACTCGCCGACGAATACAATGTTCGCCAGGCGTTGATCTCCGTTGGCTCCGGCGGGCTGATGGGGAAGGGCTGGCGTCATGGAACACAAAATACGCTCGGCTACTTGCCGCGGGCGGGGGCACACAACGACTTCATTTTCTCCACCATTGCCGAGGAGGAAGGATTTGTCGGCAGCGTAACCGTGCTTGCGCTGTATGCGGTGGTTCTCTTCGCCGGACTGAGAATCGCCGGCCAGGCGCGCGATCGCCTGGGCAAACTCGTGGTCGTGGGCGTCGTTACGCTCATTTTCAGCCACGTCTTTATCAACATCGGCATGAATATTCGCATCATGCCCGTGACGGGCGTCCCACTGCCGCTGCTTTCTTACGGCGGATCTTCAGTGCTGGGCTCGTTGATCGCCGCGGGTTTGATGCAAAACGTCCACATCCATCGGAAAGGATACTAAACTATGAGTGACAACAAGTTTTCCCGGCACCGCCGCGGAATGCGCTTTCGGCCCAAAGGCGGCCTCAATCCCATGCGCCAAAAGCAGGACCGCGACGCCACCCAGGCGCGCGCCGAAGCCGTCGGCGAACAACAGGGAGGGCCCGAACGGCTCTTCGAAAAACGGCACACCAACGAAATCGAACGGGCGGAAAATATCGCCGCCGGCCTCCCGCCGGAGGGCGTCGAAGGAGCCCAGACTCCGGCTTCCCTTCCGGAAAAGAAAGATTTCCGCGAACCGCATACCGAAACTCCGGCGATTGTCGAAGAGGAAAAGTTCGAGCCTGTTCATATTAAAGAGCGTCCCGCGGGCGTCCTCGATGCAATAAAGACCGCCGCGTCCAACCTCGTCAAAAAGGTCCAGCGGCTGATTAAACCCGTGAAAAAAATTCACAAGGAAGTCATCATTAACGCGGAAACGCTTGAAACGCGCGTTGCCGTGACGGAAGAAGGCCGGCTCGAGGAATTTAACATCGAGCGCACCACCGAAGAGCGGCTCGTCGGCAGCATTTTTAAAGGCCGGGTTCGGAATCTCGAAGACGTCCTCAAGGCCGCCTTCGTGGATATCGGCTTTGAAAAAAATGCGTTTCTCCACTACTGGGACATCGTCCCCAACCAATTTGACAGCGGTGTGGAAATCGTCGAGCGCGAAGGCCGCCGCCATGACCGGCCAAAAATCACGCAGAAAGACGTGCCCCGCCTTTATCCGCCGGGCAGCGAAATTATCGTTCAGGTGACCAAGGGGCCCATCGGGACCAAAGGACCCCGCGTCACGACCAATTTGGTTGTGCCGGGCCGTTATTTGGTCCTGCTCCCCAATTCAGACCAGTCGGGCATCTCGCGGAAGATCGAGAATCCCGAAGAACGCAAACGTCTGAAAAAGATTTTGCGGGAACTCGCCATCCCCGAAGGGATGGGCGTTATTATGCGCACGGCCGGCGAAGGGCAACAAAAGCGTTATTTTGTCCGCGACCTGGCGCTGCTCCTCGAGGAATGGAACCAGGTGCTCGAAAAAAAGGAAAAACAGCCGACCGCGACGTGCATCTTCCAGGAACCAGACCTCATCGAGCGCACCGTCCGCGATTTTCTGACGGAAGACGTCGAACGCATCGTCGTGGACAACCCCAAAGCCTACGACCGGATGCGCGAAATGATTTCGCGAATCTCCCGGCGTTCAGCTGGCAAAATCAAATTGTACACGGACGCGCAGGCCATTTTCGATCGCTTCAACGTCAGCAAGCAATTGGAGAGCACTTTTTCCCGCCAGGTGCACTTGAAGAGCGGCAGCTACATCGTCATTGACGAAACCGAAGCCCTCGTGGCCATTGACGTCAATACCGGCCGCCACAAAAGCGGCCGCGACCAGGAAGCGGCTATTCTCAAGGTCAACCTTGAAGCCGCTGACGAAATCTGCCGGCAATTGCGCCTGCGTAACATGGGCGGCCTGATTGTCCTTGATTTCATAGACATGAAGCATCAGCGGGACCGTCAGCAAGTGATGCAGCGGATGCGCGAGGGCCTGCGCCGCGACAAGGCAAAGACCCACATTTTGCCTATTTCCCAGCTTGGTCTCATGGAAATGACCCGCCAGCGCCACAGTGAAAGTGTGCGCAGCGCCGTCTATGACGATTGCCCTTATTGCAAAGGCCGCGGCAAGGTGAAAAGCTCGCTCACGATGAGCGTGGAAATTCAGCGCAAGCTCCAGGAAATCCTGAAGAAACGCACCCGCGATGAGACCGACTTCCAACTCCGCATTGTCGTGCATCCCACCGTGCTCGAACGGTTGCGGACCGAAGATGAAAAACATCTCATCGAGATGGAAAAGCGGTACTTTGGCAAATTGTCATTCCGCGGCGATACCGGCATGCACGCTGAACAATTCAAGATCGTGAATGTGGAAAACGGCGAGGAATTGGCCAGCGTCGGATCGTAAATATTGATCTCAACGGGATTAAAATCGTTCAGCCCGGGGTAGGCCGCCTTGGCGGCCTGCCTTGGGGTATTTTGACCTAATGCACGGCGGAGGAAATAAGATGCAATGCGCTGTCGCTGAGGTCTTGAAACGGCCCAAGCGGCCTGAAGTTGTCATCGTCACTCGATATCTGGGGTTCGCCGGATGAAAGGGTATAAACCACCACGCCGTTTTTGATGAGGATCAGACCTTTGAACCGCCAGCCAGACTCATGGCTGAGCCGTTTGAAGCCAAAAACATCTAAAGCTAAATTACCGTGACGCTTGTCGAGGACGTTCTGCAATTCCATACAGTAAGCCAGATTATTCTGTCGGGCCTCGATATAAACCTGGACCCCAGTAGGAAGATCACACAGATGAATGTTTGGATTGGGCATGAAGATCGGAACCACATCCACGTACGGCATGATTTTGATATTCGGCTGAACCTTGGGATCAAAACCCATATATTTAAGATCCTGGACCGTGGTGTGGTTGGGAACAATACTATCAAAAGCGATATTCACCTGGTCCCAATTTGTCCACTGGCACTCGGTCGAAGTCCGTTTGCTAATAAACAGGCTTTGGCACCCCGTCGTGAGGAGCATTAAAACAATTGCCAGCGTCGAAACCAACCATCTCACATGCGACTCCCTTTTAACCGTTGCCGTTACCCCAGCAAGGGACGTTCCGCGAGCGGGTTACTACTAATGTAACAGAAATGGCAAAGGTTTCGGTCCCGGAGGGTTTGCAAGTTGCAAGGGCTGGTTGCTCGACGCAACATGAATTTTCAATTGCCCGCCTGCAATTCCGTTATACATTTGCTGTCTGAACATGACCAAAGAGACGAACGTTATCCCTCCTTTTCCCCCGGGTGTCACTCTCACGACGCTCGACAACGGCCTGACCGTCATCGTGCGCGAAGACCACAGCGCGCCGGTGGTTTCGGCCCAGGCCTGGTGCATGAGCGGCAGCATTCACGAAGGGCGCTGGCTTGGCGCCGGCCTGTCGCATGTCCTGGAACACATGTTGTTCAAGGGTACAACCTCCCGTCCGGGCAGCCGCATTGACCAGGAAGTCCAGGAAGCCGGCGGTTACATGAACGCCTACACCAGTTTTGACCGCACCGTTTATCATATTGACGTGCCCAACACCGGGGCGCGAACGGCGATCGATATTTTGTGCGACATCATGCAGCACGCGACGCTGCCGCCGGATGAACTGGCCAAAGAGATGGATGTGATCCGCCGCGAAATGGACATGGGCCAGGATGACCCCTCACGGCGCGCGAGCCGACGCCTCTTTGAGGCGGCCTATACCCAAAGTCCCTATCGTTTTACCATCATTGGCTACCCGGACATCTTCAACGAACTCAAGCCCGGCGACATCCGTGACTATTACCACGAAAAATACGCGCCCAATAACTGCTTCTTTGTTGTAGCGGGCGATGTGAAACGCGATGATGTCATCGGCCAAATCAAGGAGGCCTACGCGCAAACCAAATCCCGGCCCATGCCGCCAGTCGTTCTGCCGCTGGAACCGAGGCAGACGGGCCTGCGCGAAATCATCGAAGAAGCACCCGTGGAATTGGGTCATTTTCATTTCGCCTGGCATATCCCCGAACTCCGTCATCCCGATATTCCGGTCATTGATGTGCTTTCGGTGTTATTGGGCGGCGGACGCAGTTCGCGGCTCGTCCAACAGGTCCGGGAGCGCCAGGGCCTGGCGCACCATGTGGATTCATGGACCTACAGCCCGGGGCTGCCCGGTGTTTTTGGCATGAGCGCCGTGGTGGACGGCGACAAGTTTGCCGCGGCTCGCGACGCCATGCTGGCGGAAGTTGAAAAAGTCAAAGTCAACGTCGTTTCCGCCGATGAACTGCATAAAGCGGTCAAACAATTTGTGTCGGCGACGCTGTCCGCCCGCAAAACGATGGAAGGACAGGCCCAAAGTCTCGGCGGCAATTGGATTGCCGCAAATGACCTGAACTTCTCCGAACGCTATCTCGCCGCGGTCAAGCGCGTGACCCTGGCCGACATTCAGCGGGTCGCCCGCCACTACCTCGCCGACGAAAATCGCACGCTTTACGCCCTGCTTCCGCAAGGCGCCACGCCTAGGCCAAAAACGGAAATCACGTCCAGCCAGGATTTGCCGATTCAAAAATTCGAATTGCGCAATGGATTGAAACTGCTTCTGAAACAGGACCCGCGCCTGCCGTTCGTCGAATTTCGCGCCGCCTGCCAGGGCGGCGTACTGGCGGAGTCCACCGCCAACAACGGCGCCACGCGGCTTCTGGCCAATCTGCTCCTCAAAGGCACGGCCAAACACTCCGCGGAAAAGATCGCAACCGAAATTGAGTCCCTTGGCGGCCAGATTGACAGCTACGGCGGCAATCAAAGTTTTGGCGTCAATGTGGAGGCCTTGAGCGGTGATTTTTCGACCGCCCTGGATTTATTTTCGGATGTTTTGCTGAATCCGTCTTTTCCGGCGAACGAATTGGAACGCGAGCGCGAGCTGCAAATTGCCGCGATTGCCGCCCGCAAGGATGATTTGCTGAAAAGCGCGATCGTCGCCATGCGCCGCACCTTGTTTGGCGATACGGGCTATGGCCTTGACCCGCTCGGCGCCGAGGAAATCCTGCGAAAAATGAATCCGGCGAATTTAAAGGAATTTCATCAAAAACTGGCGGTTCCCAACAATTGCATTCTGGCGATTTACGGCGATATCAATCTTGCCGAAACTAAAGCGGCGGTGGAGCGCGTCTTTGGAAACTGGCGGCGCGGCGAAGACGTTGGCAAAAACGGGTCGGCCGGCCCAGGCGTCCTGTCAAACCGGCTCGTCGAAACTCGTAATAAAAAACAGGCGGTGCTGGTGATTGGATGGCCTGGAACGACCATTTATGATGAGGACCACTACGCGCTGGAATTGATCCATGAATCCTGCAGCGACCTCGGCTCCCGGCTGTTTCTCAGGATCCGCGAACAATTGGGCCTGGCGTATTATTGCGGCGCGCAAAATTTCCCCGGCATTCGGCCCGGTTACTTTGCGTTTTATACCGGCACCGAGCCTTCAAAGGCTGAACTCGTTGAACAGGAGTTGCTCAAGGAAGCCGAACTGTTGCGGACCGAAGGTTTGACCGCCGAAGAATTAAAACGGGCAAAGGCAAAAATCATCGGCCAGAAAAAGATCCATCGGCAGGACCTCGGCAACCTGGCGTCCATGACCGCGTTGGACGAACTTTACGGGCTGGGTTATCAACATTCGGAATTGGACGACGTGAAATATGAAGCCGTCACTCTCGATCAGGTCAAAGCCGTGGCGCAAAAATATCTCAAGCCGGACGGGTTTGTGGTTTCGATTGTCAAACCGGCATAAAATGCCTGATTCGCGCTTGCGTCCAAAAAACTCAAAGTTTTATTTCAATTTGGGCTTGAAGATTGTTCAGCAGGGTGGACGGCAGGCGAATGACGACGCGGTTTTGCCGGGCGTCAGGCTGCCAACCGGTGGGCATGGTGGAGAATTTTTGACCGTCTATTTGTGATAGCTCCGCGCCCTTCACTTTCACTGAGGCGAGAGCGTTCACGCCATACACCAATAGATAATCCGTATCAAATTGCGTGAGCGTGACAACAAATCCGTTTATTTCCGGCTGCACACTCACCGTGGCGCCCGGCGTCGGCGACGCCGGCGCCGGCGAGATGGGAGCGGCGGCGAAGTCGAATTTGGCCGTTTGGGATGATTCCGGAACGGTAACAATCAAGGCCTTGACGCTGCCGGCAGTCAGGCTTTGGCCGAATTGCAGTTCGGGATTGAGATCTACCGGAACGATGGCGCCGGGTTTGAGGTAAACCGGAATCGTGTCGAGAGGAACGTCCGTTGTGAAATCGGTCGGACCGGAAATCGTTTTGCCATCCCATAAGCTCGTCCATTGGCCCGGAGGAAATCGGACCGTCTTTTGGTCATTCTCCGTGACCACGGGCGCGACAAGCAAGTCTCGGCCAAACATATATTGGGCGTCGGCATGGGCGGCCAAAAGATCGTCCGGATAGGCCACCGGCATGGACCGCATGATCGGGATGCCGGTGTCATGCGAATCGGCCGCGGCGTTATAGTTGTAATCCAAAAGGTTTTCCCGGACCCACGCGAAGTATTTATAGTCCACTATCGCGTTCGCTCCATAGTTCCAAGGCTCTCGTGGCGTCCGCCCATGACACCGCATCAAAGGACTGAAACACGCAAATTCATCCCATCGAATATAGGTCGGCGGCGCGGGCCATCCCTGAAATCCGCCCATATCGCTGCCCCAAATGGAAAAGCCGCAGGCGCACAGGTTCAGCGCGCCGGTCAAAACCGATTGAAGCCCGGGAAAATTGGCGGGATGATCGCCGGCAAACTGGCCGACCCATCGCTGGTCGCCGGGCGCTGCCGCCCGTCCAAACAGGATAAAATCGCTTCCTCGCTTTTCACGAAATACTTCGGCGACGGTGCGATGATAATCGTAGGCATAGAAATTGTGCATTTCTTCTCCGCGCCTCCCGTCGTAAAAGGTGGCGTCCTCCGGCACACGATCCCCAAAGTCCACCATACTGCCGGCCACGCCGATGCCGAGGCGATGTTTCCACCACGCCTGCATCAACTTCAATGCGTTCGGGTTGGTAAAGTCCACGTAACCCAGCTCGCGGGTGGCCTTAGGATCGCCGCAGTGTAAAATGGGCATCTGGCCCCAAGGCACGTCAGGCAGGCGCGTCGCCTGGTCCGATTCCGAAACCACCGGCCAAAACCAGGACAAGACTTTGATGTCGCGCGCGGCCATGAACTGGTTCAATGCCGACGAATCGGCGCCGGGTCCTTCGGAATAAATCGCCGAATGGGGAATGTCCATTTCGCTAAATCGCTCGGTGACCCGTTCTTCTTCGGCTACGGCATTGTGGGATGGAGCACTCCAGCCGCGTCCGGTGCGGCCCATCCAGGGTTCGAAGGCCCATTTGGGCGGCAGGATGGGTTTGCCCGTCAGATCGGTATATGAAACCATGGCATTTTCCGGAGAACCGATCCAAAAATAATAGTCAAAAATGGGACCTTGCTGGGTCAAACGATATCCGTCCGGCTCCGTCGCGCCGATGTCCGCCCGCAACCGGTAAGTCGAATTGTCAAAAATCATGTAACCGCGGGTGTTTTGAAAAAGCGCTATTGGCTTATAGGTTTCGTTCATCAACCCCACCGTATTCCCAAACCAATCGTCCATGCCCCAGAGGGTCAACACATGGCCATTTTCGTTAAAATGGTCATAGCGTTCTCCGAAGCCGTAAATCACATCATTGGGACTGAGCGCATTTCGAAAATCAACCGCTTTGATCCGGTTATCCGGCGTGAATCGGAACGCGATATCAGCCGCTTCAATTCGGAGCACAGCCCGTCCAACTGCGTCCGAAAAACTGATGGCGAA
The DNA here is from genome assembly GCA_030038175.1 of Verrucomicrobiia bacterium. Classification (GTDB taxonomy): domain Bacteria; phylum Verrucomicrobiota; class Verrucomicrobiia; order Limisphaerales; family UBA11358; genus UBA11358. The sequence goes on from JASHPN010000284.1 coordinate 12,457, forward strand.
CGGAGCGGTATCAATTGTTATTGTGCCACTTGGAATACCGATACCACAGCCGTTCGACGATGACGGGACCTTTATCGGCAGCACTGCTTCAGGTTTGAAGAAACCTTCCGTGCCTGCATACAGTCTGACCCCTCCTGATCGGGGCAATGACAGATGCAAATCCACGGGGTGGCCCCCTGCCAAACAATGAAGCAGCAGGACATTGTTCCGGGTTTCCATTCCGTTCACGCCGGAAATCGTGTCCCAATGCCCAATGTCGCCGGGTGAATCGTCGGCAAACCATCTTCTTGATACGCCGTCCAGCTCGTGAAGATAAACGTCCAATGCCCGGCACGCCCCCTGGATATCGCTCTTTTGCAGGGCCGCGTTGACCTGTCGGCGGACTGCGTACAGGTCCATATTCTCTTTCACAATCGAACCGCGGCCGGTCCGGAAGTCAAATCCCTCCAACGACATCATGTCGGTCCAGCGCCGGGTCAGGTAGAGCCGCCGGCCAAGATTATCCTGGGTGGTCGGTTCATTTAATGATTGCTCCATGTGCCATATTTGGCGAACGGTCTCCGAGTCGGGATATGACAGCAGGGCCGGATTTTGCCAGCGCAAAATCCCGGATGGCAATCGGCAAAGAGTGTCTGGATAAACCTGGATGCCCGGTCCGCCCGAAAAATGGGTTTCGATAAACAAATCCATCGGCGGACGCTCAGTAAAATCGAAGGCCACCGGGCTTGATACTTCGCCATTTCGCCACCGGGTTCGAATGGGCAACAGGCCAAAATCGTTTGTCGCTTTGCCGCCTATGGTGCTCCAGGGAATACGAAGAAGAACCGTCCATTCGTTAGTTCCCGACAATACCGTCGCGGTAAAATCGGCGACTTTTTGGACCCGCACTCGACTTTCCTGGTCGTCGTCTTCACTGAACGATCCCAACTGTCGTTTGCAGCCAAAGATCGAACCCTCTTTTGTTACGGCAAATTGATAATAGTATGAATGATTCACGTCAGGCCGGATAAAGAGACTCACGCTGTCCGGGAAATCCGAGTCCTGGTCCCAGGGCGTGTCCAGCAGTGAATACCAATTCGCGTTGTGATTCTTCGCGGCAAACGACAGGTCACTTTCGGCGCAACGAAAAATTACGAACAGGTCATTTGTGTCATAGGCAACGCGGCATTCTGAACTCTGGGAGGTCAGGCCAGTGCCGCCCGCGCGATAGAAGCGATTCAGCGAAATCGTGTTGGCCTCATTGGTGAGCAATTCGTCCGCCGAAGGATTGACTGAATACCCCGGCTTGAGCGTCATGGCGCTGACTCCCCAGGCCGGCGCGGTGTCATCCTGGGCCACGGCGGATTCCGTCGGAAAACAAAAGATGACCATTGCCAGGAAGAAAAGAGTGTGTGCGGCCTGCCGGCGAAATTTCACGGCGGCATTTTGAAGCTCACTTGGCCTTCGTGCAATCTTATCTGCAACCAGTTATCGCGCAGGAGACGAGGCTTGTCGCGCCATAGTCCCGCTCCGAACGGGACGACGGCGGATCACAGGTCTCTGCCTGAACGGAAAATTCGCCTCCCGTCGGCTCCTGCGCATCAAAAAAGAAATTCAGCGATTGGCCATGCTCTCGCGTTCCGGCCAACGGTGATAATGCGAGCGGGATCAAAATAGTTCGCGAGCAGGCGGCCATTTGTTTTGGCCGAAATGTCCGGCCTGCGCTGCGGCATGAGCGCCACTTTTGCCCTGGCGCGGCAAGGTTTTGGCAACGCCTCGAGCGTCAGCAAAACGTGATTAATCACCCCCAGCCGATTTGGGGCAGCGATAATGGGCGCGGCTCCAAGCGCCAAAATCAAATCGCGCGAGTTAAAATCCTCGCCCATCGGGCTCAATAATCCCCCCGCGCCTTCCACCAGCAGCACCTCGAACTGTTTTCCCGCCGCCCGCACCTGGGCTGCCACCTGTGCGAGCCTGACTCGTTTTCTTTCCTGCCGGGCCGCCAGCAAAGGCGCGATCGCGGCGCGAAAATGCCAGGGATTGACCTGATCGAGCGGCAGCGCGCCGTCCATCGCCGCCAGAATTTTTTTTGCATCACCGCGCCCGCCGGAGCACACCGGCTTGAGCCCGGCGGCATTGACGCCGCGTGCGCGCATGGATTTCAACATCAGGATTGTCAGCGTGGTTTTGCCCGCGCCGGTATCCGTGCCGGTAATGAAAATCGTCTGCCGTCGCATTCCGGAGGTCACCGCTTTAACAACTCCGAGACATCTACT
>JASHPN010000285.1 GCA_030038175.1 Verrucomicrobiia bacterium
GATTAATCAATTGCGACGTGAACTCTGGGCCCAAGCGCTAAATCCTAAACATTTTTCCGACTTCACAACCGGCACCGGCGCCGAGGAGAAGTCACAAAAATGCGACGTCCCTCTGGCCTCAGCCGCATTCTTGAGCTGCAATTAAAAATCAACAGCCAAACTCCAGGTGAAGGCGCTATGCGCCTTCACGCCTTTTGATTCCGATTAAGCTCCTGCAATAGATAGCAGTTCCAAAAAAAACAGGCCGGAATACAGGCAAATTCCGGCCCTTTGGGGGTAACTGGCGCTTGTTGATTGCGCCGGGGAGATCGTTTAAGCAGCCATTCGCATATCTTCGCCCGTCTTAGCAGCGGGATTGCAATGTTCCTGCGCCAATTTGGTCAATTTGGCGTCAGCGGCCTTTTCATCGGCCAAAATCTCGTCTAGCAGCTTCGCGGCGTCCTCGCGCTGAAGGTGTTTGGCCCACTCGCGCAACGTACCATAGGACGCAATCTCATAGTGTTCCGCCTTTTGGCCGCCCAATATCAAAGCGGCGTTTATCGTCGGGAATTTCTTGTTTTCGGAGATTAAATCCTCGGCCTCGTCAATAATGCCCAGAATGGCCGGACACCGCTTGGCTTTGGCTTTTTTCCCAAACAATTCAAAAATCTGCTCACATTTCTCGGCATGTTGTTCGGTCTGAGTCAGATGGGATTCAAACGCCATTTTCAGATCCTCATGCGTGGCATTCTTCGCCATCTTTGGCAACGCTTTCTCAAGCTGCTGCTCGCAGTAATACATGTCACTCAACGCATCCAAAAACAAATCTTCCAGCATTTTCATAAATTCTTGCCTTCCCCTTACTAATTGCCGCCCACGTTTCCCGACCTTTAGCAACGTATGTGCCGATGACAGAAATGCCGGAAATCGCCTTTTCTTTGGAAATCTCGAAACGAGGAGTTCTTAAAAACTTGCAGAGCGCAAGCTTTTGGAAACATTAAGCTGGCCGAATGTTGCAAAATGCCAGATCGCGCGGTCCTGCGCGGCCTTCAAGGGGCCCTCAATCAAGCGGCCTCAACTTCCGCCACTTCCTCCACTTTGGGCGCCGCGAGGGGCAACGTAAAGAAAAACGTCGCTCCCTTCCCCGCTTCGCTCCTGGCCCAGACCTCTCCTCCATGGTTTTGCACGATATGTTTGACGATGGAAAGGCCAAGCCCAGTGCCGCCCTGCTCGCGGGAACGCGCCTTGTCCACGCGGTAAAATCGCTCGAAAATCCGGTCCAGCGATTCAACCGGGATTCCGGGGCCATCGTCCTGAACGAAAAACTCCGCTTTGGCCTCATCCAGACTTTTTCCGCCAACGATGACCTGGCCCTGTGGCCGGCCATATTTGATGGCGTTATCAACCAAATTGGCCAGGACCTGTTCAATCCGGCCTTCGTCGGCGTTGGCGGACAAATCCGGCAACTCGTTTTTGAGCGTAATGCTCCTCTTGCCGGCGCGCGACTTGAGGTCGGCAAATACCTTTTCCGCCACTAAACGGACGGCCACCGGCTGCAGGTTGAGTTGAACGCGCCCGGATTCCAGGGCCGAAATCGTCAGCAAATCCTGGATGAGCAAATCCAGGCGCTCGGCGTTGCGGGCGATGATGCGCAGGAAATGCTCCGCCACCTCCGGGTTGTTCCGGGCGCCCTCCAGGAGCGTTTCCACGTAGCCTTTGATGAGCGAAAGCGGCGTACGCAGTTCGTGGCTGACATTGGCGACAAATTCCTCCCGTGTGCGCTCCAATTGCTTGAGTCGCGTCAAATCGTGAAAAACCAGGATCGTGCCTTCACGTTCGCCGGCGGAATTGGAAATCACGGCGGCATTGACCTGGAGCCAGCGTTCTTTTAACTCCGGCACTTTCAATTCATAATCCAACACCTGCTTTTCGGCTTCCGCGCGCTCGACCAGTTCGGCCAATTCATGCAGCCGCAGGACTTCCATGATCGTTTTGCCGCGCATCTCGGCCTTGACTCCAAATAGATTTTTGAAGGCCCGGTTGGCGAGATAGATCTTGCGGCCGCGATCCAGAAGCAGCAGTCCTTCCAACATCGAATTGAACAACACCTGCTGCTGCGCCTTGGCGTCAATGGTCGTCTGCTGCTGGTGACGCCGAAAATCCTCCATCTCGACCTGCGTCTGTCGTTGCAGGCGCGCAAATTTTTTCTGCCAGCCGAGGTAGATCCCGATGGCGGCGGCGATGGCGAGAATGGTCAGCAGCGGCCACATGATAAAACGGACGATTCGATTTTCAGGTCATTCTACAAACCGATACCCGACGCCTCGCACGGTGTCCAAATGTTTTGAGGCCGCTCCCAACTTTTCGCGCAGCCGGCGCATATGGGTGTCCACGGTGCGGGTATCAATCAGGCTGTCGTATTCCCAGACGTCGCGCAGAAGCTGATCGCGTGATTGGACGCGGCCGGCCCGCTGGGCCAGCGTGGTCAGCAGCTTGAATTCCGTGGCCGTCAGCTCAATCGTTTTGCCTTTCCAACTGGCAAGATGCCGCGGCAAATCAATGACCAGGTCCCCAAATCGCATTTGCTCGCGCGGTTTCTCCGCCACCGCGCCCCGCGACAAAATTTTCTTGATGCGCAGGAGCAATTCGCGCGGACTGAACGGCTTGGTCAAATAATCGTCCGCGCCCAACTCCAGTCCGAGCACGCGGTCAATTTCCGCCGCTTTGGCGGTCAGCATCAGGATCGGCACCCGCGACGTGGCCGGTTCCAGCCGAAGGTTTTTGCACAGTTCAAAACCGTCCATCTCCGGCAGCATCACGTCAAGCACAACCATGTCCGGCGTTTGAGCCCGCGCTTTTTTAAGGGCGGCCGCCCCGTCCCCGGCAGCGCTCACGGCGTAACCGGCTTGTTTCAGGTTGAATTCCAGAAGTTCGACCGCTTCGGGTTCGTCGTCCACCACCAAAATTTTTGGCTTCACGCTCCGGTGAATACCATTTTATCGCCGGTAACACAATCTCAACCGCGCGAAAACCGTGTTACGGAATGGTGACAAACAGGTAACAGCCAGTGGAGCAGGCGTCTTGCCTGCCCTGGCCGGCTGGAAGCCTGCCCCGCTACATGATTTTGAACGGCAGTTTCAACCGGATATCGTCCGACGCTCCGCCGATGAGAAGCTGATATTTGCCCGGTTCAATGATGTATTGTCCCTGAGTTGCGTCCCAATACCGGAATCGCTCCATCGGGATGTTCAGCGTAACGTTGGCGGTTTGGTCCTGGTTCACATGCACCCGCGTAAAACCGCACAGGGCCAGCCGCGGCTGCGGCGCCGCTGAATTCACGTGGCGGAAATAGACTTGCGCCACCTCGTCACCATCGAAGGCGCCGGTGTTCTGTATCTCAAAGGACACCCTGACGGCGTCTCCGGGAGCATAGGCGGATTGGTCCAGGCCGCCGTGTTTATATGAAAATTTTGTGTAGCTCAATCCGTGGCCGAAGGCATACAACGGCTTGCCCGTAAAATAACGGTAAGTCCGATTCTTCATGGAATAATCCTCAAACGGAGGCAGGTCCGCCGTGGACGCATAGAAGGTCACCGGCAACCGCCCGGCGGGATTCACATCGCCAAACAGGACTTCGCCGACGGCGCGTCCTCCTTCCTCCCCCGGATACCACGCCTGGACGATGGCCGGCAAATGTTTGGCTTCCCAGGGCATGGCGATGGCGCTGCCGCTGCAATTGACAAAGACCACGGGCCTGCCCGTGGCGTAGAGCGCTTTGAGCAAG
>JASHPN010000286.1 GCA_030038175.1 Verrucomicrobiia bacterium
GTTCTCAAAGCCAGCGCATCAATCACCAACGCGTCAAGCGCCGGAAGCTTCACCAACATCCTGATCGGCGGCGCTCCCGATAAGGACCAATATGGCAACGGTAACAATATCTATGGCGGCACAAGCACTGCATCCAGCGCTGCCAACGGCAGCCAGATGCTTTTGGGCAGCGTGGCCCACGTTGCCTTTTTCACAAACGCCCTTACGGCAGTGCAGATTCAGTCTTTATATTCATTGGCCGGCGCGCCGCCGCTCATTCAAACGCAACCGTCGCCCACGTCCTTTACGAACAACGCCGGAACGACGAATGTGTTTGGCAAAGTGACCGCCAGCGGGGCTTCGACCTTGGCTTATCAATGGTATTACAGCAGCACGTCCGGTTACAGCGGCGCGACGGCGTTGACGGACGGCCAGACGGCCAGCGGCTCGGGCCGTTTCGGCTCCGCCACGGCGCAGTTGACGGTCACCAATTTGGGGTCCGCGGATATCGGGTATTATTTTGTGGTGGTCACGAATAATTACGGCTCGGTCACGAGCGTTCTTTCACAGCAATTGGTCGTCCAGGGGCCGGTCATCTCGGCGCAGAATCCCACCGGACTGTTTAGTGCCTACGCCGGCCAGAATAACCTGGGCATTTCCGTGACGGCGCTGGGTTCCGGGTTGACCTATCAATGGTACACCAACGGCGTGGCGGACACGACGGCGGGGACCAGTTCCACCTATCCGTGGACGGTGGCTTCGGGCCAAACCGGTTTTACGTTTCAATGCGTTGTCACCAATGCAAATGGTTCGGCCACCAGCGCGGTCGCTACACTCACGACGATCCTGACCGTGCCGGCGGGCGCGGGGAATGGCAACTTCCAGGCTAATCTTCTGGGTCTGAATCCCGTGGCCTACTGGCCATTGCAGGAAACGGCGCAGCCGCCTCTTGCGCAGATTGAAACCAATTACGGTTCGCTCGGCCCGATCGCCAATGCATACTATCCGAGCACCAATGCGGTGCCGGGAGCCCAGGGTGTGACGGGCGACGGTGATACCTGTGTGGATTTCAATGGCGGATTGGCCGGCGCCTTCCTGTATGTGCCCATGACGAACAGCGCTATCAGCGTTCCCGCCGGGCCGTTCTCGGTGGAAGCATGGGTTTATCCGACAAATATAACCGCGAGTCCCAATATCATTGTATGCCATACCGGCAATCCAGGCGCCGGCGGCTTAAACGGAGCCGCCAATTCAGCGGGTTGGGCGTTGGCGCAGGATTATATTCCTTCCACTGAAAACAAATTGTTTCAGGGATGGAGCTTCCACGTCTTCAACGGACAGGGAGCCGCGGGCGGAGCGGAAGTGAGCGTAGGCGCGGCGATCACGCTCAATACCTGGTATCACATCGTGGGCGTCTTTGACGGCACCAATTGCTATCTCTACATAGACGGCACCAATGCGAGTTCCCAGGGCGATCAGATTCCCATGACCGGTTCATTTGTCCCGGATACGTGGGACCAACTGGCGATTGGCTGCGCGGGTGGCGCGGCGTTGAACAATGATAAGTATTACGGGAGAATTGACGAAGTCGCCATTTATACGAACGCTTTGACCGCACTCCAGATTTCCAACCATTATCAACAGGTTGGCGGCGGCTCTTATTTCAGCACCGTTTTGGGGGATCATCCTTATACATATTGGCGGATGGACGCGCCGGTTTATACCTCCCCTCCTATCGCCTCTTATCCGCTGGCCATTAACTACGGCAGCGCGCCCGCCATGAACGGCCTTTATTTCTCGGGCGACATCCCGGGTATTGCCGGTCCCACCAATATCGGCCTTGGCTCATCGAGTTTGGCCTGCTCCTTTAACGGAATCGGCACCTCGGACACCAACGCCATTGGCATCTTTTGTCCTGACAGTTATTACACAACGACCTTCCTGTTCGAATCCAATACGATTAATTCGGGCATCCTGTGTACGAATGCGTCCGCGCCGCTGGATATGACCAATATACCGTTCACGGTAATGTGTTGGTTCAAAGGCGATCCGGCGGACAACCGCTTCCAGGGCCTTGTTGGCATTCACGGCGATGACGGTCCGCGCATTGCGATGTCCAGCGGGCAGTTGCAATTTTACGCCGGGTCGGGTGGAAACCTCGTGTCGGGGACAGTCCAGAATTACAACGACGGCAATTGGCACTTTGCGGCGTGTGTCTATACTGATGGCGGCACTTTTGCCACGGGCACCAATTTGATGTACATAGACGGTGTCCTGGTTGCCTCGACCACTTTAGCCACCGGCGAAAACCCGAGCGCGGCCACCAATCGCGCCACCGTCATGATCGGCGGGTCGCCGGATTATGTGGATTCCGGCAACGGCAACGGTTATGAACCGCGCTTTTTCGCGGGCAGTCTGGCCCACGTGGCATACTTTACGAACGCTCTGAGCGCCGCGCAGATTGATAATCTTTATACGAACGCTACTGGAGGCATTCCACCCGCGGAACTGGGTTATCCTCCCTCGATTAGCGGACAGCCGTTCCCGTATCCATCCATCCGGCAGGTGGCCGGCGGGACAAATCAATACATCTTTGAAGGAGTCACCGCCTCCGGATTGGGCACGCTGGCTTATCAGTGGTACTACAACAGCAGCAGTTCGAATTACGCCGGGGCAATCGGCCTGGTTAACAACAATACCAAATACTTCAATGAACAGACGGACAATATGACGGTTTCCAACCTGGCAACGTCAGACAGCGGCTTTTACTTCTGTGTGGTGTCCAACGCCTATGGGGCGATCACCAGCGCGATCGTGGACGTTCAAGTCTTCATTCCGCCAGCCATCACCGCGCAGAGTCCGTCCGGGGCATTTAGCCTGTATCCAAACCAGACAACGACGCTGTCGGTGACGGCAGTCGCCGCGACAAATCAACTGACCTATCAATGGTTCACCAACAACGGCAGCGGTTTCGTGGCCGATGCGACGGCCGGAACGACCGCCAGCTATACGGTGACGGCCGGGGCGCCGGCCGTTTCCGGTGAAATGTATGAGTGCATCGTCACCAATACCTTTGGTTCGGCAACCAGCCTGGTGGATACGTTGACAATATCGCCGTTCCCCGCGGCCCTCACCAACGCGGCTTACAGCAGCAACATTCTTGTCTTGAAACCGACGGATTATTGGCCGATGCACGAAATCGAGGCCGCCATCCCGGGAGACATTGAAACCAATTATGGGTCCCTGGGCGCCCTGGGCAACGGATTTTATGCGGACTGGGATGCCGATGCCAGCGACGATCCCAGCAATTCCCTGGTGGGTCACGGTTTTAACGGCGCATTGGCTGGCGACCCAAACACGTGTGTCTCATTCATGGGCCAGTCGAACGCCTGCCTGGTGGTTCCGCATGTCTCTCCGCTGTTGACCATCCAGGCGCCCTTCACGCTGGAAGCCTGGGTCAAGGCTTATGGCGCGCAACCCAAAACCTTCGGCGTATTCCTCGGCCAGGGCGGCGGCGCCGGATTGAACGGCGGCGCCAATGACGGCGGATTCTCGTTCCTCTGGAACGGCAGCCCTGACACGTTCAGCATCACGTTATTTAACGGCAGCGGCGGCGGCAGCACCGAGCCAAAGACCGTCGCCAGTTACAATCCCGGCCAGTGGTATCATATGGTGGCCACCTTTGACGGCACCAACGCCACCATCTATATCAACGGCCAGGCTGCTTCCCTCCAAAACAGTGCATCCGGTTCGATGAACCCGGACAGTTGGTCGCCCCTATTGATCGGCGCCGGCCGGTGGACTACGGAAGGACCCCAGGACCCATTTGCAGGCACGATGGACGAAGTGGCCGTTTACACGAATTTGCTTTCGCCGGCCCGAATCCTCCAGCACTACAATGCCGGGACCAGCCCGGGAACCTATGGGGCCTATTTCACCAATATTTTGGCGGACAATCCGCTGCTCTATTACCGCATGGATTCGCCGGCTTATAATCTTCCGGCGCAAAGCACCTGGGCGGTAGTCACGAATTATGGGTCGGTCGGCTTGAACGGCGTTTATCGTCCGGGCATCGTTCCGGGCAGCGTCGCCGGGCCGTCTCCGTCCGGTTTGGTCGCGACCAATGCCATGCCGGGCAACGGAATGGGCGGTTATGTGGACGCCGGCGCCGCGGCCGCTTTGAACGCAAATCCGCTCACCAACAATACCTCCTTCAGTTATACTGCCTGGTTCAGGGGCCATCCGGGCCAGCCCGCGAGCTTCCAGAGCGTGATGTCCGCCAACGACGGAACCTGGCGCTGCTCGATCAACAGCACCGGCAAACTGCAAGTTCACGGACAGGGCGGCGACATTATCTCAACCCTGACCTATAATGACGGTAACTGGCATCAAATGGTCCTGACGTGTGTTGAAACCAATACCGCCAGCAAGGGACCCAATACCAATTACCTATACGTTGACGGGCTTTTGGTGGGATCTCTGACCGCCGGAACTTTGAATACGCCCAATTCTTATCCCGGGCCGGAAGTGTATATCGGCAACGAAATTGGATTTACGAATGGTCCGATGGGGCCGGAGCGGTGCTTCTCCGCCGATATTTGCGAAGCCGCGTTCTTTAGCGGCGTGGTGCTGACCTCCAATCAGGTCGTAGCCCTCTATAACTCGGCGGGCGAACCGCCGTATATCAACACGCAGCCGGTGTCCGGCACGGTCAACGGCAATCTCGCGTTTACCAATTCGGTGATCGCCGGCGGTTTCGGGCCGCTCAGTTATCAGTGGTACGAAAATGGCGTTGCCTTGAGCAACGGCGGCAATCTGAGCGGCGCTGTGTCCAATGGTGTCACAACCGAGAACTTGATTATCAATCCGGTTAGCGCAGGCAACGAGGGGAACTATTATGTGGTTGTTACCAACAACTACGGCTCGGTGACCAGCCTGGTGGCGACCTTGAACGTCCTGACCAACCCGGTCATCACCGTCCAATACCCGGTTCCATACACCAACCTTTATACGGTCTTCTCCAACGCAAACCCCAATTTCTCAGTATCGGTGATTGGCGCCGTTCCCCTGACATATTATTGGCTTACCAACGGCGTCGTGGATGGCGCGACCCTGGCAGCCACTAATTTGACGCTGACGAATGTCCAGGTTTCGTTCACCAACTATTGTGTCGTCTCGAATTCGTTCGGTTCTATCACGAGTATGGTCTGGTCGGCCCAGGTCATCCCCGATCCGACAAATTCGACTGGCGGTTTGGCGCCCTATCCGCAATCGGTCCTCGCGCTCAATCCCATCGGGTACTGGCGCCTGGACGATACCAACGAGGACGGCGTGGATTATGCCCAGGACGGATCGCAATTCCTTGGCGGCGGCGATTTTGGCTGGGTCTGCCACGACTATGTGAGCGGCAACGATGGATTGTTCACCAATTGCTATTTGGGCTGGCCCGGTTATAACCCGGTATCGGATCCGGCTGACAGCTCGGCTCAATTCGGCGAAGCGGATTACCTGGGCGCCGATTACGGCGACAGCCTGGCTTTTGGAATCCAGAATGTCAATTTTAGCACTCCTGCCGGCGGAAATGCCACCTTCACCATTGAAGCGTGGGCCCAGGGTTATGCGCAGAACTTCGACGCAGGCATTGTGTCGCTGGGTTACAGCGGTTCGGAGCAATTTGACCTGGATTGCGGGTCGGATTCAGGGTCGCTTCATCGGTTCCGTTTCTTCTTCCGGGATGCGTCAGGCACCGTCCATGAAGTGAACAGCACGGTGGATCCGTCAAATGGCGGCGAGGGCCCGTGGTATCACCTGGCCGGGGTTGTGGATGAAGTAAACAGCAACGTGACGTTTTACATCAACGGCCTGAGCGTCGGTTCAACGGCGCTGGGCACCAACGGCCTGGGCGTGCTGTCCAGCAGCCAGTTGCTGGCCATCGGCTCCCGGAAGGGTTCGTCCACGACGAACTATAACTACCAGTTCTACGGCAACATCAATGACGTGGCCGTTTATAATTACGCGTTGAATGCCAGCCAGATTCTTAATCAGTATCTCATTTCCGGCGTGCCGCCGTTCATGGCGCAGCCGCCAACCGCGACCACCAACGCCAGCGGAAACGGCCTCATGGTCATTCCCGCCGCGGTTTATGGAACCGGCCCGATCACCGAATGGTGGTCCGATGTCAGTGCCCAGACCAATATTCTGACGTTCACGACCAACGGCACGATTCTCAACGCGGGCCTGACGGTCAGCAACGTTCCCGGCGGCTGGAATAACGATCAGCTTGAGTTGACCGTGAGCAATTCCTATGGCGGCACCAATGTGTTTGTCGCACTGACGATCTTTACAAACGCGCCGCAGTTTACGATTGGCCTGCCGCCGCAGGTAAACCTGGCGCTCAACCAGTCCTATACCTATTCGGCCCTGGCGCTCGGCGCTGCGCCTTTGGTCTATCAATGGTATTCGAACAACGTGGCGCTGGCCGGCGCGACCAATCCTGCCTTCACGCCCGTTGTCTCCAGCCCCTCCCAGACCGCGTATAGCCTGGTCGTGACCAATATCTACGGCTCCGCCACGGCGCTTTCCACCCTTACGGTTTTTGCCGCGCCGACGAATGTTTACGCGGCTTACCTTTTGGGCCTGGCGCCGGTTGGATATTGGCCGTTGCAGGAAACCAATCCGCCCGCAACGGTCACGATGGAGACAAACTACGGCTCGCTGGGCGCGTTGGGTAATGCTTATTACGCGATTACCACCGCCAACCAGACGAACGTCCTTTTCAACCAGCAGGGGGCCTTAACCGGTTCCGGTGACAATGACGATTGTGTTCAATTCGGCGGGCCCAGTGGAACGAACTTTGCCTTCGTGCCGCGCCTCTCGCCGGCGTTGACGATGCAGGCGCCCATGACCTACGAAGCGTGGATTAACTCCGGAAGCAGCGAGACGTTCTGCGATATCATGGGTGAAGGCGGCAACGGCGAGAACAGCGCCGCGGGCGGCGGCACCTTTGGCGGCATCCGCATGTCCTACGCGGGAAATAACACCAGCAGCGGCCAGCCTGCGCCCGAACTGCAGGCCTACATTTATAATTCCAGCGGCAATAACACCTACACGACCATTGGAACGACTCCGAACTCGCTCCCGTTGAATAGCGGCTGGCACCATTGTGTCATGACCTACAACGGCACGACGGTGGTTCTCTACATAGACGGAGTGCAAATGGGCTCGGGCAGCGCCAGCCTGAATGTTGATACCTGGTCGCCGCTCACCATTGGCGACGCCCGATGGCAGGGCAGCGGCTCCGGACCAACCCGTCCGTATTACGGCCTGGTGGATGAAGTGGCTGTTTATACCAACGTGCTCTCGGCCGCCCGCGTTTTGGCGCATTATCAGGCCGGAACGACATCTTCCGGTTCCAATTACGTCGCCGCAGTAACGAGTGACAATCCGTTGCTCTATTATCGCATGGATTGCGCGGGCTTCACGAATGTTGCCAAATCCCTGTGCCCGGACGCCGTGAACTTTGGTTCGGCGCCGACCAATGGCGCTTACGTCTCGGGCACCAGTCCGGGATTGGTCTCCGGCCCGCCAATCGTCACGGCCGGATCCAACAACGTGGCCTCGCCCATCAACGGCGTGACCGCCTGCATTGATGCCGGTTACAATTCCGCGTTTAATCCCACGAACCAATTCACGGCATTGGGCTGGTTCAAGAGCGATCCCGCCGACGCCCGCTATCAGGACCTCATGAGCCATGGAAACAACTGGGCGCTCATCCTGAACGGCACCAATGGATTCGTGCGCTGGACCAATAGCGCGGGTTCAGTGACTTCGGCCAACGTCCTGAACGACGGCAACTGGCACTTCATGGCGGGCGTCTATGACGGAACGGACAACTATCTCTATGTGGATGGAGCGCTCAATAACAAGGCCGCGGCGTCCGGTGCCATCAGCAGCGACACCGCGGATGATCTGTATCTGGGTGGTTCGGCCCTCTACACCGCTGTCGGAGTCAACCAGGCGTATTTTGCCGGCGCCATCGCCCAGGCCGCCTTCTTCACCAATGCCTTGACCGCCGCGCAAATTCAGCAGCTCTACACGCTGGCCACTGTTTTGCCAGGCCTCCGAGTGGCTCTGGGGCCGGCCAATGTGACCGTGTATGCCGGCCAATCTGTCACTCTGACCGCCCAGGCATCCGGCACGCAGCCTTTCTACTACCAGTGGTATCAAGGTGTCTCGCCGATCGCCAACGCGACTAACGCCAGTTACCTGGCCGCCGCAACGCCGGTTTCGGCCTCCTATTACTGCACCGTAACCAATTCTTTTGGCGGTTTCAGCAGCACTAACGCCGGACCGGTGACGCTCACTCAAATCGCCGGGCCCACCACGTCGTACCAGGCCACGGTCATGGGCAATCAACCGGTTGCTTTTTGGCGGTTGAATGAACGTCCGGACAACGGCTCGGGAAATAATGGAACCATCGCCTACGATTATGCGGGCGGCCACAATGGCGCGTATGAAAACGTTCAACTGGGATTGCCGGGCTTCAGCGCGGTTTCCATGGACAGCACGGATACCGCCGCCCTGTTCGGCCCCTCCAACAACGTCAATGCCGCTTCGAACAGTTATGTGGGAGAACTTTATAGTGACGGCATGACGCCGGTCAGCTTTGCGCAGCCTTCCGGCAGCAACGGCGAACTGTCCGTCGAGGCCTGGGTCGAAAGCACCAACACCCAGATTAGCGGCGCGGGAATTGTGGCCAAGGGTTATGGCGGCGGAGGCGAACAGTTTGACCTGGACCTTTACGGCAATGACTTCCGCTTCTTTGCGCGGGACGCTTCGGGCGGTGTTCACGGCCCGACTTCCACGGTATCTCCGGTCATTGGCCAGTGGTATCACGTGGTGGGCGTTTTCGACGGCGCCAATGGCGCGGTTCACCTTTATGTCAACGGCGTGGACGTGGCCGATACCACTGGAATTGCCGCCGGACTGGGATTGTTTACGGCTACCACCACAAACACGGTGCTTCCGCAGGCGGCCTATGTGAGCATTGGCGCGCGCACTTCGGGCGAGACCGTGAACAATTATGATTTGCAATTCCAGGGGGCAATTGATGACGTGGCCCTATACAATTACGCGCTCAGTCCCGCCCAGGTGGCTGCGGATTATCAGGCCGGTGTGCAGGGCAGCGTCCCGTCCTTCACCAACGCCCCGCCGATCGCATTCTCCATATTGAACAAGAGCCAGTTGGTCCTGAGTTGGCCCACCAACTACGCCGGTTACTATTATCTGGAGGTGCAAACCAATAACCTGGCGACGGGCATCAGCACCAACTGGTATCCGGTGGGCGGTTCCAGCGCCGCCACCCTGAACCTCAATTCCTGGACGAACTCAATCAACACGACCAACGGATGCGTGTTTTACCGTCTCATTACGAACGGACCCTGAGAAAAACCTGACGACGGCGTTCTTTGACGCTATCAGGCGCATAGCCCAAAAGGGCCATGGCGCGCGGGTAGGGATTTCCGTATATTTGGGGTAATTGCATATGGGACCTTTTGAGCGCCGGTTGTGTGTCATAACACGAACGTGCCATAAAAAAAGCCTTGACGCACGAACTTGCGAAGTCTATTTTGAAATGCATCCCTCGTGGATTGATATAATATGAACAGGACATCAGACAAGAGAATAAGAAGTTTTGGCCGGTTGCGGTGTGCCTTCACGCTCATCGAATTGCTCGTAGTCATCGCGATTATCGCCATTTTGGCGGCGATGATCATGCCCGTGCTGCATCACGCGGAAGAACGAGCGCAGGCGATTCAGTGCTCCAATAATCTTCGCCAGTTGATGCTGGCCTGGAGGATGTACGCGGATGACAGTGCGGGCAACACGTACGCTCCCAACCCCGATTACGAAGCTTTTCCGCGATGGGTGGCCGGCAGCATGAACGGTGGATCAGTGAGTTCGGGTTCCATTGCCATTCCTTCAGGCTGGCCCACCTATAGCGGCATTGACGCGACCAATTGGGCGCTTCTGGTGGAACCGCATTATTCTTGTTTGGGGCCTTACATCAGTAACGCAAAGATATATAAATGCCCCGCGGACTTGAGCACGTGGACCACCGGTGCGGGAGGCGAACAACCCCGCGTTCGTTCCTATTCGATGAGCCAGGCGGTGGGACCGGCCGAAAATGGGCTGATAAAGGGCGCTGGCCAGTATATGGGACATTGGCTTTCGGCGGGGAACATAAACCCTCCTGGTGGCACTCCCTGGAGAGTTTTCATCAACGATGCTTCGGTGGTTGGCATTTCGCCGGCAAATGTGTGGGTGTTGCTCGAGGAGCATGCCGACAGCATCAATGACGCGGCATTTGCGGTTCAAATACCCACGTCTCCCTCGCAAACGAAGTGGATTGATGTGCCGGCAACCAGGCACAATAACTCGTGCGAATTCGCCTTTATGGATGGCCATGCGGTCGTCCATGCTTGGCAGTATGCTGGCATTCCACCTGAGATATGGCAGGCCGATTCGACGCCCAGCATCGGCAACGGAGCCTTTAACGGTCCCAAAGATCCGGATGTGGATTGGGTGGCCGCGCATACTTCATGTCTGGCGTCCACCGCACCCTCTGGCACCTATATACCGGGATCGCCCGAGAGCCAGTAGCAAGGTTTTTGTTCGGCGCCTGCCCATGCTGTTTGAAATCTTTTCATGCAGCATTATTCTCGATTCACTCATTTCGATTACCAGGACGATTCAGGTTCATGGAGAGCCCCCTTTCGCTTTTTCGCATACATTGGGACCATGAACTGGAGCGCCCGGAGCGCGGCTGTGTGGGGGTAAAGGGGCGCCAGCCGCAGCGCGTCGAAAAGTCGGGTGTGCTGCCAAGGGACAGTTCATGCAACTTCCTTGAATTCAATGTGATATACGAATTTAGGTTCCTTGGCAACCAAAACGAAATCTTAATTTCGTTGGAGTCTGCGGCTGGTCCATGAAAAGCCTATTTGAATCCCCTCGCGCGCGTTAAACGAGTAATCCCATTCATCCGCCCCCAAAACCATGGGCCGGCCGGCTGATCGCAGAAGACATTTGAACGCCGGGGCAATCGCGGGTATCCTGTGGATGCTCTAAAATTATTTCGCTGAACTGAAAACCAAAACTGCCACATTTTCCCGGGCGCTCGCGCTGGTCGCGGCGATTTTGCCGTGGCTTGGCTCGGTGAACGCCTTTGCCTTTCCTTGCCTCACCAATTCGGCGCAGGTGCGTTTGCTTTCAGCCGCGGAGGCCCGTCGCGGTTATCCGGTCCGGTTGAGCGGCGTCGTGCTCTATGCCGATCCGCTGGCCGGCGATTTGGTCATCCAGGATAAAGCGGGCGGCATCTACATTAACGGATGGACGAAACACCTCGGCGGTTCGCCCGGTCATTTCGAGCCGCTCCATCCGGGCCAATTTGTTGACATTGCCGGAGAGAGTTTCCCCGGCGATTACGCGCCGTGCGTTACGTTGAAGACCTTGATCGTGGTCGGGCACGCCCCGATTCCGGCGGCCAGGCCGGTGACGTACGAGGACCTGGCGTCCGGCCTCGAAGATGGCCAATGGGTCGAAGTGCGCGGCATCGTGCATTCGGCGCAAATCGCCCAGGTTTGGTCGGATTTCAGCAACCGGTATTTGGTCCTCAAGCTGTCGCTGGGAGGCGATGAAATAACGGTCCGGGTCATGGACTATGCCGGGGTGAACGTGGATGCGCTGCCGGACGCGGAGGTCTCTCTCGACGGAGTTTCGGTGCCCATGTTCACGACGCACCGCCAGCTCTTCGACGAGGTAATCGTCGTGCCGTCACTGGCCAATTTAAAGGTCCAGGTCCCGCAGCCAGTCAAATCGTATGACGGGCCCGCCAATTCGATCAACAGCTTGTTCCTGTTTTCGCCATCTCAGCGGCCGGGCCATCGCGTCAAAGTGGCCGGCACGGTATTATTGCAACGGCCCGGTGAGGTTTTCATCAAGGATAATACCGAAGCCATTTGCGTTTTGACGACGCAAGACGCGCCGGTGGCGCCCGGCGACCGTCTGGAGGTCCTGGGTTTCCCCGCGCATGGAAGTTATTCGCCCGAGCTTCGGGACGCGGTGTTCCGCAAAGTGGCGGCCGGCCCGCGTCCGCAACCCGAGGCGGTCTCGGTCGAACAGGCTTCCAGCGGCAACTTCAACGACGACCTGGTGCAGATGGACGGCCTGCTCTTGAACTTTTTCCGATATGCCGGCGAGAACATCCTGGTGTTGCAGCAAAGCAACTTTGTTTTCAATGTGCATTTTCCTGACAGTGAACAAACGCGAATGCTGGGAAATCTCTCCAAAGGGAGTCTGCTGCGGGTGACGGGAGTTTGCGAAATTCAATTGGACAACTGGCATCAATCCTTTCAACTCCTGGCGCAATCGCCGGCGGATGTGGTGGTATTGCGACCGCCGGTTTGGTGGAATTTGCCCCATGCGCTGGCCGTCCTGGCGGGCGTTACGGTTTTCTTCGCCGGCGTACTGGGGGTGGTGATCGGGCAATCGCGTCGAAGGGTCAACGCGCACCTGCGCGCCTGGCGCCAGGCGGAGGCGCAATTCGTCGCGGTTAACAAGGAACGCAACCGTTTGGCCGGAGAGTTGCATGATACCCTCGAACAGGCCCTGGTCGGAATTGGCATGCAGTTGGAAGCCGGCCTCAAAGCCTTCGTCCCGGCCCCCAAAATCGCTTTGGAGCACCTCGAAATGGCCAAACAAATGGCGGACCAAAGCCAGGATGAAGTCCGCCGCTCCATCTGGGACCTGCGCTCCCAAATGCTCGACAACAATGATCTGCCGAGCGCGCTGGATGCCCTGGGCAAACAACTGTCCTCGGCCACGAACCTCCAGATTGACGTTGAGGTGCTCGGCGCCAAACGCCGTCTGCCGGAAATGGTCGAGAATCATCTCCTCCGGATCACCCAGGAGGCGATCGCCAACGCGGTCAAGCACGGCAAGGCGCGCCGCATTCATGTGCAGCTTGCCTATGAGACCAATTCGGTTTCGTTGACCGTCCATGACGATGGGATCGGCTTCAACGCGGACAATTGGTCCCGTTCCCGCCAGGGGCATTTTGGCCTGGCCGGAATGCACGAGCGCGCCAAAGCCCTCGGCGCAGCGATTGAAGTGGAAAGCGCGCCCGGCGCCGGCGCCATGATTATGGTCGAAGTTCCTTTCCCTAATGGCGCGTCGCACGACCGCGACGGATCGCTCGGGCCGGATCGAATCTTTCACGGTCAATCCTCCAATGAAGCAAAATCAAATCAACATTCTCCTGGTTGACGACCATTACATGGTCAGAATGGGCATCAAGGCCATGTTGTCGCTGGAGCCGCAGCTTCGCATCGTCGGCGAGGCGGAGGACGGCGCGGGCGCGCTGGAGGAGTTTCGCAAGCGCCAGCCGGATGTCACAATGATGGACCTGCGCATGCCCGGCTGGAGCGGCGTCGAGACCGCGGCTGCTATTCTCAAGGAGTTTCCCAACGCCCGCATCATCATGCTCACGACTTACGACGGCGACGAAGACGTTTATCGTGCTTTGAAAACCGGGGCCAAAGGTTACGTCCTCAAACGGGCCCGGAGCGACGAACTGGTGGATGCGATTAAAACAGTTTATGCCGGCGGACGTTACCTTTCGCCGGAGGCCGAACGGCGCCTGGCGGAACATTCTCCCGGTTCAGACCTGACCAATCGGGAGCTGGAAGTGTTGCAATACATGGCCAAAGGCCTGAACAATGGCGAAATCGGCGCGTTGATCGGTTGTACGCGTTTTACCGCAAAGTTTCACGTCAAAAACATCCTTCAAAAGCTGGATGCGGCCGATCGAACCGAGGCCGTGGCCGTGGCGTTGCAAAGAGGGATTCTTCATTTAAATTGATTGAACAGAGCCGCGCGCGTGAGCAAGCGGATTCGTCGGCGGTCGGGAGTGGGCCGTTAAAATCGGCGGGGAAAAAGCGTTAGCCAGACACTGGTCGCTCCCTCACGGTCGCGGCTCGGCTGGGAGCGCGCCTGCTGCGCCATCGCGTAGCGACGGCGGGTGAGCAAGCGCCAGGGTAGCTGCCAACGTTGGAGGTTTCAATATTAGGCGACGACCTGTCCACTTGGATAGTTCCCCCTCGGACGTTTATCCGATAAACTGGCCCCCATGTTTATCCCTTGTTCCATTAACGCGTGTGCGTCAATGGGTCGCTTGAAACAATCGGAAGAGGAGAATCCGGGCTGGAAAAGCTAATAAATAATCTGCTTTATGAAAAACACCGTCACTGCAAAACTGTCTCTTATCGCCGCGAGCGTCTTTTTATTGTGGACGTCTTCGGGCCAGGCGCAGACTGCCCAAACGCAGCCCCTCTATTATGTTCCCGCCAACCCTGCCACCAGCCTCACCTGGCGTGACAATTACACTGGCGGCAGCGCATGCCTTTTCACCGTTGGCCCCACCAATGTTGTCGTATCGCACTTGGGATATTTCTCTTCCAATTCGATCACCGGCTTGAATATCCCCCACTATGTGGGTATTTATAGTTCCGCCGCCGCGCCCCAGCTTTTGGCCCAGGTGATCGTTCCCGCGGGCACCGCAGCCGACTCCTACACCAATGAGTTCTATTGGATGCCCCTGAACCCGCCGTTCCTGTTGCAGTCGAACACCGCCTACTATGTCGCCTGCCTGACCTCCAACAGCGATGGCGATTTATGGGGCGACAGCTTTACGGCGGTATTTAATTCATTTTTTGTCGGCGGGACCACGAATGGCCCTCAAGCGCCGGAGACCGCGTACGGCGCGGGGAATTACAATTGGCCCATCGCGGGCTTCAGCTTATTTGGAAGCAACACGACTTATTGTGTTGAGGGCCTGGCCAACCTGCCGATTGACGCCGCTCGGGTGGGTGTGCAGGGGACCAATATTTCTGTCGGCGCCGGCCCTCAGTCTATCGTCGGTTTTGCCAGCGGCATGGAGCCCATCAATTACCAATGGTGGCTTGTCGGTTCGCCTCCCACCCCGGTATCTGGGCAAACCAATGCAAATCTTATTTTCGCTAATGCTGCCGCGGACAATTCCGGCGTCTATTTCCTGACCGCCAGCAACGCGTTGGGTGGCGCGCAAAGCCCGGATGTGTTCCTGGCGGTGTCGGCCAGTCCGGTCGGTATTCAAACGGGACCTACCAATGTAACGGCCTTTAACAATTACCCGGCCAATTTTGCGATTGTCGTCACCGGCGCTCCGCCGGTTTATGTTCAGTGGTTCACCAACGGCGTGGCCGATACCAGTTCGACGACCGTTATCAGCGGTACCGATATCTTTACCAATACCTATACGGCGATCGCTCAGAACGCGGCCAATGGATGGGTTTATAGCGTGGTCGTGTCCAACAATGTCAGTTCCGTTGCTTATACTGCCAATGCCTCTGCTACGCTCACTGTCGTCCCCAATTTCGGGTATCCGCAACACATTTTGCATGGCGCCCCGGGAACCAACATTTTCTATGAGCCAGGCACCTGGAACGGCACGAGCGGCGACACCGGCAATAACCCCAGCGGCATTTGCGGTGGTGACATCGTTATCGGCAACAACAATATTCTGATCACGCACGTAGGATATGACGCCGTCGGGCTTGCCTTGAATAACCAGGCGGCCCTGTCGGTCAGTCATCACGTCGGGATCTGGAACAGCAGCGGCAATTTATTGGCATACGCAATCCTTACCAATGGCACTCCCACCAGCAGCGCCATTAATGGCTATCTGTGGGCGGCGCTCAGCCCGCCGTTGTTGTTGAGCAACAACACCACCTATGTGGTAGGCGGGGAAAACTTTTATGAGCAGGATCCCTGGGGCACCACCTATAATATCCCCAACTGGGACAACTACATCACTCCCGGCGGCAACAATAACAAGGCCGTTTATATCAACAGCGCCTGGCCGACCGAGCCGACCAGCGGCGGCTATGGCAGCCAAATGTACACCCTGCCGAACATGGGTGACCTGATCATCTCGAATGAAGTGTTCGCCATCAGCACGCCGGATATCACAACCGCGGCGGCCGGCACCCAAATCACTCTCACCGGCTATGTCAACGGACCGCCCCCCGTGACCGTTCAGTGGTTTCTGAACGGCGCCGCGTTGCCGGGCCAGACCAACATCACGCTCATAGCCACCAACGCCGGGTCTTATACCCTCCTCGCAACCAACGTTCAAACCGCGGTCGGGACCTTTAGCGCTCCTTCCACCGTCATCCTCTATTTCAGCCCGACGATTATTAGCGCAGTGCCGGCAACCTATACCAATGTCTCCGGCACCAACCTGATGACCTTGTACGCGGGCGCCAATCCGTCCTTCTCCATCTACGCGCTGGGCGCCGGAACGCTCGCCTATCAGTGGTACACCAATGGGGTTGCGGCCGGCAAGGCGACCAATTCGACCTATCAGGTCAGCAACGTCCAGGCGGGCGGCACTGTCGCTTGTATTATCACCAATGTGGATGGCTCGGCTACGGATGCGTGGTCGGCCACCGTGATTCCTGATCCCACCAATTCCACCGGCGGCTTGGCCCCGTATCCGCAATCCGTTCTCGCCCTCAAGCCCATGGGCTATTGGCGTTTGAATGAGCCGGATTGCTGCGGCGGCGAAAGCGGCCCCAATGACGGCTCGATTGCCACTGATTACGCTGGCGGCAACAACGGTGTCTATACCAACATGTCGCTGGGTTGGCCCGGTTATAGTTTCAGTTCTAATCTCACCAACGATCCCTCGGATACCTCAGCCCAATTCGGCGAAGTGGACGAGAATAACGATCCCGGCGACAGTTTTGCGGGGCTGATCGCAGGCGTCAACTTCTCTTCACCGAGCAACACCAGCGTGGCCTTCTCTGTGGAGGCATGGGTCGCGGGTTACACCGGTCCAGAGTACGACGCCGGTATTGTGACCCTGGGCTACGGCGGTGGCGAGCAGTTTGACATGGACGAAGGTGATGATACCTCGCCAGCTTCTCATGCCTTCCGGTTCTTCGTGCGCGATGCGGGCGGCGGGACGCACCTCGTCAACAGCCAGCTTGAACCCGGTGGCATTACCACATGGTATCACCTGGTTGCCGTCGTTGATGAGGTTTCCAATCAGCTCGTCAGCTTTTACACAAATGGCGTGCTCTGTGGGACCGCCGCCATCGCGAAGGGAAGCGGAATCCTGACGGCCACCAACATCGCGCTGGGTCCCACGGCCCCCTCAAGCCTCATGAGCATCGGCTCGCGGATGGGCGCTGAGGTCGGCAACTTTAACTATCAATATTATGGCAACATCAATGACGTGGCGGTTTTCAACTTCGCGTTAAGCTCAAATCAGGTTCTCAACCAATACCTGCAAGGCGCCACGATCTTCCCCTATTTCAATCCGCCGCCGCCGGCCAATGTCGCCGCGGTGGCCAATGGGCCGATGACGATTCCGGCAATCGCGTTTGGCCCGGGCCCCATGGGCTATCAATGGATTGATACCGGCCATGGCAACGCTGTATTGGAGTCCGGCGTTACCAACGGCGACACCCTGAACGCCAGCTATGTCACCAACAGCGCTCCAGGCGCCTTAAACGGTGATACCCTCGAATTGATCGTCACCAACGCTTATGGTTCCACGAACGTTACCGTCGCAACCACGGTCACGTATTACCCGCAAATTCTCACGAACCTTCCGGCGCAAGTCTTCGTCGGGCAGGGACAGTCCTACACCTATACCCCTTACATCGTTGGCGAAACGAATTTGATTTATCAATGGTATGAAAACTCATCGGCGGTTTCCGGCGCGACCAACCCGACCTACGCGCCGTCCACCGCCGGCGGCAGCACCAACACGTTCTTTGTCACGGTGACCAACAACTATGGCGCGGTCACAAGTATTGTTTCGACCTTCAGCGTCGTCGCCCTGCCGCATACCGCGCTGGCCGGCGCCATCACGGCATTGCAACCGATCGCCTACTGGCCAATGCATGAGGTCGAACCGGCCGCCCAGGGCGACATCGAAACCAATTATGGCACGTTCGGCGCGCAGGCCGATGGCTATTATGCCGATTGGATGCAACCAAACAGCGGGTTCACCCACGATTATGCTTGCAGCATCGGTGGAGATCCAAACAGTGTCTTCTTCAACAACGTAAACAGCGGCGGCGGCAGCGTCACCAATGCTATGCTGGTTAACGCCGACAACCCCGGGACGGTTTTGAACCCGCCGTTTACGGTGGAATGTTGGTGTTTCCTGACCCAAAACGTGGAATATGGAGACATGTGGAGTCAAAACGGTTATGAGGGCATCAACGCGGGCGGCGTTGGCGGCGGCGGCGGCAGTGTTTGCGGCATCCGCTTCGATTGGGGAGGCAACGGAGCAAATACGTTCACGGTCTATGGCTACGACAACAGCTCGGGCCTGAACAGCATCATCATTACGCCGGCCACCATCCCGACAAATACATGGCTGCACTGTGTGGTGACGTGCGACGCCTTTACCAACTTCAGTGTCTTTACGAATGGGGTTCTATGCAGCACCAACCCTGGTGTCGGCAAGTACTCTCCTGACTACTGGACACCATTTGCGGTTGGCAGTGGCCGTGGATATACCCGCGGCCTGCCGGCAACCGCCGTGGCGGATGTGGCGATTTACACGAATGTTGTGCTGCCGACGGCGACAATATTGAACCACTACCAGGTTGGCATTAACCCGGCGCCTCCCACCAGCTACTTTAACACGGTTTTGGCCTCCAGCCCGCCGGTCTTCCTGCGGATGGATTCACCGGCCTGGACCCCGGCATCAGCCCCATCGCCCAGCGCTTTGCCGGTATTGTATAACTATGGCAGCGTTCTTGGAAATGGCGTTTATACTGCGGGGACTGTCCCAGGCGCTGCGCCCGGGCCGTCTTCCACGCCTTCCGCGTATTCCGGCCTGGTCAACCAGGGCACCAACGTGGCGCCCATGAGCGGAGTCAGCAGCTTCGCCGACGCCGGCTATAATGCTGCCTGGGATCCATCCGCTCAATATGGAACGGGTTCAAACGCGTTCAGCGTGACCTGCATGTTCCGCGGCAACCCGGCTGACAATCGTTACCAAACTATCTTCGGCCACCACGACAGTACCTGGAAGCTTGATTTGACGGCCAACGCCGCGGCCGACGGCGGGGTGCCCGGCAGTGCTCTGTGGGTCTATAATGGCTCAGTGAATTCAACGAACGATTGCAATGATGGCAAATGGCATCAAATGGTGGGCACCTATACGCCGGGCCCAATTGCGGCTCCGGGAATCCTCAAAATCTATATTGACGGGCAGTTTAACAACGTCAACACGGACGTCAGTAGCAACGGCATCAATGCCGCGGATCCTGGCTACGACATCCTGCTGGGTGCGGTGCCCGATTACACGAATAACGGGGTCGGCCAGGGACGGCAATTTGACGGCCAGTTGTGCGACGTGGCGCTATTCACCAATGCGCTCACGCCCGCGCAGGTCCTGGCCTTGTATAATGCCGCCGGCGGCGTTACCCAGACGCTTGCAATGCCTATAACCGGCGAGTTGCCTGTGACTTGGAACTCCGTGGGTACCAGCCTCGGCAACAATCTGGGGCCAACCAACCTGATGACCCTCTACGCGGGAGCCAGCCCCAGCTTCTCGGTCACTGTTTATGGGACTGGGCCCAATTTTCAATGGTTCACCAACGGCGCTGCGGTTGGTTTCGGAACCAACAACACCCTCACGCTGCCCAATGTGCAGCGCGCCTTTACAACTTATTGCATCGTGACCAATAGCCTCAGTTCGGTAACGAGCGTCGTCTGGAGCGCGTCGGTTGCGGCTGATCCTGATGCGGCCGGCTCGTTCTCGCAGACGATCCTGGCTGATAATCCGATGGCCTACTGGCGGCTCAATGAAAGCCACGGCAGCACCATTGCCATTGATTATGCCGGCGGCGCCAACGGTCTATATGGAAGTCAAACGACCAACGGCGTGGCGGGCGTGCCCATTGCCGCCGCGACTCCCGAAACGTCTGTTGCCATGGATATCGCTGCCAGCACCGAATACAACGGCACGGTGACCAATGCCGGTATTGTTCTGAACACGAACATGATTACCTTCGTTTGCTGGGTTTTGCCAACCGGCAACAACGGCAACCCCGCCGGCCTGTTCGAAAACCGCAGCAGCGCCAGTTCCTCTGGCTACCAGTTGAATTCCAGCGGCTCAACCCAATATGTGGATTACAACTGGAGCGGTTCTTCCAGCGCGTATAATTACGGCGATCCTTATGGCATACCGCAGGGCACTTGGGGTATGGCCGTGTGCGAAATCACCCCGCAAAACGCCCAATTCTATGTCTATTACGGAACCAACGGGCTTGTCGGTATCGCCACCAACTTCTTCAATAGCCAGATCGAGTCCTTCTTTGGCGGCAACGAAATTGGCGCCGATCCCAATGGCGGTGTCACCCGCATCTTGCCCGGCATGATGAACGAATTGGCAATCTTCAATTATCAGCTCTCGCTCGCGCAGCTTAACGCGCTCTATCAATCCGCCACCAACGGAGCGTTGGGGTTGGCGACGATCATCGGGCAGCCGCAGAATGCCACTGTCCTCGCTGGTGCGACCACAAACTTCGGCGTTGGAGCCAGCAGCTTCTCGCCGCTCACCTATCAATGGTATTACAACACAACTGCAAGCTATGCGGGTGCCACGGCCTTGGCCAACGGCCTCCAGGCCAATGGCTCGTGGGTTACCAACGTGACCAAAGCCCAGTTCACTATCACCAATGTCACGTCTGGCGCCGTCGGTTATTACTACGCGGTGGTCGGCAACGTCGCCGGCGCCATGAACAGCGCCATTGCCGCCCTGACGATCGGCCCGGCCTCGAACGCCACGAACATCGTATTCTCCGTCCAGGGTAGCACAAACCTGGTCCTGTCCTGGCCCGCCAATCATACTGGCTGGCAATTGCAGGCCCAGACCAACAGCCTGAACGTTGGCATCAGCACCAATTGGGTGAACGTCAGCGGCAGCACCGGGACCAATCAAGTGATCGTTCCCATCAACCTGACCAACGGCTGTGTGTTCTACCGGCTGGTCTATTAATGAAACGAATGGTGTTTTGAAACAGCCGCTGGTGGAGCAGGCGTCCCGCCTGCTCCCTCGGTGGGTAGTGGCACAGGAGTCTAGCCTGTCCGCCTGGCGCCTTGAACGGCATTTTGTGATCTGCGGCAAAAGAATGGCGCACTGGACGATCGAACAGGGAGGGGCGGCCGTTCTTTTGGTGAAGCAACCTCAAGCGTGAAGGCGTGGCAACACGCCTTCACGCTCATCGTTTTGATTCTTGCCACGCGCCGCTCGAAATCCTTTAATGCACCATGGATTCCCGCGAAGCCTTCATTGCCCTCAACATGATTGAGCATGTCGGCCCCGTTCGCGCCCGCATCCTGCTCGAACACTTTGGCGAGCCTCCCGCGATTCTGTCTGCCTCTCATGCGCAATTGCGGCGCGTGCGCAATATTGGCGAGGAAACCGCCGCCGCCATTGCCGGTTGGGAAAAGAACGTTGACCTGGCCGCCGAATTGAAACGCATTTCCGATTTCGGCTGCCGCATTTTAATCCAGAGCGATGAAAATTATCCGGCGCTGCTGCGCGAAATTTACGATCCTCCCCTGGTGCTTTACGTCAAAGGCGAGTTAAACGCCAGGGACAAAGGCGCGGTTGCCCTGGTCGGATCGCGCCAAACAACCCATTACGGCATCGAAACTGCCCGTAAACTGGCGTATCAATTGGCCTACATCGGCGTGACCGTGGTGAGCGGCGGCGCGCGGGGCATTGATACCGCCGCGCATCAGGGCGCGCTTTCGGCCAAAGGGCGGACCATTGCCGTCCTGGGCACGGGAATTAATCTCATCGCCCCGCCGGAAAACGCCGCCCTGTTCCACCGCATCGCCGAAAACGGCGCCCTCGTGACGCAATTTCCCTTCAATCGCCCGGCGGACAAGCAAAGCTTTCCCATTCGCAACCGCATTGTGGCCGGCATGACCGTCGGCACGGTCGTGGTCGAGGCCGACCTGCACAGCGGCGCGCTCATTACGTCCAATTTCGCCGCTGAATATGGCCGGCAGGTGTTCGCGGTGCCGGGCCGGATAGATTCGCCCCGCAGCAAAGGCTGCCATGAGTTGATCAAAAAAGGCGCCAAACTCTGCGAATCCGCCGAAGATATCCTGAGCGAGTTTGAATATCTCTTTCCCTCCTCCAACAAGCCGCCTTCCCCCGCCGATACCGGAGTTTTGCCCGCGCTGGAGCTTTCTGCGAGCGAACAAAAGGTCCTCGACGCCCTCGATGGCGAGGAAAGGAGCATTGATGAAGTCATTCGCAACAGCGGCCTGCCCAGTTCCGCCGTGAGCGTCGCACTCCTCAGTCTGGAAATGAAACGGCTCGTCAAGCAACTTCCGGGCAAGTTGTTTGTTAAAAATAGGTAGCCGTGGTTGGAGATACGGCTGCGGCGGAGTGCGACTGTGTCCCGCTCCGAGCGGGATCAGTCGCAGCAATGGCCTCCGCAATGAGCCGCGGCCATACGCGAGGCTTCTGGCTGGTCATGTGCTGCGACTGGTCTCCGACACAGTCGCGCTCCGAATTTTGTCTCACGCCTCGGCCTGCGGCGGTTGAGCGAAAGAGTTGAAATTTATTTGTCACAGTGCTAAAACAGAAAGAAACGCAGAGGAATTTATGGCCGACTATCCATCACCGCCGCCCGTGCCGGGTTCAACGCCGGCTAAAACCAGCGGCATGGCAGTCACTTCGCTCGGACGGGAATTGATGGTTTCCCCCGCCCGCCGCCAGGGCGGCCGCATTTTCGTCGTGACGCTCGCCGATGGCGCCGTTTGGGAAATGCGTGCGTCCCAATTGGATTCATTGCGCTGGACGCCCTGACATTCGAAACCACATTATTTAATTTTAAAGGCAACTATGTATTTCATTATCGGCGGCGACGGAAAACAATACGGGCCAATCACCGATGCGGACATCCGTCAATGGATTGCCGAGGGCCGGCTTAATGGTCAATCCATGGCTAAAGCTGAAGGCGATGCGGAATTTCGTCCGCTCTCGGCATTTCCCCAGTTTGCCGGCGCTTTTGGAGCGGGCGCGCCCGGTATTCCGCCATTCCCGACCGGCGCCCCGGAGGATCGCCAATCCGCCCTGCAAAAAGTCAAGGTGCCCGCCATTGGACTCATCGTGACTTCGATCATCAATATCCTCTTGTCCGTATGGGGCGCCGTCAAATTGATTGTTGGAGGTCAGGCGACCGTTCAGCAGATCAATGATGAGATGGCGCAGATGAATAATCCGCAGATGCAGCAGTTTATGCATCAATTCGTACACATGATGGGCCCGGTGGCCATGGGCACTCAATTTTTTCAATTGCTCATGGCAGTGCTGATTTTGTTTGGCGCAATGAAAATGAAATCTCTCAAGAGCCACCAGTTCGCGATGACGGTGGCCATTTTATCGGTGATTCCCTGCTGTACAGACTGTTGGGCTTATCCGTTTAGCCTCGTATTCGGCATTTGGGCCATTGTGGTGTTGTTCAAACCGGACGTGAAATCGCGTTTTGTATAGATGGCTGCCCCCTCCCATTCCCGCCTGAGCCTTGATCGCGCCTGGTCGTGTGTGATGCTGAATCTCTCGATTTCAGGATGGGGTTCGTTCAGGGCAGGACGGCATTTTGCCGGTGTCAGTCAATTGGTCACCGCATTTTCTGGTTTTTTTCTGATGCTCGCCTGGATGTGGAAGTGGTTTGTCCGCATCATTCAGTCTCAGCTCGGGGATACGGCGCTTTCCCCGGTCCCGACCGCCTGGCTCTGGAAAGCCGGAGTCATTTCCTTTGGCGTGAGCCTGGCATGGATGTCGCTGACGTGCGTGAGCCTGATCCGCGAGGCGAAAAAAAATGAGGCCATGCGTAATGTTCCCCCAAAACTATCGTAATATTCAGTAAGCTAAAAATGAAACCCAGCACTTATGTATAAAATCATAGGAACAGACGGCCGCCAATACGGACCAGTCGGAGCCGATCAGATCCGGGCGTGGCTCGCCGAAAACCGTGCCAATGCCCACTCCCTCGTTCAAGGTGAAGGTTCCGCCGAATGGAAACCCCTGGTTTCTTTTCCCGAATTCGCCTCCGAGTTCAAGATGGCGCCCCCGCCCATGGCCGCCTCGATGTCCGATCCGCGCGCCTCCAATAAGGTCGCCGCCGGCGTCTGCGGGATTCTGTTGGGGTCGCTTGGCATCCACAAATTTATTTTGGGTTACACCGGCGCGGGATTAATTGAGTTGCTCGTGACGGTGCTTTCCTGCGGTCTCCTGGCGCCGATTGTTCACATCATCGGCCTGATTGAGGGAATTATCTATTTGACCAAATCCGATGAGGATTTTGTCCGGACCTACGTCATCGGCCGCAAAGAATGGTTTTAGAATCGGTAGCGTCGGGCCTCCCGGCCTGACGTAGAGCCGTCGCTTCCAGCGCGGCGGAACTATCGCGCAATTGTCCTAAAATGTTCGTGACGCTGGCGCCAACCCCGCGTGAACGGATTTTCCGGGCGGCTGGAAGGCCGCCCTCGACGTCAGGCCCGGAGGCCCGTCGCTACTTCGCTGGCGCCGAATTTGTCCGCGGCAGGCGCCCAATCCAGATTCCGCTGGCGCCGTATTTCCATTCCAGACCCTGAATATCGGGCGCTCCGTCGCCGCTGCCGCTCACCAGCAGGCGGTCGGCCGGCGTCATCTGTTGGACCCATGGCGCGTATGCCTTGCCGTCGTTGAAATTCCACATAATCTTGTGATAAATTTGGAAATCGTTCGTCGGCATCCACGTGGGTTCGAAACCCAGCATGTAGCGCCAATCACCATGCGGATTCTTGAAAAAGGTTTGGTAAAACAACGCCATGTTTGCCGTATAAAGAATCCCGTTTTTGTCCGGCATCCAGCCTTTCAAATCCGGGTTGTCCGCAGTCAGATATTGCTGGACCAAAGCGCCGGTCCACCGGCTGTTATAATCGCAAGTCACCCCCAGATAGGTGGCGCCGGCCAAAACACAGACCAGCCCCAATCGCCTGAACGAATCCTCCGCCAGGCGCGTTTCCAACAGCGACTGGATGTCCGACGCGACCAACACCATCAGCGCGGGCCATCCCCAGTCCACCCAAAAACGGGCAACCTTGAAGCCGAACACCCATCCCAGCACCGCCAGCCAAAATGTCGGGTCGCGCCCCAATGGCACGGTATTGATCTTTGCCAGCGACCGCAACGCCAGCAACCCCCCGAACGCAACCAGAGTCAAGGTATCCCCGGCGAAGGGTTGCAGCTCGGTAGCCATCGTTCTTTGCGTGAGATGGTCGCCCACCGCCAAAAACGCCAATTGCAAGGCCTGCACCGGGTACTCAATCGGGTGTCCGGTCATCAGGCTTCCGATAAAGACTCCCGCGACCCAACATAGACCCAGCGCAATGCCCCAGCGAAATTGCCCCGCCAGAAGAAATGATGCGATCGGCAATACCCACAAATACCATGAGCCATGGAAAAAGGTGCTGCCCGCAGTCAGCGCGATCATCATCAAAATGGCGGGTGTTCGTGGCGGCGCGTTCCTCCGGGCGCGCCATAAAAAGAGGATGAAAACCAGCGATGCGATTGTAATCAGGTACGGCCGCCCCACCATAAATCGCATCGGAATCAATGCCAAAAGCATCGCGGCCAGCAGCGCCGCCAGCCATGCCTCAGGCCGTTTGAGCCAAAACAATCCCGCCACGTTAACCAGTACGAACAGCGCCACCACGGAAAAAATCACCAGCGACTCCGCGTCCCAATTTTCCAGCCCGTGCAGTTTTGTCAGCAGCCAGTTCCAGCCAAATTCGTGGTCCATTTTATAGACCGGATTGAGCACTAGAATCTCCGGCCATGTCTTGCCGCTAACGGCTTTGGCGGCGTGGCGCAACGCGTCATCCTCGGGCAGGTAGCCGTAACCAACGATTTTCAATGGAATCAAAAGAACCGCCAAAAGGGCAATGGCCCAGGCGGCCAGCGGAACGTAACGACGAAGGGAATCGCGAAGTGAAAAATGATCTTGATCGGCTGTCATTGACCCCCACAAAAAACGGGGAATCCAGCGGCGTGTCAATCCCAAACACTCGGCCGAAGATCAATTGGAAAATCAGCGCAAAAAAGAGACGCCTTACGACCTGACTTTTACCGCCAGCACGATCAACAAAATGATGATCACCACCATGACCCCGCTTGCCGCGATCCAAAAATACATCTGTTTCCCCTTTTTCTTCTTCGTGAATACTGTGTTGGTGTCAAACCCCGGGGGACGCCCGCCGGATTCCAGATCCTTGAGGTTGACGCCGCCAGTGGGGGCTTTCGCCGGTTCTTTCCGGGCCGCTGGCGCGGTTGCCGGGGCAGGTGCGGGGGATGGCGCCGGCGCACCGGGAGTATCCAGTTTCAGTTCCACATTGCCCAGGCGCAGGGTTTGGCCGGGCTTTAATACCGCTTCGGTGATTTTCTCGCCGTTGATGAAGGTCCCGTTCGTCGAGTTTAAGTCCTTCACCAGGACATCATTGCCTTGGAGCAGGATTTCACAGTGGCGGCTCGATACTGAAGGTTCCGCGAGTTGAAAAGAGTTGTCCTCAACGCGGCCAACAGTCGTGCGTTCGCCCGAAATTTCACAGGATCGCCCAGCCAGGCTTTGTGTCAGGACAACAAGTTTGGCCATAACTTTTTAATAAACTATTATGTGAAGGCTTTCTATTTTAAGTCAAATCGAAATGTTCGGAAAAAAATTTTTCCGCCCGTCCGGCGCATGGCCAAAAAATCGGGTCGCATTGCCGGTTTTCAGGACTTCTTTTCAATGAGCGAACGAAACTCAGCGAACAGCGGAGTCGAATCATGCGGCCCGGGTGAGGCCTCGGGATGGTATTGCACGCAGAATATCGGCCTGGTTTTGTGGCGCATTCCTTCCACCGTCTGATCGTTCAAATTAATGCGGTCCACGGAAATCTCTTTCGGCAGGCTTTGGGGATCCACCGCAAATCCGTGGTTTTGCGACGTGATTTCCACCCTGCCCGATTCAAGGTCTTTGACCGGTTGATTCCCGCCGCGATGCCCAAATTTCAGCTTGAAAGTCCTTCCTCCAAACGCCTGGCCCAGGATCTGGTGTCCCAGGCAGATCCCGAAGATCGGTATTCCCGTGTCCGCCAGCGATTTGACTTCGCGGACAATGTAATCCAGCGCGGCCGGATCCCCGGGCCCATTGGATAGAAAAATTCCGGCTGGTTTATGCCTGAGCGCGTCCTGTGCGGACGCAGTCGCGGGCAGGACCTGGGTGGAAAAGCCGTGCTGGCGCAGCCGGCGCAAAATATTGTATTTCATCCCATAATCAAAGGCCACGATCGGGATGTCCGCCGGCGGCAGCGGCTTATGGTTGTTTTGGGCGCCGGTTTTCTTTTCGTTTCCGCGCACGAGGTCAAAGGCGCCGCTTTGGCCGTTCTTGTCGTCCCAATGAAACGCCTTTTTATGCGTGACTTCCCTGACGTAATCCACGCCTGCAAAGACAAATTCCCGGGCGCGGCGCAACGCTTCCGCCTCCGGGACGTCGTCAGTTGAAATAAATCCGTTTAACGCCCCCCGCACCCGCAATTTTTTTGTCAATGCCCGCGTATCAATGCCTTCAATTCCGGGAATGCCGTTTTTCTCCAAATAGCCGGCCAGCGAAAAATCCGCCCGCCAATTGCTGGCCACCGGCGACAACTCGCGAATGACAAATCCAGCCGCGTGCGGGCGCCACGACTCGACGTCCAGGGCGTTGACGCCATAATTGCCGATCAGGGGATACGTCATGGTCACGATTTGGCCTTTGTAGGAGGGATCGGTCAGGATTTCCTGGTAGCCGGTCATGGACGTGTTGAAACACACTTCCCCGCACGCCGAAGCGCGAGCCCCAAAACCGCGGCCGTAAAATACCGTTCCGTCTTCAAGTGCGAGAATAGCCTTCATTTACGCGGCGGCAAGTTGGCGGGCATTGAGGATCTCCGTCGAGCTCAAAGGTTCTATTTGTGATTCGCGCACCGTGATAATGGCAATGGTATCGCCCACGGCATTGAATACTTCCAGGGTATAACCCGACTCTTGTTTTGGGCGGCCCCGGTGGTAGTCCACCACGGTAGCCACATCGCCGCGCCGCAGGCGGTGCCGCGGCACGCTTGTCTTTAGCGCAACTTTGCTGAACATTTCGAATTTCATGTTTTGTCCGGATACAACGTTAAAAACTTCCATTTTCCCCCTGCCTTTTCAAACATCCAGATTGAAACGACGCGCAGGGCGCGACCATTTGGCCCTTCCAGACGACCGCGAATAAGGTATTTATCGCCATACTCATCACGGTCAGCCAATTTTGCGTCCAGCGGCAGCAGCTGGTTTCTCAAATCCGCTTCCAATCGTTTGGCGTCCTTGGAAGTATAACCCGCCGTCATTAAAAATGCCGATTTGTCGTTCTCTTCGCGCCACGCCAGAAGATAATGCGTGAGCTTCTTTGATGCAATAGAAGTATCCTGCGGAAGCTTCATTAATCATCGCTGCTTTCCACCCAAACCTTTTTCCCGCCCACAATGGTCGCCTCGGGTCTGCCTTTCAGTTTCCAGCCGTCAAACGGGCTGTTCCTGGATTTGCTGGCGGACTGCTTCGCGTGGAACGTCCATTCCGCATCCGGATCAAATATCGTCACATCGCCGTCTGCGCCCGGATTCAGGGTTCCTTTCGTCAAATTCAACAATCGCGCCGGCGCAACCGTGAATTTGGAGATGATATCGGAGAGTGAAACTTTTCCGGCGTGGAACAATTGCATCAGCGAAAGGGCCAATTCGGTTTCCAACCCGGTGATGCCAAAGGGCGCGTAGTCAAATTCCACTTCTTTTTCATAGTCGCAATGCGGCGCGTGGTCGCTGCACAGGATTTCGATCGTCCCGTCGGCGAGGCCCTCGATGATTGCTTCGCGGTCTTTGCGCGCGCGCAACGGCGGATTCATTTTGAAATGAGTATGGTAGGCCGGCCAGGACGGCAATGCGCCTGCCTGGGAAGCGGCCATTTCCTTTCCGTCATGGTTCCAATATTTCTCACTCCCGGCGATCGCCGCGTCGGTGAGCACGAAATGATGCGGGCACGCCTCGCCGGAAACCGGGACGCCGCGTTTTTTGGCCTCGCGCAGCAGGGCGACGCTTCCGGCCGCGCTCAAATGCTGGCAGTGAATTTTTGCCCCGGTCAGCTCCGCCAGGAGAATGTTCCGGGCCACGATCATCTCTTCCCCCGCGGCGGGCCACCCCCGCAGCCCCAGCGTTGTGCTCCAATAACCCTCATGCATGACGCCGTCGGTGACCAGCGAATAATCCTGGCAATGATCCATCACCGGCAAATTGAACATCTTTGCGTATTCGCAGGCGCGCCGCATCAACTCGTTGTTTTGCACGCAGTGGCCGTCGTCGGTGATCGCCACCACTCCGGCGCGTTTGAGCGAACCGATGGACGCCAGCTCTTCCCCCGCAATGTTTTTGGAAATCGCGCCCGTGACAAAAACATTCACCAGCCCTTCCCGGCCGGCCCGTTCGCGAATCAGCGCCACCGTTCCGGAATTATCAATCGGCGGCGAGGTATTGGGCATGCAGACGACCGAAGTAAAACCGCCGCGGGCGGCCGCCGCCGTCCCGGTGGCCAGGTTTTCCTTGGCCGTATGGCCCGGCTCCCGCAAATGGACATGCAGATCAATCAGGCCGGGGCAAACAACTTTCCCGGTGGCATCGAAGGTTTCAACGCCGGGAGGCGTGGACAGGCTTTTCCCAACTGCGGAGATCTTTCCATCCAATATGAGAACATCAGCGGCGGCATCAAAATGATTGGCAGGATCGATGACGTGTCCGCCGGTCACAAGCAGCGATTTCATCGCGGGCAGCTTAGTGTGTCATCATTGACAAGGCAAGCGCCGCTGCTATCATAACCATCGTTGCGCGCCATAGCGAAGCGAAGGCGGCTGAGCAAGCGGTGCGAAGCAATGGCGGGCCTGCCCGCCGCAGTGTTTGGCAAAGTGGCGGGCCTGCCCGCCGTAGCCTTGGCGAAGGCGGGTGTAGCTTAATGGTAAAGTTCCAGCCTTCCAAGCTGGCCACGTGGGTTCGATTCCCATCACCCGCTCCAGCCTTCGCCCGCCGTGAAACGGCGGGCGAAGGCTGCCGCGCCGAAGCGCACAGCGCGTAGGCGGGCTGGTCCGGCCGCCAACCAGCGGGCTACGGCTCGGCAAGCCAGACTAATGAAATTCTTCTACGTCTATATTCTTCAAAGTGAGGTTGGAAATCACTTTTATGTCGGATTTACCGAGAACCTCCAAAGCCGTTTGAAGGACCACAATTCCGGACAAGTTCCGCACACCGCAAAATTTCGTCCCTGGCGGATAAAAACCGCGGTTGCATTTGCAGATCGTGAACGGGCGATACAATTTGAGCACTACTTGAAATCTCCTTCAGGTCGCGCGTTTGCGAAGAAACGACTTTAGCGGGCAGCCTTCGCCCGCCGTGAAACGGCGGGCGAAGGCTGCCGCGCCGAAGCGCACAGCGCGTAGGCGGGCTGGTCCGGCCACCCACCAGCGGGCTACGGCTCGGCAAGCCAGCCAAAATAGCAAATCGGACCTAAGTTTCGCCCGCCGTGAAACGGCGGGCGACTGGAGTTTGGCCCTGACTAGATAAAACAACGTCAGGGCTATCTTTTTTGTTGACTGTATCTAGTTATATGACTAGTCTTTAACCGTATGGGCTACCCAACTAAAGTTCAACTGATCCAACGTAAAGACAGCCAGCAATGGTATATCAACTTCCCCGCCGCCATCGCTCAAGGCATGGATTTTGAAAAAGGCGAAGA
>JASHPN010000287.1 GCA_030038175.1 Verrucomicrobiia bacterium
GACCTTCCCACTTCCTCACCTGCCTTCGTTTCCGCTGTCGCTGAAGCTATCGCGCGGCAAGCACAAGCCAGGACACGGCGGGCGGTTGCGGCTTTGCTGGATGACCCGCGTGAACGGCTTCTTCTTCAGCGGCTCCAGAGCGAGTTCGATCAGCACGTGAAAGGGATGACCTTCCCGCTCCCTCACGGTCGCGGCTCTGTTAGATGGGTCAAGGGCGCGCCTGGACCAGCACGCGAAAGGCGCGTCCGAGGTGTTCCGGGTGGGTCAGGGTCTGAAACTGCCGGCCGCGAGAAGAATTCCATTCGCTGAACTTTCCGCCGCTTACGGTTCTTTCGAGAATGCCGGTCAGAAATTTCGCCTGCGTTGAAAATGCTTCGGTTATCAAACCGGCTTCCTCGCCGGCCTGTTGGATTTCGGAAAAATTGACGTGGGCGGTCAGGTCCTGTTCGCCGGGGCTGGCCAGCGGGTCGGCGGCGAAATGATGCCGAAAAAAGGCGCGCAGCGTGCCATTCTTTCGCGAGGGCAGAAAAAATTCATCCGTCGTGAGGCCATAATCCGCCGTCATCAATTTGCCGCGCTGAAGGCTCCTGGCCGCGCACTGCCACCATTCAACCGCGGCCGGGGAGGTTTCGACCGCGAACTCATCCGGAAGAACTTCCAGCAGCGGCGTTGGAGCATTCCGAACGAGCGAAGGCAGCTCGCCCACGGCCGTTGCCATTTCGGCCCACGCAAATTGCGCGCCCTTGACCCGGACGCCCCACTCGAACCATTCTTTTTTCGCGGCGTCCCAGCCGAAACGCCGGACCGGAAAGGCGTCTAAAAGCTCGTTGGAAAAAATGATGCCATTGATTGGAGACATGGTCAAATCGTTGGGTGGTTCGATGGTTGAATGGTTGGATGGTTTCCCGGTTGAAGAAGGAAAAGCGGCAAACCATTGGATTTTGGCGGCGAAATGTTTCAGCGTTTCCTGTTGCCACTGCCGCCGAGAGAGGGATGGTTCGAGGATGCGATATTCGATCCGGTCGAAAAGATCAGGGCGGCTGGACTGAAGCCACGCCAGGACATCGCGGGCCAGTTGTCCGTTGTGGGCGCCGGCTTCGACGATGGCCAGGCCGTCGCCAGGCAATGGATCGAGCCATTCGGCGAATTGAAATGCCAGGAGTTCGCCAAACAGGCTGCCGACGCTCACGCTGGTGAAAAAGTCGCCGCGGCGGCCTACACTGTCTTTTTTTGTTTCATAATATCCAAGATTGGGACAATAAAGCGCCAATTCCATGAACCGGTCGAAAGGCAAAACGCCGTTGCGCCCGAGAATTTCGCCACGGATGACTTCGGCAAGCGTTTTCATGCTGACTTCGGCACGGTTTCGGCTATGAAGGCGGCGACTATGGCTAAAATAGACGCGTTTTTCAACCTCATGTTCGAGCAAAAGGCGTCCGACTTGCATATGGCATCGGGCAATCCCCCGATGTTGCGCATCAACGGCGAACTGCAACGCGTGGATTATCCTCCGCTGGAAAACGATTCGCTCAAGGCGATGCTCTATGAAATCGCCCCGGATTACAAAATCAAAATCTTCGAGGAAACGGGCGACGTGGACTTTGGGTATGAAATCCCGCAGATTTCGCGATTCCGCGTAAATTTCTTCAATCAAAGAAACGGCATCGCCGCGGTATTTCGCCAGATCCCCAGCCGGGTGTTGTCGTTTGAAGACTTTGAAAAGTTTGACGCGCCGCTGCCACCGGTCTTGAAGAAGTTTTGCATGTTGCACCGGGGCCTGGTGGTCGTGACCGGCCCCACCGGTTCGGGCAAATCCACGACGCTGGCCGCGATGGTGGATTATGCGAACAAAAACCGCAAAGACCATATCATCACGATTGAAGATCCCGTCGAATTCGTGCATGAGAGCAAAACCTGCCTGGTGAACCATCGCGAGACGGGGATCCATACCAAATCCTTTGCCTCGGCCCTGCGCGGGGCGTTGCGCGAAGATCCGGACATCATCCTGGTGGGTGAAATGCGTGATTTGGAGACAATCGAACTGGCCATCACGGCGGCGGCGACCGGCCACCTGGTTTTTGGAACGTTGCACACGCAGAGCGCGGCCAAAACGGTTGACCGCATCATTGACGTATTCCCCGCGGAACAACAAAACAAAATCCGGCAAACCCTTTCCGAGGCATTAAAAGGCGTGGTGGCGCAAACCCTGTTCAAGCGGATTGACAAAAAGGGCCGCGTGGCGGGATTCGAAATCCTGGTATTTAATACGGCCGTGGCCAACCTCGTGCGCGAAGGCAAAACGCACCAGATTCAGGGCATGATCCAGGTTGGAAAGAAATTGGGCAATCAGCCGATGGACGACCACATCATGGAACATTTGCGGATGAAACGAATCTCGGCCGAAGACGCCTACGACAAGGCGCTCGATAAAAAGAAATTCCGGCCGCTGCTGGCGCATCCGCCGGACGACGACGACGGTCTTTAATAAATTATGAGGCGGAACGAGCTTGACCAGATTTTGATGACCATGCTGGCGTCCCAGCCCGAGGTATCGGATTTGAATTTCACAGTGGGCCGTCCGCCGCAGGTGGAAGCTTTCGGCGAGCTTAAACCGGTTCTTTTCGACCCGCCGATCGAGAATTTGACGCCCTTTCAAATCGAAATGATCGCACTCAATATCATTGGCGATAATATGTGGCAGATCGAAGACCTGTTGCGCCATGGGTCGTGCGACACCTCTTATGAGCTTTCCGACAAGGCGCGATTTCGCGTGAATGTATTTTCGCAACGTGGAAATTTTTCGATTGTTTGCCGGCAATTAAACACGGTGATTCCCACACTGGAAAAATTGAAATTCCCGGATGTTTTCAAAGAAATTCCCAAGGAAAAAACCGGGCTTGTCCTCATCACCGGCGCGACGGGTTCAGGCAAAACCACGTCGCTGGCGGCGGTCCTGGATGAAATCAACGGCTCCAGTGCGGTGCATATTGTGACGCTGGAAGATCCCGTCGAGTACGTGCATTCGCACAAAAAGGCGACCTTCAACCAGCGCGAACTGGGCGTGGATTTTGATTCTTATGCGAACGGGCTGCGCGCGGCCCTGCGGCAGGCGCCCAAAGTCATCCTGGTGGGCGAAATGCGCGATCGCGACACGGTCAAAATCGCATTGAGCGCCGCGGAAACGGGGCACCTGGTTTTGAGCACCCTGCACACGATCAATGCGGGCGAGACCATCAACCGCATCCTGGGTATGTTTGATCCGGCGGAACAGGAGCAGGTGCGAATCCGGCTCTCGGACACCTTACGATGGGTGGTCAGCCAGCGGCTGGTTCCCAAGACGAGTGGCGGGCGCATTGCCTTGCTTGAAATCATGGGGTCCAATTTGCGCACGCAGGAAGCCATTCGCCTGGGGGAAAGTGAAGGCAAGACTTTCTATGAAATCACCGAAGCCAGTTATACTTTCGGCTGGCGCACTTTTGACAACGCCTGTTTGGAAGCGTATGAACAGGGCATCATCAGCGAGGAAACCGCCCTGCTCTCCTGCACCAAACGAAGCGTCGTCGCCCGCGGGATTGACGGGCTCAAAAAGCAACGGGGCGAGTTGAACGCGAGCGCCAACTCTCTCCGAATGAAATCGGCCGACAGCGCCATGCCCAGCTCCGGGCTGAAGCTCAAAATTTGAATTAATTTAAAATATGGACGGCTCATTTGATTTCATCAGCATGGAGGACAAACCGGCGTTGATTGCCTTTTCCACGCCGGAATGGCTTGAAACGGCCAAGACCGCCCTGGCCGAATTGGGTTACAAAGTCCATACCGCGGCGACGCACAGTGATTTTTTGACGCGTTTTTCCCAGGTGCAATACCAGGTGGTGGTGATCGAGGAATTGTTCGGGGGGCATACGATTGACGAAAACCAGGCGCTCAAAGCGTTGCAAATCATGCCGGTGAGCCAGCGCCGCCATACGACGATCATTTTGCTGGGCGATTCGTTTCAGACTTTCACTCCCATGGAAGCCTTCAAACACAGTGTTCACGCCGTTATTAACAGTTCCGAAATGTTCCTGCTCAAGCAATTGGTGGAAAAAGCCGTCGGCGACAATCAATTGTTTTTACACAGCTTCCGCGAAATTCAAACCCGCGTCTATACGACGGCTGAAAAGCAGTAGCGCCTTTCGGATGGGATCGCGTTTTCATTCGACGGGATCTCCCGGTCCGTAAACCGGGCAGAGCGCGGCATTTATGCCGCTCCATTGCACGATAACCGGGACGCCAATGTATTTCGTTATCTCAAAACGTTGTGCGCCGAAGCGACCCCGCCTCTGCGGGTCGCGCTCCGACAACATCGTCAGGTGGCATGAAACGATGGATAACAGCATTCGATCATGGTCCCAATGCATGCGAAAGGAATCGAAAGGAGCGCTTTCCATGAACCGATCGAAACGCCGCAAGGTCTTGGACTGCCCCGGCGCGTCGGGATGACACTGCTTTGGAACGCGGCTGTTCGTCTGATGGCAAATTGCGCGTCCAAAAGAGTATGTCGTTCCAAAGCGGCGTCGCGCTTCACTTACCGCCGCACTCCACGACGCAAGCGCGTCAAGTGCGGTTTATAGCGCCGATGCGCGTGTACTTTTGAAATCGGCGCATCTCAGTTTTTGTCAATACCGCAACCGACGATGTCACCCCTACGGGGCTTTCGGGTTTTTGTGTTGTTTTCTACAGAGATACCACCCCTACGGGGTTCAGCAACCGACATGGGATCGGCGTCCGGTAGCGGATTGCAAACGCCGCAGGCGTGGCATCTTTGTAGTAAAATCAATAGGAATCTCAAGCCCCGCAGGCGCGGCATATTCTGCCTCACAAAAACTGAGATGCGCCCCTTTTGAAATGATTTCGTTCTTAAAAGATTGATTTTCTGCGCCAATCACTTTTTAATTACCATTTAATTTTGACATGAATATTCACGAATATCAGGCTAAACAATTGCTCGCCCGGCACGGAGTGGCCGTGCCTTTGGAAATCCCCGCCAAATCTCTGGCCGACGTGCGGCCGGCCGCGGAAAAAATCGCCGCTGCCGGAAGCGCCAAAGTGGTCGTCAAATCTCAAATCCATGCAGGCGGGCGCGGCAAGGGAACTTTCAAGACCGGCTTTCAGGGCGGCGTCAAGGTGACGTCGTCCGTGGACGAGGCGGTTTCCACCGCTGAAAAAATGCTGGGGAACGCTTTAGTGACGAAGCAAACGGGCGCCGAAGGCCGATGCGTCAAGACGCTGCTGATTTCAGAAGGCGCAAAGATTAAAAAGGAATTTTATCTGGCGGTCCTGCTCGACCGGGCGGTCGGACGTCCGCTCATCATGGCCAGCACCGAAGGCGGCGTGGATATTGAGGAAGTGGCGGCGCACACGCCGGAAAAGATTTTTAAGGAATGGATTGATCCCGCCGTCGGCATTATGCCGTTCCAGGCGCGGAACATTGCCGATGCGCTCGGTCTCAAGGGCGATTTGTTCAACGCCGGCGTTAAGTTGATCATTGGGGTCTATAAGACATGGTGGGAATGCGATGCCGCAATGGTAGAATTGAATCCGCTGGCGGTGATTGAATTGAAAGACGGCAAGGAAACGATGGTGGCGCTCGATGCAAAAATCTCGCTCGACGACAACGCGCTTTATCGTCATAAGGACATCCAGGAAATGCGGGATTTGAACGAAGAAGCGCCCCTGGAAATCGAGGCGAGCAAATTCAATCTCAATTATATCAAGCTGGACGGCAATATAGCCTGTTTGGTGAACGGCGCCGGCCTGGCCATGGCCACGATGGACATTATCCAGCATTTTGGCGGCATGCCCGCAAACTTTCTGGACGTGGGCGGCGGCGCGAGCAAGGAACAGGTGACGGCGGCGTTTAAAATCATTTTGAGCGACCCGAACGTGAAGGGTATTTTGGTCAATATTTTTGGCGGCATCATGGATTGCAATGTGATTGCCACCGGCATTGTGGCCGCGGTGAAGGAAACACAGTTGCATATTCCCCTCGTTGTGAGGCTTGAAGGCAACAACGTGGCGATGGGAAAAAAGACCCTGGCCGAATCCGGCGTGGCCATTATCACGGGAGATTCAATGTCCGATGCGGCGCAAAAAGTGGTAAAGGCGGTGGCTGCCCGTGGAAAGTAAAAATCACCAAATCCCAATCTCCAAGCCTCAAAGAAGCTCCAAAATCCAACATTTGCACAGGGCCGTACGAACAACATGGGAGACACACACATTTTTTGTGCGTGGGTTTGGAAACGTGGAAACGAGACTGGCACGCGTTGAATCGTTCGGAGATTAAATGGGGAATACGTGTTGCGTGTTGCGTCAAGTATCGGCCTGAGAGGAGCGCGGATCAGGTTTGGCTCGCGAAATGACTGCCCTGCTCCCTTAACGCGCACATTTTTTGTGTATAGGGTGTGAACGAAGTAAACGAAGGCTGGGAAAGCGTCAAAAAGCATGATTTTATTGGGTTTTAAGTAGATTTTCACCCGGATGGAGGTGTGAACGAAGGTCTCACACCAAGGACGAGGCGGCAGCCCTTGCCATTTCCACGAGTCTTGGTGGTTATGGATGATGAAGAAGCTGGGGGGTTCACATTCAGTTTCGAAAAGCTGTTCAACGCAAAAGCAACTTCCAGTTCCAGCAAAAAGTCCCAAAGCGACGAAAAAGAGTCCACTATTGATAAGACGCGACGGCTTTTTTATGTGACCTGTAGTCGCGCACAACAAAGCTTGGCGATATTGGCCTACAGTGCGGCGCCTGCATCTGTGGCAAGCTCTGCGAGCCATCGCGGTTGGTTTTCTAGCGAGGAAATTGAGACGATAAATTTGTAAAACTCTTTTTTAAACCGTTTGCGCATTTTCCAGTCCTTGCTGACGGCATCTACAAATCTTGAACGCCCGCTCAAATTTATATTAATTGCCCGAAGACGGCGGCACTTCGGCACAGTTCAATTTGTTGAAAGAGTGGCACATTCCCTTCCGACTCATCGGGCGGGACATCGCG
Organism: Verrucomicrobiia bacterium; assembly: GCA_030038175.1. Taxonomy (GTDB): domain Bacteria; phylum Verrucomicrobiota; class Verrucomicrobiia; order Limisphaerales; family UBA11358; genus UBA11358. Next base: position 7,033 of record JASHPN010000287.1, read on the forward strand.
CGACTCGGGGTGAAAGACCCCGACATCATTCCACTGTTGCACCAGCAGCGCGGTGTGACATTTTCACCCTGGACTGGGATTTTTTCAATGCCACACTGTGTCACCCGGCCTATGGTTTGGCGTGGCTGGATGTGCGGGCGGATGATGCAGCGCATTTCGTGCGGCGTTTTCTTAAACATCCGCGTTTTAATTCTCAAGCGCAACGCATGGGCGTCTTGGCTCGCGCGCGTCACGAGGGGATTGAATTCTGGCAGCGTCATCGCGCCGCGCTCCAACGTGCGCGGTGGATTCGCACAACGGCGGAATGATTGTGGTGGTTCGAATGTGCATTCGGCAAACGTTTGCGCCGCTCTGCGCGGCGCGGACGGCGCAGCGCGCCGTCCCTACCGAAGAATAGTGCGTGGCCGCACCCTACACCGCCAAAATCTGCCGGCAGGCGGCTTCGAGTTTTTTGAAATTCGCCCGGGAGCGGGCTTCGATATAGCAACGAATCAACGGCTCGGTGCCGCTGGCGCGGAAGGCGACCCATTCACGGTCCGGCAACAGGAATTTATAGCCGTCGGTGGTGATAAACTTTTCCACTTTGAATTGGCCAATGGTTTGCAATCCACCGCCGAGTTTTGAAAGCAGCGCTTCTTTCTTTTCCGGCGCGAAGCCGATATTAATGCGGTCGGTATAAAAGTCGCCGATTTTCTTTGAAAGTTCCTTCAGGATTTGTCCCAGCGATTTCTTTTCAGCGGCCACCAACTCGGCCATGAGCAAACAGGCGAGGATGCCGTCTTTTTCCGGCACATGGCCTTTGACGCTCAAACCGCCGGATTCTTCGCCGCCGACAATAATCGGTTCGCTTTCCATCAAAGCGCCGATGTATTTGAAACCCACCGGGGTTTCATGGACTTTTACACCCAGCAATTCCGCCACGGCATCCACCTGGTGGCTCGTCGGCACCGTGCGAACGACGGCCCCGGTCCAGCCACGATTTTTCTTCAAATGATACAGTGTCAAAGCAAGAATCTGATTTGGCGTCAGCCAGGTTCCGTCCTTGTCCACAATGCCGAAGCGATCGGCGTCGCCGTCCAGGCCCAGCCCGATCTGCGCTTTTCCCGAGCGGACAAATTTGCTGACATCGCGCATGTTTTCGGCGTTCGGTTCGGGGTGATGGCCGCCGAACAACGGGTTCAATTCATTGTGAAACAATGTGACTTTTGCGCCCACGTCTTCGAGCAATTGATCCAAATAACCGTGGCCGGTGCCATAGCTCAAATCCACGGCCACCCTGAGTTTCGCTTTTTTGAGCACCGAAAAATCCACCAATTTTCGGATTTGCTTGAAGTAATCGGGCTGTGGATTGAAGGTCTTGCAGTGATACGTTCCGATGACCGCGCCTTTGAAAGAAAAATTCTCTGATTGCAGTTTGGCGATATTCGCCTCGATTTGGCGGGTGACTTCGGGGGTGGCCGGCGCGCCATTGGCGGTGGAAAATTTCAGCCCCTGATATTCCGGCGGATTATGGCTGGCGGTAAAATTAATCCCGCCGGCGGCCCGGCGATGACGAATCGCATACGCGATGACGGGGGTGGGAGTGTCGCGATCGCAGAGCAAGGGCTCAAGACCAGCGGTCTCCAGAACTTCGGCGGCGGCAAGCGCAAATTCCTTTCCCAAAAAGCGCGTATCGTAACCCAGAATAACGGTCCTGGACTTCGATTTTTGGGTGTTGAGATAATCGGCAATTCCGCGGGTGGCCAGCCGGACGTTGTCGAAGGTAAAATCCCGGGCAATGATGTCCCGCCAGCCGGAAGTGCCGAATTTTATCGCCATGGCGCTCAACTCTTCCAATCAAAGGCCTTCTTGTTCAGCGCATAGACGTAGCCGGCGAGAAGGACGACGATGAAGGAGATCATGGAGCCGAAAATGAGATTGCGGGTGGCGTGTTCGGCAAGCATCTGGCGATAAACGACGGCCCACGGATACAGAAATACGACTTCAATATCGAAAAGAATGAACAGCATCGCCACCAGGTAGAACTTCACCGAAAACCGGGCACCGCCCTCTCCGATGGGATCTTTGCCGCATTCGTACGCGGTATCCTTGGCGCGGTTGTGCTTGCTCCGAAAACCGACGAGAACCGATAACATCAAAACGCCGGCGGCAAAGCCGATGGCCAGGACCAGAAGGATCAACACCGGGATATACTGAGCGACCTGCGATTGTTGCAAATTTTCCATGGGCGGAAATAAACGATAAGAACGGCTGAAAATCAAGGAAAATTGCGGGCAAAAGGGATTGATCGGGCGCATCTCAAAAAAATGAGAGGCCAAGGAGCGTCAAGACTGTGGATTCACAGGCATTTCATTAACACCCTGCTTTAGCCGGGTGATCACGGACGCCAATAGGTTTTGAACCGCTTCAGCGGTTTACCGGCCACCAAAACCGCTAAGATGACACCGGTTTGGAACGCTCTTGCTGTCGTGGCGGCGAATTGGTTTTCCAAATATGTCTGTCATCCGAAAGCGGCGTCGCGCTTTGCTTGCCGCCGCACTCCACGACGCAAGCGCGCTCCGATCGATTTATGGCCTCCGATGCGCGTCCGATTTTGGAGGTCGAGGTTCCCCATGAATCCCCTATCCCATTTAAGAGTACCACTTCGGATGGAATTTTGTGCCTATATGCTGTATAGCACATATTACGCTACTCGTGGGAAACGAATCGCCAAATTCAAATTGGTGTTAAATGACTCATAATCAACATCCTGTCGTTCTTGGGAAGAACCACCTAAATTCAGATATCATATTGAATCCAAGGCCGTTGCATGAATGGTTCCCTGGCAGCACACCCGACTTTTCAACACGCTGCGGCTGGCGCCCCTTTACCCCCACACAGCCGCGCTCCAGGCGCGCCAGTTCATGGCCCCTATGCATACGAAAAATCGAAAGGGGGCTTTCCATGGACCTATTAGTCAAAATTCTCCTCACGTCGGCTCCCACGCAAGTAAGAACGCGAGCGCGAATTGAGGGTTCAAGACTGTTATATGGGTTTACTCATTTTCGTAATAGCCACAGGATCAGCGTCAGCAAAATGCTCAGAATCAGGCAGGTGGCCATGGGGAAATAGAAATGGAAATCGCCTTTTGAATAATGGATGTCGCCCGGGAGACGGCCCAGCCAGCTTTTGCCGAAGCCCAACCACAGCAACGCACCCAACGCGGCAATCAGCAAGCCGATGATTATGAGGATTTTCCCAATTTCATTCATTACTCAGGATGAAAGATGCGATGAATGTCCCTAAAACGCACGAATTTTCATAAAGACCCTTGTTCGGCAAGCCGTTTTGTTTTATGATACTATCGTGAATCATGGTCTATTGACTCACGACCCGACGGCGGTTGCCCGGGAGGTTCAACAGCTTTATCAAGAGATGTTTCCGGGCGCCGGCGACTTTTTTGTGCCGCAGGCTTTTGGCTGGGCGATTGATTGTTTTACGGGTTATTTCGACGATTACCAGGCCGTGGACACCCGCTATCACGATTTTGAGCATACGCTCCAGGGGACGCTGTGCATGGCACGGATTCTATACGGGCGGCATCTTGCGGGAACCGAACCCCTCATGACGAAAAAATACTTCGAATTGGGACTCCTGGCGATTCTCCTGCACGACACGGGCTATTTGAAGAAACGGGACGATTCCCAGGGAACCGGCGCAAAATATACGGCCGTTCATGTCACGCGCAGCATGGAATTCGCCGCCCATCTACTGGCGAGAAAGAAATTCAACCGGGAAGACATTCAGGCGGTCCAGAACATGATTCGTTGCACCGGGGTGGATGCGGTGCTAACCGACATTCCCTTTCATAGCGAGCTGGAGAAAGCCGCGGGCATTGTGCTGGGAACAGCCGATCTCGTCGGTCAAATGGCGGCGGAGGACTATGTGGACAAGTTGCCGGTGCTCTACGATGAATTTGCCGAGGCGGCCGCGTCTCACAACGGGGACGTGCATTCACTCGCCGATTTTTCGAGCGCCGAGGATCTCATGAGAAAGACGCCGATGTTTTGGCAACAATTTGTGCTTCGCAAATTGGAACGCGAATTTGGCGGGATGCATCATTTTCTCAATTCGCCCTACCCGGACGGCCCGAATTTTTATTTGGACCGCATTGAAGCCAATATCGAAAAACTCAACCGGCGGCTGGCAGCCATGCCCGAGCCGGCGAAGACAGTTTAGGCAAATCCTGCGTGTCGGAATCTGGATTTACTGATTTTAGCCACTTCATTCGTTGAAGGCGCAATCCTTAAAATTTTGACTTTTTGGCTCAAAACGCGCAGATTGAGTTGCAACCTTGAAAAACGAGACGGACAATTTGATCAAGCGCGCCGCCGCCGAACTCAAAAGCGCCGGCGCACGAGAAATCTACGTTTTTGGCTCCGCCGCACGCGGGACGAATGATGTTGCTTCAGATCTGGACCTCGCTGTTTCCGGCCTGCCGCCGTCGGTTTTTTATCGCATGGGCGCGCGTATTAGCGATTTGTTTGGCCGTTCGGTGGATTTGATTGATCTAGACATCAACACCCCGTTCACCCGCTACCTCCGCACGGAGAATGAACTCGTCCGAGTGGGATAGATTCCGCAAGCAACAGGCTGCCGAACGCGAACAATTACAGCGTTTGTTGTCTGGGGTTCGCGGGCTGCTGACCAGATGCCGCAGTACGGCCCCGACCGAGATTGAACTCTCCGCCCCGGCTGCCACGCTCCATTCCTTTTACACCGGCGTGGAAAACATTTTCAAGCGAGTGGCGGTTGAATTGGATGGTGAGCCGGTGCGCGGCGATTCCTGGCATCGCGAACTTTTGCTGCGAATGAAAGCGCCGACCGCGCGCCGGCCGGCGTTGCTATCGGAAGAGACGCATGACACGTTGAACGAATACCTGCGATTCCGTCACGTTTTTCGCAATGCTTATTCGTTTGATCTGGATTGGCAAAAAATGTCACCGCTGGTGCTGCGCCTGGAAGAAACATTCCGAGACGTGGAGAGAGCCTTGGATGGTTTCGTGAGGTAAGCGGTGACCCAAATCCCATTGGTGGCAGTGCTTTGCAATCTTTGTCGCGGCCCTTCGGGAAGAAGGCAGATTTAAACGAGTTGCGGCTGGATTCTCTCCGGGTCAACCCCCAGGTCTTTAATGGCCTGGGCGACGGTTCCCTTATTGATATGGCCCTTTTCCGCCAGGGCGTAGAGCGTGCCAACGACGGTGCTTTCGGCGTCAATGCCAAAAAAGCGCCGCAGACGGGCACGGGTATCGCTACGGCCGAAACCATCCGTGCCCAGCGTAAATAACCCGCCGGGCACCCAGGGAGCGATCTGGTCGGGCACGGTGCGGACGTTGTCCGAAACAGCGATAAACGCCCCCTGCTCTTTCGCGAGCAGAGTTTCAATGTAGGATTTTCGCGGCGTTTCCGCAGAATGCAGCATGTTCCAACGCTGGCACTTAATGGCGTCATTGCGCAGCAGTTTGTAGCTGGTCGCGCTCCAGACATCGGCGCTGACGTCGTAACGTTCCGCCAGGATTTCCTGGGCCCGCAAGGCGGAATAGATAATCGGACCGCTGCCGAAAATATGGGCTTTCGCTTTTTTTCCATCCGGGCCGGGCTTAAATTTGTAAATACCCTTGACGATTCCGTCCTCGACGCCCTCGGGCATGGCCGGCATCGCGTGGTTTTCGTTGTAGAGCGAGATGTAATAGAAAATATCCTCGTTTTCGACGAACATACGGCGCAGGCCGTCGGCGATGATGACCGCCAGTTCAAAACTAAACGCGGGGTCATACGGCAGGCAGGTTGGAATGGTGCCGGCGTGAAGCAGACTATGCCCGTCCTGATGCTGGAGGCCTTCGCCATTCAGCGTTGTGCGCCCCGCGGTTGCGCCAAGCAAAAATCCTTTGGCCCGAATGTCCCCGGCCAGCCAAAAGAGATCGCCAACGCGCTGCGGGCCGAACATCGAATAATAAATGTAAAATGGAATCATCGGCGTGCCCAGTGACGCATAGCTGGTCCCCGCCGCGATAAAGGAGGACATGGAACCGGATTCCGTGATTCCTTCTTCCAATATTTGGCCGTCTTTGGCTTCGTGATAATAGAGCAGAGACGCTTTGTCCACCGGTTCATACAATTGGCCTTTGGAGGAATAGATTCCAATCTCCTTGAACAGCCCGTCCAAACCAAAAGTCCGGGCTTCATCGGGAATGATTGGGACAATGTGCCTGCTGATTTCCTTATTGCGCACGAGGGCCGCCAGCAACATGGTAAAGGCCTTGGTTGTCGAAACTTCACCCGAGTTGTCTTCTTTGAGCAATCTGGCGAATTCATCCAGGGAGGGAACTTTCAACGCCGCGGGTTTGACGATTCGCGCCGGCAAAAAGCCGCCCAGCGCCCGGCGGCGTTCCATCATGTATTTAATTTCGTCGCTTTCGGCCGCCGGCCGATAAAATGGCGTTCCGGCAATCACATCGTCGGTGATGGGAATTTCAAATCGCCGGCGAAACTCCCGGAGTTCTTTCTCGTTCAGTTTTTTCTGCTGGTGCGTGATGTTCCGGCCTTCACCGGCTTCGCCCAGGCCGTAGCCCTTTACAGTTTTGGCCAGAATGACCGTTGGCTGGCCGCGATGGCCCACCGCGGCCTGGTAGGCGGCATAAACTTTTCGCGGATCATGCCCGCCGCGCAACAACTTGCGGATTTGGTCATCGGTCAAATGATTGACCAGCTCCAATAATTCCGGATATTTGCCAAAGAAATGTTTGCGCGTGTAGCTGCCTGGCTCGACCGAATATTTTTGAAAATCACCGTCAACGCATTCCTCCATGCGCTTGAGCAACAGTCCGGATTTGTCCCGGGCGAAAAGCTCATCCCAATTGCCGCCCCAAATTACTTTGATGACGTTCCACCCGGCGCCGCGGAACAGGCCTTCAAGTTCCTGGATAATTTTTCCATTCCCGCGCACCGGGCCGTCCAGCCGCTGCAGGTTGCAATTGATGACCCAAACCAGATTGTCGAGATTTTCACGCGCGCCGAGCGTAATCGCGCCGAGCGTTTCGGGTTCATCGCACTCGCCGTCACCGAGAAAAGCCCAGATTTTCGGTTCTTCCGTCCATTTGACCAGGCCGCGCGCCTGCATGTAACGGTTGAACCGCGCCTGATAGAGTGAAAGGATAGGTCCCAGCCCCATCGAAACGGTCGGGAACTGCCAAAAATCGGGCATCAAATACGGATGGGGATAAGACGAGAGCCCGCCGCCGTCGGCCAGTTCCTGCCGAAAGTTCTGCAAATGGCGCTCATCCAGCCGGCCTTCGAGAAACGCCCTTGCATACATTCCGGGCGAGGCGTGCCCCTGGAAGCAAACCAAATCTCCGGGAAAATTTTCAGTCGCCCCCCGGAAAAAATGATTGAAACCCACTTCGTAAAGTGTCGCGGCTGAGGCATAGGTCGAAATGTGGCCGCCGACATTCGTCGTGGAATTGGCTTTGACGACCATGGCCATGGCGTTCCAACGCATGAGGCTCTTGATTCTCCGCTCAATTTCCCGGTCTCCAGGGTAGTCGGGTTCCTGTTCCGCCGGGATCGTATTGAGGTAGGGTGTCGTCGCGGCCGACTGAGGGCGCGGCGCTACCCGCAGTTGGTTGGCAAGCTTCTCCAGCAGTTTTGCGGTGCGCTCCGGGCCCTGGCTTTCAAGGGCCAATTCAAAAACGGATTGCAATGATTCGCCCAATTTATCGCCGTTTCCGTTGCTATAAGACGGGGCGGCGGGCCGGGAACCGTAAATTTCTTTTGTTTCGAAGCTCACTTTGATTCAATTTTCCACAAGGCGCATGAAAACGCGAAACAAATTAAAGCCCATTTTGGGATCCAACACCAGCAAAATGTGGTTGGATTTGCGGAACCGCGGCGCTTAAAACGGCCGTTTTTAAGGCAAATGATAAATTTCCTGGATTTGACGTTTCCCACCCCAGCCGAAAATTTGGCCTGCGATGAAGCCTTGCTGGATTGGCGCGAAGAAAACGGCGGTGACGAAATCCTGCGGTTTTGGGAATCGGCGGAACCGTTTGTGGTTGTTGGTTACGCAAATACGATCGAGGCAGAGGTGCAGGCGCCCGGATGCGAATCTGCAGCGGTTCCCATTTTTCGCCGTTGTTCCGGGGGCGGGACCGTTTTACAGGGGCCCGGATGCTTGAATTACACCCTGATCCTGCGGATCACCGATAGCTCTCCGTTGGCGACGATCTCCGGCGCAAATAAATTCATCATGGAGCGAAATCGGGTTGCGATTCAATCGGTGCTCAGGGATAGCGCAATCCAAATTCAGGGCTGTACGGATTTGGCGATTCCGGCTACTGGACTTCCGGGGGCTCATTCCGGAAGGGCATTCCGGAAATTTTCCGGCAATTCCCAGCGGCGGCACAAAAATTTTCTGCTTTTTCATGGAACCTTTCTTTTGGATTTTGACCTCGCGCTGGTTGGCAAATGCCTCAAATTTCCCTCGAGACAACCGGAATACCGGGAACATCGAAGCCATAACGACTTTCTGGTGAACTTGAATCTCTCGCCGGTTGACGTAAAGAACGCCTTGCGAAAGGTTTGGAACGCCCGGGAGGCGCTGGTCCAGCCGCCTTTGGACCGAGTTTCGCAATTAGCGCGGGAAAAATACGAAAAACCTGAATGGAACCGGAAATTCTTTCGCCTTTAAATGATGCGAATTTTAAATAAGATACTGAGATGAGTTCAGTCCCGCATCTGAGCGCCGAAGCGAGGGCATCGCTGCCCCAGCACGTGGCCGTCATCATGGACGGGAACGGGCGCTGGGCCAAACAGAACGGCCTGCCGCGCGTGGAGGGCCATCGGGTCGGGGCTGAATCCGCCAGAACGATCATCCGTGTTGCGGGTGAACTCGGGATCAAATATCTCACGCTCTACGCGTTTTCCGCCGAGAATTGGAATCGTCCGAAAGATGAAGTGGACGCGCTGATGAAATATCTCGTGCATTATCTCAAAAGCGAGACGCCCGAATTGAACAAAAACAATGTGCGCCTCGAGGTCATCGGCCAAATCTGGCGCCTGCCCGAGAACGTCCAGGAGCATCTTAGAAAATCCATCGCCACGCTTTCCAAAAATAATGGTTTGTCGCTGATCATGGCCTTGAGCTACGGGAGCCGGATTGAAATTGTGGACGCCGTGCGGGCGATTGCCGAAAAGGTCAGGCGCGGACAACTGGAGACCGCCGACATTAACGAAAAAGTCATTTCGGACCATCTCTGGACCCGAAATATTCCGGACCCGGACCTGTTGATTCGCACCAGCGGGGAAATGCGGGTGAGCAATTTTCTGCTCTGGCAAATTTCCTACGCCGAACTGGTCATAACGCCGACGCTTTGGCCGGATTTTCGAAAGCCGCAGTTTTTCGCCGCGCTGGAGGAATACGCGCGCCGGCACCGGCGATTTGGGGGGGTGTAGCAACCAAGCTATCCTTCTTGCGCCAGTTCCAAAAATGGTTACAATGCGGCCATGAAGTTTGCTTTGGCGATTTTTGTTTATCTGCTCATGGCTGCTATTTTAGGCGCGGGGATACTGCTTCTGGTGGCGGGCAAACCGTGGCTTCTTATTATTTCCCTCATCGTCTTCGTCGTTGCCTTCGGCCGGCTGGGCTGCATGACGCATTGATTAATACTACGGCACCGTAAAGCGGGCTTGCATCGCGGAAATGGTTTGCGTCGGCGTCCAGCTATTCTTGAACATATTTCCATAAAACGCTCCGGTGGCGATGGCGGTTGAAGTGGACGTCCCCTGGACCACCCATGGCTCGCCGTCGTAATAAACCACGCCTGTTCCCGGCAGGGCAATCATACTCGGATCCGCCCATGAATTGGCATAGGAAGCAAGTTGCCCCTGCTGACTGAGCGCAGTCACCGGAACGACCCCATTATCCGCCGCGGGATAATAGGGAGCGTCAATTGGATTGTTTCCCGCCGCCGCGAACATAACGATCCCGTCCTGTGCCGCCTGTGCCACCACCCCGTCCAGCACGGAACTGTCGCCGGAACTGCCCAAACTCATGTTTAAAACCGTTGCGCCGGCATTGACCGCCGCTTGAATGCCCAGGGCAACGTCATAGCTCGTGGTCTGTTCGTCTGAACCACCATAGACATTTACCGGAAGGATTTGAACAGACGTGCTGCCGCTTCCTGTCGAATTTTCGATGGCCTGTAAAATGGTATAGGCCATTGCCGTGCCGTGGGTGATGCTGGAATCGGACGATGGGTCGCCCGCAACGTTAATTTGCTGGAGAATAAATTGATTCAAATCCGCGCCCAGCGATTGCACGTCCGTATCAATCAGCCCGATAATCGTTTTGCCGGACGAGGGCGGCGGATTGAGCTGGAGTGACAATTGGCCAACCGGCGCCGCGGAAGGCGAAATGCTCTCCGGCGTGGGCGGCGGGTCAAAGTAATAGTCATAGTCCACGGCCTGCACATCACTGTCCAGTTGGAGTTGGGAAAGGGCGGCGCTGGTGGCATCGGCATCGGAAAATTGAAGGCGATAGACGCCGTATTTGTCCAGGCGCCCGGTGATTTTGGCCCCGAGGAGCCGCGCCAGGGCATCAATGTTCGTGCCGGGCTTGACTTTGACCAGCAATTCGTTGGGAACATGCTTTGGCTTTTGGGTGCTGACCAGATGCGTCGCATTTTTCATTGCCGTGCGAAAGACATAGAGGTCAGAGAGCCCGTTGGTTTGCGGAACCAGGGCGAAATTCAGGTCGCCCAGGAGCATTTTCAATGCTTCACCGGAGGGAAGATTCTTAAATTTAGCCGAACCGCTGCGCGTCGAGCCGGGTTCCACATAAACGTGCCAGCCGGTTTGAATCGCGATAGTTTTAAGAAGCGGGAGGAGCGCCTCATTATGGACATCCGCGTCCACGCGATCACCGGCCTTGTGCCAGACCAGGGAATTGGTCTGCGCGCCGGCCAGGAAGCCCCACGCCAAAATCAAGAGCGCGATCAAACAACGCCAACGTTTCATGGTTCCGCTAAAAACCTGCATATTAACCGTTTATCTCATTGTAAAACATTCGAGCACCGGATTCAACCTGTTATCTTTGACGGCTTGCGCCGGCCAACATTCAAATATTTTAACGGGCGGTTACGCTTTCGCCGCCAGCACCATTCTCACCCAATCCTGGTTGTCGAGATACCAGCGGACGGTTTCCCGAATGCCGTCTTCAAATTTGTGGGCGGGCAACCAGCCAAGTTCCCGATGGATTTTCTCCGCGTCAATCGCATAGCGCCGGTCATGACCGGGGCGATCTTTGACAAAGGTGATTAATTTGCGCGATCCGCCCCCAAATTCCGGTTTAAATTCATCCACTAAATCGCAAATCGTCTCGACGATGCGAAGGTTGGCCCATTCATTATGACCCCCGATATTATAGGTTTCTCCGGTCTTTCCCCGCGTCAGCACCGTCCAAAGCGCTTCGGCATGATCGCGGACATAGAGCCAGTCGCGCACGTTCATGCCATCGCCATAGACCGGAATTGGTTTACGCGCCAAAGCGCTCTGAATGACCACGGGAATCAATTTTTCCGGAAATTGAAAGGGACCGTAATTGTTCGAGCAATTGGTAATGACGGTTGGCAGGCCGTAGGTGTGATGATAGGCGCGGACCAGCATGTCGCTGGAGGCTTTGCTGGCAGAGTACGGCGAATTGGGCGCGTATGGGGTGGTTTCCGTAAAAAATCCGGTCGGCCCGAGCGAACCAAAGACTTCGTCCGTCGAAACGTGATGGAAGCGGTTGGCGAGCGAGCCGGCTTGCCAGCAGGCCCGGCAGGCTTCCAGCAAATGGAAGGCGCCAGTGACGTTGGTATGGATGAAATCGCCCGGACCGGAAATAGAACGGTCCACGTGGGACTCCGCCGCCAGGTGCATCACATGGGTGATCTCGTGCTGGCGAACGACGCGAAGGGTTTCGGTTTTATCCCGCAAATCCACTTTTTCAAACTGGTATTTCGGATTTCTTTCGACATTTTTGAGATTGGCCAGATGGCCCGCGTACGTCAGGCAATCCAGATTGACCAGCTTGGAGACTTCCGTCCGGCCGATGACGTGATGAATCACGTTTGAGCCAATAAACCCCGCCCCGCCTGTGATAAGTAAATTCATTTTTCAGGTTTCCAATTTTTCAGCGAGTCTTCGAGGGCTTCGTGGACATCGCGCATTGGGACGCCCGCCGCCAGGAGTTTTGAAACATCCATCACGCAATTGGACCGTGGCGTCTTTGCGGCCTGCCGGTAAAATTCATTGTCGTCCTTCCAAAATTCAAACTTTCGCCCGGGCTTCAGAATTTTTTCAATTAAGGCCACCGCCTGCCTTGTGGTCACAAAACCCCGATTGGTCACATTATAAGTGCCAAACGGCGCGCGCTTTTCCCATAAGTCCAGGCAGGCCCGCACAAAATCCCCGCGATGGGAAATGGAATTCACGTTGTCATAGATTTTGGGATATCGCTGAAGCTTGCTGAGATAATTCCGGGAATTGTCAAATTCATCGAAGGGAATCCGCAATCGCCAAACGTAACCGTGCCCGGCACCGGCGATGGCCTCCTCGCCCAGGGCCTTGCTTCCGCTGTAAAAACTGCATGGCAAGTCGCGGAACGAAAAATTCGGCGTATCCGCTTCGGTGAAACCCTGGATTTTTTCCGGGGAGTTTTCCACCAGCGCGCGCGCTTCCGGACGCGTCATGTCTTTCTCGACTCGCGGATGACCGTTTTCGACGATTTTTGCCCCGCTGAAAATGCAACCGCTGGAGACATGGCCCCAGGGAATATTGGCCGCGGAGCACGCCTGGGCAATGGTCTGGGGCAACAACGTGTTTCCCATCAGCGTATCTGCCTTCGCAATCTCGCACGCGTCCACGTTCGGTTTTCCGGTGTAGCCGGCACAGTTGATGACAAATTCCGGCCTCTTCGATATTAAGAAAGCGAGCAAAATATCGAATCGTGTATAATCCGCCTGTTGGCGCGACAGCGGCACAAATTCCTTTTTGCGCCGTAGCAATTCGTTTGCAAACGCTACTCCGATATAACCCGCTGCGCCGAGGAGCAAAATCATATTCTTTGGTTCGCCTCGGCAATGATTTCGGCCAGATAATCCCGATATTCGCATTTGGGCATTGCGCCGATGCAATTTTGAAGTTGTGCCATAGGCAGGAAACCGTGGCGAAAAGCCGCTTCCTCCGGGCACCCTATTTTGATGCCCGCGCGCTTTTCGATCGTCTGCACGTAGGCGCTGGCGTCGTGCAGGCTGCTGCTCGTCCCGGCGTCCAGCCAAGCAAAACCGCGGCTCAGCCGATGCACACTCAGATCGCCGCGCTTCAAGTAGGCGAGGTTGACGTCGGTTATTTCCAATTCGCCGCGCGCAGACGGT
>JASHPN010000035.1 GCA_030038175.1 Verrucomicrobiia bacterium
TGAACCCCGTCGGGGTGGTATCTCTGTAGAAAATAACACAAAAACGCGAAAACCTCCGTGGGGGTGACATACTCGGTTGCGGTATTAACAAAAACTGAGATGCGCCCTGGTTTGACCCCTTTAGTTATCTAAACCATTTAACGAATTAACCTTTCAACGGGCGCGTTTCACTTTTTAGATTATAATCGGACTATGCCGCCCCTAACGGGGCTTTGTCTCCTGGTTGTTTGATTTTCTACAAATATGCCGCCCCTGAACGGGGCTCACAAATGCAAACCTGGCGGTCAACGGCAAGCTGTCAGCGCCGCAGGCCCAGCTTTTATATAAAAAACGATTGAAGCCCCGCGCCCGTCAGCGGCGACATCTTCCGCCTCTTCTCCTCCTCAAAGGGCGAAATGCGCCCCCTTTCAACCAGGCCTGTCTTTGGCGATTCCCAATTTGTCCATTAACTCGTACAGGGTGGGGCGGCTCAGCCCCAGTTCGACGGCGGCGGGGGCGATTTTTCCGGAATGTTTGCGCAGGGCCTGCTGGACCATTTGCCGTTCCACCGCTTCGCGCGCGTCTTTAATTGTGACCGCACCATTGATTTCGATTCCGTTTGTACTCAATTCCAGGTCACGGACGCTGACGCGCTTGCCTTCGGCCATGATCACGGCGCGGCGGATGCAGTTTTCCAGTTCGCGCACGTTGCCCGGCCAGAGGTGTTTCCCGAGGGCGCGCAGCGCCTCGGCATCGAAGGCCAGGCCGGACTTGTTGGCGCCGTCGGCAAAACGCTGGAGGAACGATTTCGCGAGCACGAGGACGTCGTCTCCCCGCTCGCGCAGCGGCGGCAACAGGATTTGCACCACGGCCAAACGATAGAACAAATCCTCGCGGAAGGCGCCGGCGGCCATGTCTTTTTTCAAATCCGCGTTGGTCGCGGCAATCACGCGGGCGTTGACCCGGATTTCTTCCCGTCCACCGACGCGTTCAACGGTTTGTTCCTGCAGGAAGCGCAGCAGCTTGACCTGGAGAGCGGGCGGCATCTCACCGATTTCATCCAGAAACAGGGTCCCATTCTGGGCCTTCTCGATGCGTCCTTCGCGCTGAATATGGGCGCCGGTAAACGCGCCGCGTTCATGGCCAAATAGCTCGCTTTCGAGAAGATTTTCCGGAATGGCGCCGCAGTTGATGGCGACGAAAGGCCCGTCGCGGCGCGGGCTTTTCTGATGGATGGCGCGCGCCACCATTTCCTTGCCGGTGCCGCTTTCGCCGAGAATGAGCACCGGGGCGTCCGTGGTCGCCACTTTGCGGATCAGATCGAAGACGGGAAGCATTTTCGGGCTGCCGCCGAGGATGCCTTCAAAGGAGTCGCCGTTCCACAGGCCCTGCAAGCGGGCAAATTCCCGTTCCAGTTCGGAAACATGGAAGCAACGTTTCAAGAGCAATTTCAGCTCATCCATGGCGACCGGCTTGCATAGAAAATCATACGCGCCCTCGCCGATGGCCCGGAGCGCGGTTTCCTTTTCGCCTTGTCCGGTAATGACGGCAATTTTGGCGAGCCGGTCCAGCGCGAGAAGTTCGGACAACGTGGCCAGCCCTTCATCCGGGTTGGCGGGGTGCGGCGGGAGGCCGAGATCGAGCAAAACGGCGAAAGGTTTTTGCGCGCGAAAGGCTTCAACGGCTGCCGCGCGGTCGCCGGCGATAAGAATTTCGCAATCGCCGGAAAGCGCCCATTTCATTTGGGTGCGGATTTCCTCGTCATCGTCCACGATGAGCAACCTGGGTTTCATTCGACAATTATTTGGCCACCGGAAGATAGACCCGGAAGGTGGTGCCTTTGCCGCTTTCACTTTGGACTTCGATTTTACCGCGGTGGGCCTCGACGATCATTTTACTCTGGAACATGCCGATGCCCAGGCCGTTCTTTTTGGTGGTTTGAAACGGCCGAAAAAGGGTGTGCCTGACAAACTCGGGGTTCATTCCGCAGCCATGGTCGGACACCGAGAGAACGGCCCAGCCATTGACCTGGCTGGTCGCCACACAGATGCCGGGGTCTTCCGCCGAGGCTTCTTTTGCGTTCAGCGTGAGATTGGTGAGGACTTTCAGCAATTGCTCACGGTCAAAGAGAACCTTCGGCAGGGGATTGAAATCTTTGACGATATTCACGCCGGAATTTTTTTCAAAGTCGGCCAGGGACCGGGAGATCCAATCGTTGAGGTCCTCTTCCAAGGGAACGATTTTCAACTCATGGCGCAAAAGGCTCAGGCGTTCGATCAGGCGGTTGATATGCGCCACGGATTTGGCAATGCCCCGGAACGCGTCTTCCCGAAACGCCGGGTCGTGGAAATGCGCCGGAAGGTTGTCGAGCGTCAAGTTGAGCGTGGAGGCCGCGTTCTTCAAATCGTGAACGAAGAAGGCGGACATGGTTTGAAACGCTTCGAGTTCCCTGGCCTGCAGCAATTTCCGGGACAGGCGCAGATTCAAGAGGCTCGCGGCAATTTCATCGCCCACGCATTTCAGCAAATCAAAGTCCTGGCCGGAAAAAGGCACGCCGCCGATGCGGTCGCCCAGGATGATCAACCCGAGAAATTCCCCGCCCACGGCCAGGGGCGCACAAGCCCGGCGTCCGCCTTTGATGAATTGGGAGGCATGGATTTTTTTTAGCTGGCCGGCCCATTTGTCGCGAGACAGGTCCAGGTCAAAGGGTTCGGACTTATGGCGAAGGGCCGCCAGCAACTCCTTTATTTCAAGCGGGCCGACGTCGGGATCGGCGGAGGTGGCGCCGGACAAAGAAGTGGAGGCGGCAACGGCCAATCGCTCCTGTTTTTCATCGGCCAGCCAGAGAGTGACGGACAAGGCGCGGAAAATATGCGTGGCGAGCTTAATGGCGGCCTGGCACAGTTCATTTTCATTGACGCAGGAGGCGGTGTCCTCGGTAAATTTGCGCCACAATTGGCGATAATCATATTGCGGCCGCTGAAAATGGCGGCTGATAAAGCGGCTGGCGCGGAGCTGAACACGGTCGGACAAGAGCAAAACGGTCAACAACACGAGCGCCACCAGGACAAAGAACGCCTTGAGCGCGAAGGCATTGTCGCCGCCCAGGGCCGCGACAATATCCGCGAAAAAGCCAATCACCAGAAGATACACTCCCGCCAGGACGGCCGTCAGCGAATGCTGGAGAAGGGAGTGAGAGGGATAAATATCCACTTCAAAATGGCCGGCCCGGAAGAGGGAGCGGCAAATCAAGGCGCACGCGGCCAGAAGGGCGATAGCATTGAGGGCGTCCAGGGAAATATCAATGGCGTGAAACAAAAGCGCCTGGCTGGCGGCGTAGGAACGAACGGCAAATAAAATGCCCATGCCCAGAATCATGAACTTGATCCGCCAGCGCATGGTCCCCACCGCGGCCCGAAAGGTGCGTTCAAGATTCATCAAAATAAGAACGGCTCCGGCCAAAAACAGCAAATTGAAGGCGACCCCGGCCCGCCCCAGGGCCAGCATCCCGTGGCCATCGGTTTGGCTTGCCGAAATAATCGGTCCCGCGCGGCCCAAAATCGCCAGGGTGATGGGAATCAGGAAGGCTGCTCCCAGGACGAAACGCCAGCGGCGCAAGAAATCGCGGTAATTTCCGCGTCCGTAACTCAAACTGAAGAAAAGCCAGGTCCCGGGCAGGAACGACATGGCCACCAGTCCGCCCTGCTCCCAAAAGATTTTTTCCTCAAGCGAAGCCGTCTGGAGGGCGAAACCGTCGAAAAGACTCTCAATGGCCAGCACAAACATCCCCGCGGCAAACGAACGGCGAGCCGTGCTGCGTCCGCGCCAGCCAACACTAAACGCCAAAGCGCCGCTGAAGAACGCGGCTACGAAGGCGATAATGGCGGGACCGTGCATGAGTTGCGCCTTTGGAGATAACGGTAAAAGAGAAAATTTTGGGCGGAACAAGTTCCGCCCAAAATTCAATTATGGAATGCGAACGCGATTAAGCGAGCATTTGTTTCTTGAGCATGCCCAGGCCGAGGATGCCAAGGCCCAGCAACATTGCTGTCGTGCCGCCATCCGGGACCGAGGTTCCGGCAGCCGCCGAGAATGAAAAGACCACGTCGTCGTCAACTCCGACAGCGCCCGGATCCTGCGTCGAGAAGCTCCACGATATGGTTGAGTCATCCAGACCGTTTCCGCTCACGGTACCGGTGCCATCCACGAGAACGCCGGCCGGATTCCCTCCCTGAAACACGATGGAGGAAGACGCCAAATTAAACGTGAAACCACCAACGCTCCAAAAGTCAGACACCGGTCCCGAATCGAACTTCCAATCGGATGCGAAAGCCACCGATGAGAGAGGAAGAATTCCGGAAAAACTTCCGCTATCACTGATGACATAGGGATCTCCCGTGCCGTTGGCGCCGGTGAAGCTCAACACTTCCGTGGCGGTTCCCGCCGAAGCCGTATTCAATGTGACGCCACCCGCGAACGTAATATCGCCCGAGATCGGAGTCGCCTGGGCAATTCCCGCCATCCCACAGACAGCGACGGCGACAGCCGCTGTTATTAAACAATTTTTTTTCATACCTTTTACTCTCCTTGTTGCATTTTTGTATTTTGCAATCGTCGTCTTCCCATTAAGCACCTGGAATGCCAAGGCGGTTTTGTGCGGGATTTGGAGCTTTACCGGGTTGACCGATCGTAAAGTTTTCCGACGATTTTGATCTGATATTGAAAAAACGCTTTGTTTTCCGGCAAAATGCCGGTTTTGAATTCTGTAAACTTTGCCGACGGTTTCACTTCAATTCCGCCAGCGTTTCGCGGGCATCGGTTGCTTCCTGGCCGGACAGCTTCAAATCCAAAGCGCGTTGCAGGGACGATTTGCTTTCATTGTAATTTTTGAGGTGAAATTCGGAGATACCCAGGCAATAAAAGACCCGGGCATCGGCGGCCGCCGAGCTTGAAATCGTATTGAACAGATCGGCCGCGCGAAAGTACTGGCCCCGCTGAAATAAAATGAGGGCAAGAGCCCTGGCAACCGCAGGATCGTCCGGAAAGGCTTCGCGGGCTTTGACGGCAACCGGATAGGCGTTGCCGTTATCCACAAAATTTTGCGCATAAAGAATGGCCAGGTTCTTTTGGGCCAGAGCGCAATCAGGATGGCGGCCCAGAATTTTTTCATAATCGCGCTCGGCGCCGACAGAGTCCCCGTTTCGGCTGTCAATCAAACCCTCCGCGAAGAGGGCGGGCGCAAAATCGGGCTGCGAACTCAACACCTGCTGCACCTCGGATCCCGCGGCCAGCACCTGATCGGGATCCTGGCAGGCGGCAACGATATCCAGGAAGTTTTTTGCCTTAGCCGCCTGGTCCGGCGGCAATCCCATTTGCATGGCGTCCTGCATATCAGTCTGCGATTCCGCCATTTTACCGACGCAGAAAGCAGCCTGCGCGAGATAGAACAGGGTTTGCGCGTTGTTGGGCTGGTCCTGGGAGGCGCCCTGCAGGAGGCTGCAGGCCCATTGGTCGTTGCCGTTTTGCCAGGCCAGCCGTCCCAGCGTAGCGCAAACCTCCGTATCATCCGGCCTGAGTTGATAGGCGGTTTTTGCCAGCGCGTAGGCCTTTTGAGGATTGCTGGAAGCGGACAGTTGCGCCAGAAGAACCAAAGCTTTGACGCTTCGCGGGCTGGCTTTCAGAACGGTTTGGCAGAGGGCGATCTCTTTGTCGAGATTTTTATCGCGCTGATAAATCGCGGCAAGCCGCGCAAACGCGATGGGGTCATCGGGGCTTTGTGAGATTTTCTTTTCCAGCCAGGCACGCGTGCCGGCGTCCGCGTTTTTTGGGTCCACATTCAGCGTATTCAGGCAGTCTTCGCATTGGCTGCGTTCCGGAAACGCGAGGTCCGTGCTCAGAGCGCTTTGCAGCGCGGTACGGGAGGCGTCTTCGTCACCGAGCATATAATGGGCGATACCCAGATGGAATTGAGCGTCCGGATTCCCTGACAATCCATTGGCGCTTTCCTGGAATAGTTTGAGCGCGACCGCGTACTGTCCTTTCTTGAAATCAATCCATCCGAGCGTATCGCAGGTGGACGGATCGGCCGGACGCAACTGGTGAGCGCGTTGGGCCAAATCATAAGCTTTGTCCTGGCCGCCGAGGTTGTCGCAATAAATCCAGGCGAGATTGTTGAGCGCCGGGCTGTTTTGCGGGTCAACCGCCAGCAATTTTTCATAGGCATCCGCGGCGGCGCGGTAATTCTTTTGGCCGCTTTGGATGATGCCGGCAAGCATAAGCAAGGCCGTGTTGGTGGGATTGGCATCCAGCGTGGCGTTCAAACGTTCCATCGCCCGGGCATCCTGTCCGGCTTTGAAATACAGTTGCGCCAGCAACACGTTCGCGGGCGAACCGCCGGACAGCGTTGTTGCTTTCGACAACGCGGCTTCAGCCTGATTGGTTTGCCCCTGGGCCATCAGAACTTTGGCCAGAAGCACTTCGGGCGCGGCCCGGCTCGGATCCTTTTGGATGAGGGTTTCCGCCCGTTGTTGCGCGGCGGCAAACTGCCGGTCCGCCAAATCCAATTCCGCCAGCTCCTCCTGGGCGGTTTCGTTGCCCGGCTGAATTTGCAGGACCCGATTGAATTGCTCCCGGGCCGCATTCTCATTCGATTGTTGAAGGTACGTCGAGCCGGACAAGAGCGGAATCTCCGGATTTTTGGGAAAAGCTTTTTCCAACTGCTGAAAAATGCCCTGGGCGTCGGCGAAATCATTCTTGAGCCGGTAGGCGTCCCCCATCAGGAGCCGCGCCTGGAGCAGGCCCGGGTCGCGCGCAAGGACGCCCTTGAGCAGGACCATGCCGGAGTCCAGGTCGCCGGTCTGCAAATCCAGTTGCGCGAGCAAAAACGAAGCTTCCTGAAAACCGGGGTCCAGGCCCACGGCCTCGCGCAATTGCCGGGCGGCGCTGCCGTTCCGGCCGGCGGTAACATAGGCCAGGGCGAGCTGATAATGAATGCGCGCCGCCTGCGGATATTTTTTGGCAAGTTGTTCCAGCGCGGCCGTGGCCGGGGCGACGTCCGAGCGCGCCAACTCCAGCCGCGCATCCAGCACGCGCGCATCCACGTTGTCCGGATCACGGGCCAACGCCTTTTTGATGGCGGTTGAACAACCATCGAGATTTTTTTCGTCCAACGCCACCTCCGCCAGCCCGAGCCAGGCAGGTACGTAATCAGGGTTTTTAGCCGTCAGCGCCGCGAAGAACTTTCCGGCGGCCATGATATGGCCGGACTGGATTTCAAACCGGCCATATTCGATTGGCAGGGGCGAATCGACGGGAGCGCAATCGGCGCCGGCCTTGAAAGCGGTTTCGGCATTTTGAATCTCGTTTTGCTGCCAGAGCGATTTGCCCAGGGCCACATAGGCCGCGGCGAAATGGGAATCCATGGCCAAAGCGCGCTGGAAATCCGCGGTTGCGGTTTTGAAATCGCGTTCGCGCGAGGCGAGGATTCCCATGGCCGTTTCCAGGGCGGGGTCATCGCCCATTTGGATGAGGGGATGCAAGCGCTGCCGGGCGGCGGAGATTTCATTTTGTTTGGCGACCGATTGGGCAAAGAGGATGGGCGCCTGGGGATCCCGCGGATTTTGCTCGAGAACGGATTCCGCCTGATTATGGGCTTCCTTGAAATTGCCAAGCGCGAGATAAATTTCCCCGAGTTTGACGTGCGCGTCCAGATTGGTGGAATCCAATTGACCGCCCCGGAACAAAAACGGCGCGGCTTTTTGAAAACGGCCCTGGTTGTAGTAGATGATGCCAAGCTGGCAGTAGGCCCGGCCATTCTGCGGATCGGAATGCAGAACATTGAGATACTCGACTTCGGCCTTTTCGAATTGCCCGTCATTGAACCAGCGATCGGCGCGTTCGAGATAATATGATTTTTTTGCCTTGGCCGAACAGCCGGCGCCCGCGACGGCCAGGAGGCCAGCGGCGGCAAGCACAAACAGGAGGTAGATTTTTTTCATAACAATTTCTCGGTTGAAGTTTCCAGGTTGGTTCGTTCGGTTTTCCTCAGAACAAACAGGAGCAAAAGAAATGGAATCAAAGAGAGAACGAAGAAGATTGGCCCTCCGTGATGGTGGATGGGGGAATCCAGCATCCGGGGTCCATAGGCGGCGCAGAGCCGCCCGATGACGAAGATTCTGAATCCGTTTCGGGCCAGGGCCAGGGGAAGCACCGCCAGGACGAGCACCGCGCGTTTCCATGGGGTACGCAGAAAAAGCCATCCTCCCACCAGGCTGACGATTGCCAAAACCAGCGTGGAATGGATCCCACTGCACTCAGGGGCGACGTGAATCACGCAGCCGGGCAGGTGAAAGTCCAGTCCGTCCTGCATGACCGGCGTGCCGGACAACTGAAAAAAGAGTCCGGCGCAGGCAGCCGAACCATGCTGCAGGAACGCCGCTACGGCATCCCGCAGAACAACCGGGAACGGGACCACAAAGAAGAGCAGCGCAACGGGGAAAGCAAAGGTCCGCATAAACCCCGCGCCGAGAAATAAAAAGCAAAGTCCGTCGAAAAAAAGCAGCAGGGCCGAAATAGTCAGGGCGAGATTATTTTCGACGGCCATCGGCCGGCCGCGAGATACGAACCAAACAACCGCTAAAGCGAGAAAACCCAACCCAAAGAAAAGGACCGCCGGCCCCGGCGCAGGTTTGCGCGAGCGCGGCAGCCGGTTTCGCCGCAGCCAAACGATATAGAGGCTCACGAACGGAATCAGGGGAATGTCCGAGTACAATTGATCCGCCGCCGCCAGCTGCAGCAAATGATAGAGCGGGACGCTGAAAGCAACGGCCAGGACGGCGAGGGCCGGCAGGAATCCAGCGAGCCACCGGGGGCACTTTCGGGGCCGGGCAACCGTCCGTTCAAATGCGATGGGGCTTTTTGCCTCCGCCATTTTTGCTTCTTGTACTTTCACGAACTTTATTCAAAAACTGTAATTGACGTCCGCGCCATACTGAGTGGTCGTGAACGAATAGCCGGGCAGATTCGAGTTGTCCTTCCCGTACTGGAAGAAAACCGCGACTGAGCCGCGCTTGAGAAAAGAATGAGAAAGGCGCGCGGTCAGCGCGTAGTATTTGTCAATGCGGGTGGCCGAAACATCAGTCGCGGAGGCGACATAACTCTGGTTGTTGTAGGTGCCGCCTAAAGTCACATAGAACTGTCTCAGCAACCGCTGGCTGATGGAGGCTCCGTAAGACGTGCTTTCGGAATATTGGCCCACGAAAAGGGAGGGCGCAACGGTCCGGTTCGCGAAAACAGAAAGTTGAGTGGAGGCAAAAGGCTGAAACTGAATCGTGCCGCCATAAATGGGGCTGAACAAATCGCTCGCTCCCTGGCCTCCAAGAAATTCGGTTTCGTTGACGCCGGCGCTGGCTTGAACACTCAACCGGTCCGTCATGCGCCAGCTCATTTGCGCCTGGAGTTCTTCAAAAACCGCGTCCGGCCCGAAATCCGCGTTGTTGTATCCCAGGCCGGGACCGATACCGACGAGAAAACGCGATTGCGGCTGGTAATTCAGCCAATCGAGCGTGGACCAGGTGCGCATATTTTCGAATCCGCCCGCGGTATTCTGAATGTTTTGATAGACCGCCAGGTCTTCGGAAATATATTGATTGTCCTGGTGTTGGCCGGTGACCGTGGTGTTGTAATTTTGCTGGGAGGTTTGTTCCGCGGTTTCGATCAAGGCTGATTGCGACATCAAGACCGATTGAACAAAACCGAGGTTCCAGCCATTATAGGTCGTCTGGCCGGTAAGCGTGACGGAATGGTCCACTTCGGTTCCAAAATTTGTATTGGAATAAAGACCCAGCGTCAGCGTGTAATCCAAAGCCCAATGAGGGCCCATATCGACCAGAATGCCCGGCGAAATTGTCTGGACCGTGCTGTTAACATGGTTGCTGGGAGCGGCCAGGAGCCCGATCGCGTCCATATATTGATAATCGAAGTGCGGACGGACGACAAACTGATCCCAGCGAAACGGCTCGTATTGCGCCGGCGGAGTGGCCGGCACGCCCGTCGGAAAAACCTGGAAACTATTGGTCATGTGCAATTGCGACATGGACTCGACGGGAGGAACCAGCGGTTCGACGGTTTCCGTCTGCGCTTTCGCCGTTCGGCTGAGGAGCAGGGGGCCCAAAAGGAGGACCGGGCAAAAAAGACCTCGAACAAAGACCAACGGGGTTTGTTTTGATTTCATTTCAGCACCAATGGATCTTAGGCGGCGGCCCGATGCATTTCATGGTAACCTTCGCCGCTCCAGTTCCTCAGGGAATCTTCGATGGCTTCGGCCGCGGGCCGCATCGCGGCGCCGTTGGCCAGCAATTTCGAGACATCCAGAATACAATGGGAACGCGGCATACGGCCCCCCTGACTGCGCGGTTCCTCCTCGAGCGGCAGAAATTCGACCGGGCGCGGCCGCCGAATTATCGGACCGGCCATTTCGGTGATTTGGCGGATGGTCATGACACCCGGATTGCCGACGTTGTAAATGCCGAACGGAGCGCGGCGTTCCCAAAGGTCCAGGCAAGCGCGCACAAAATCTTCAATATGGGAAACCAGATTGACGCCGTCGCAGATTTTTTCAGCGTTTTGAATCGAGCGCAGAAAGTTTTCCGGCTCGTCCCGCTCGTTAAAGGGCAGGCCGATCCGCCAGATATAATTGCGGCCGATGCCCCGGATGGCCTCTTCGGCCAGCGCCACCGTGCCGCTGAAAAAATCGCAGGGGGCGGAACGAAAGGAAGAATTCGGCTCGTCGGCCTCGGTAAACCCCCGGAGTTTTTCAGGACATTCCGCGATCATCCGGAGCAGTTTGGGCCGGCCGATCTTTTTGCCAACGACCACTCCGGTGGCGACGACGATTCTGGCGCCGGAATAAATTTCAGACGACGAGACATGCGCCCAGGGCGTGTTGGTGAGCAGGCAAACCTGCGCGACAAACCGCGGCAGGATCGTGTTGACGCGCAACATTTCCTCGCGCACGGCTTCGTCCAGATCCACGTTGGCCGCCGCGCGGCCGGCGGCATTGATGAGAAATTCGGGTTTTGCTTTCCTGATACAATCAAAGAGGGCGTGGAAATCGGCGAAGTCGCGGTCCGCCGGCAACACGTAGTCAAGGCCGCGCCGGCGCAATTCCGCGCAAAAACTCCGGCCGACATACGTGCCGGCGCCCAAAACCAGAATCATAACCCTTAGAATTGAAATCGTTCATTCTGTTTTTTTACAAAAAACAGAGAAATACGCGGCGGTCTCAAGCCGGCCATTTTCTTTGTGCGCGGCTGCGAACGACGCCGGGGAACAGCAGGATGCCGGCGCAACGCGCAAAATCACGGAAGGTCCGCGCAAAGAAAATACCGTCCCGCGCGAGCGAGCGGGCGACCGGCAATTGGCCGGCGGCGCACGCGATTTCGGCGCGGCGGGAAATGAAATAGCCGAGCCGGGCCCGCATCACGGAAAGCTTTTCGGGAGAGATTTCCGCCAGGCGCCAATACATTTGAGAAACCATGCGCAAATAAGACTGGTTGCGCCGCGCCAAAGGCCCCAGTTTTTCGCAGTAGGTCAGGCTGTTTTCGGACTTTTCATAAACCGTTGCCAGCGGACGGTCCAGGTAAAGGTATCCCGATAAAAACGACAGCCTGAAAATCAGATCGGCATCTTCCGCCGCATGAAACGATTCGTCAAAGAGGCCGGCCTTCTCGAGAAGCTGTTTTTCAACAACCATGGTCGGAATCAACGGGTGCCGGGGAGAAAGGCAAACGGAATCCACGGCATTTTGCACGTGGAAAACCTCCGGCTCGCAGAGGCTGGCCGAAACAAATTCGATGTCCTTCAACACCTCGTTGTCCGTGTTGACGCAGCGGGCGAAGCAGATTTTGACGCCGAACTTTTCCATGGCTTTGACCTGGCGTTCGAGCTTGTCCGGATGCCAGCGATCGTCTGAATCCAAAAAAGCAATCCAGTCTCCCCGGGCGGCGCGGATGCCGGTATTTCGGGCCGCGCTGACTCCGCGGTTTTCCTGCCGAATCAATCGAATCCGGCCGCCGAATTGTTCCAGCGCCTCGGAGGTGCCATCCGAGGAGCCGTCATCCACGGCGATAATCTCAAAATCCTGGAACGACTGGGCCAGAACGCTCCTGACCGCGTCGGCGACACAATGCGCGCGGTTAAAGGCGGGAATGACAACGGAAACCAGCGGCGAACTTTTCGCTGCGGCGGCGGCGATTTTTCGGGCGGGGGTCTTGCGGGCCTGAACCGGCACGTCGAACGCCACATCGCGCGTCTCAAGCGGAAGCGAGTTTTCCCACACGGTTCCGAGGATTTCAGCGAGGCGCCCGGACTGCGAATCCCACGTCCAATTTTGAAGGAATTTTGCCCAGGCGTTCCCCGCCAGACGAACGCCTTGGGCGGGGTCGGCCAAAATCCGGAGGCAGCAATCAGTGAATGCCCTGGGCGAATCGGCCATCAATAGTTCGCGTCCATTTTCGACGTCGTAACCATAAGCGCCCAGGGTTGTGGAAACAACAGGACATTTCCGGCTGAAGGCATCCAGGATTTTTATGCGGGTCCCGCCGCCAACGAAAAGCGGCACAATCGCCAGGGACCAATTGGCCATTTCGGTTTCCATGTCCTCGACCCATCCCAACGCATCCACATTGCGGCCAATAAAAGAGCTTTGGCTTCTCTCGCCGGTTACCCGCAGGCGCACGCCGGGAACTTTTTCCTGGATATCGGGCCAGACATTATCAACAAACCAACGCAGACCATCGCGGTTTGGAGCATAAAGAAACGTTCCCACAAATCCTATTTGCGGGGGGACCGCGGGGTTTCGTTGCGGCACGGCCCGGGGACGCTCAAAGCCGTTGGGAAGAACAAAAATGCCGGGCGTGGCGCCCAGTTCGTGGCGGTCCAGCTCGCTGCACACGCTGACGGCGTCGAAACGCCGGGCCAAACTCTGTTCCACGCGGCGCCAGGCCTTCATTTTTCGGCCATTCCAATATTGGGCCGATTCGGTGTCCGGTTGCGTTAAACGCAGGCGACAGATCGCGCTGGGAAGGTCGTCAACATCCAGCACGGTTTTTGGCCAGCGGCGGAAATTGAACGCGTCAGTTATTTCCAGGCCGTGAACCCACGTCAGGTCGTGCCGGGACATCAAGCGCTCAAGCCGTTCCCGATCCCGCCGCGAGGCGTGATATCCCTCGATGTCCACCGGCGGGCCTTTCAATTTGCGTCCGACGCGTTCCAGGAGGGGGGACCGGCCGGGGCGAAATTGAATTTTATCAACCAAATCGAAGCCGGCCTGGGGTGATTTGGCATTTTTGATGACGTTTTCGTACCGGCTGCCCAGCACCATGCGCACATGGCCAAAGCGCGAAAGCATCCGAAATACGTTTCGACAGCGTAACACGGCCCCATAATCGGGCGCATTCAGATCATGGGACGTAATGCAAAGGATGTTTTTCATCGGCTGAAAACTTTGTCAAAGGCGAGGGTGTAGTTGAACTTCATCGTCTTAAGAAAACCATAGCCGCGCGGACGATGCCATGATGCGGCGGCGAGTTTATCAATCTGGACGCCCGATTTGAAATTCACCAATTGTTGGCGGTAGAGCATCTGCATGAAAAACCAGTCTTCCAGGAGCACGGCAAGGTCTCCGTTCGTCAATGGACCATCGGTGGGAGGATGCTTTTTCAGAAAATCCGCCGCCCACTCCACGAATTCGCGGCACGCCTGGAGCTTCTGAATTGCCCCGGAGAGTGATTTATCGGAGGAAATATTCCGGCCGCTCAAGCGCCATTTTAGCTTTGGCCCGGGAATAACCCGGATCGGTTTGCGGGCCCCC
>JASHPN010000288.1 GCA_030038175.1 Verrucomicrobiia bacterium
AGATTTTGGCAAAATCGTCCGAACTCATTCCCAGTCTGGTCCGGCAAAACACACAGAAATCCAAAATGCCTTTGAAAGTCGTCGTGTCATGAGCGTAAGTATAAATATTATGGGCGTACGAACTGCTCAGCCCGGCCGCTTGAAAAGCGTTTTGCAATTCCACCTGGGTTGCCGTGTTGACGTTGGTGAGCAGAACATCGTCGCCATTGACGTCAGTGAAATTCGGTTCGCGGGTATAGACGGTGAAATATTCGAGCAAACCCGGCTCAACCTGGGTGCTGCCATCGGTGCTTTTTTCGTTGGAATCCAACACACCGTTGAAATTAAGATCGTCTCCCGCCAACAGGTCCATCGTCGCGCCATAGACCAGCCGCAATTCATCCACGGTTTCAAAGGGCGCGTTTTTATCGTCATAGCCAAGCCCGTTGTAATCCATCGAATACAGGCCATCGCCATTGGTGCTGCGCCAATCCACGATTGCTTCGGCAAAATCGTCGCTCATATTAGGCAGGCACAACAGTGTGTTGGTGCTCACCGTGTTCAAATTCAATTTGGAACCTTCATCAATCAGCCCAAAATAGGGATCCGTGCGCGGAAGTTCCGAGGGATCGCGGCCGATGATCCAAAAATGCGCGTCGCCAATCGGCACGGCTTCACAATGGAATTGGGTATTGAGCGGCATCGCTCCGTTGGTCGAATAATTATAGAGCACATAGCCCACATAACGGGCGGCGCCTTCGATCGCCTGGTCTGCCTCCATGCCGCAAACACGATTGTCCGACGCCCGAAGTTCATACGTCATCGAATTTGCGAAATACAAGGCCATGCTGACCAAACCAATGACCATCCACAGCACAATGATCAGCACCGACGCCTTTTCGCGCCGCCGGCAAATGAATATGGAACGCAGCTTGGTCATTTTCCTGGACTTGATCCTGAACCCGTTCCCTTTCCTGTTCCTGTTCCCGTTCCAGTCCCGGTTCCAGTCCCAGTTCCTGTTCCCGAACCTGATTCTGATTCTGAATTCATTACCATGTTCGACTCGGACAACGAATCAATCGGCACCACCATTTCGATGGGCGACATTTGGTTTCCGACGGGCTGAATGTCCACGCGCACGGCGACGGGCAGGTTGGTGTTGGGCGACGTCAGGCCCGTGGTGTCCCACGTATTCCACCATTGTGCGCCGTCGAAGCAGGAAAAACTGATGCTCTGGACCCCGCTCATGAGCCATTGGTCTTCCACTTGCGGCGTACTGATCGTCAAAAGATTTCGCGTGACGCTGCGGACGAGGTCTTTGCCCGCGGCATTGCGGACGGTCGGATCACGCAATTCATACGTGACGCGTTGGATGTCGCCCCAGGGGTTGTTGTCGCCCAATGCGGCGGTGGCCGTGTACATTTCGATGGAAACCGGTTCCCCATTGCCGGAACTGCTAATATCTCCCACCCGGAAGCCGCCGGACAACTGTTTGCTGGTGCCGTTGGTTGGCGTGACCACGCATTCCAAATCCTGTTTCAAAAAAGACATCGCCTGGTCCACCGGCGTCGCATCATCCACGGCCGCCTGCGTGGCGTCGCGCAATCGGATGGCCGAGAAGAAAACCGCGCTGACCGAAATGACGACAATCGCCGCAATGCCGATCGCCAGAATAACCTCGATGAGGGTGAAACCGTTAACGCTTGGAACACCGAACATCGAACATCGAACGCCGAACGTCGAATTAAGGGTCCGCGCGCGGGCACTTCGGCGTTCGATGTTCGGCGTTCGATGTTCGAAGTTTTCAATCAAATGTGGAGAAATTTTCACGGCGCCCCTCCCGTCGTCCCGCCGGTGGTGCCCATGGGCGTGGTTTGGGTCTGGAGACTGGCCAGCGTGCTCAGCGTCACCGAATAATCGTGCCCGTGCGCGGAAAAACTGACCTCCGCCGTGAGCAATTCCATCGCGTCCTCGGGCCAATTCTGGCTGCTGAGCGTCCAGTGAAAATCATTCGCGCCTTCGCTGATGGTCCCGCTTTGCGGGCCGCTGTTCCAATTGGTCATCACGAGGCTTTCATTCAAAATCCGGTCGGCCACGCGCGCGGCGGCTCCTTTGCGCGCCGCCACTTCACCGGCGCCGCTGGCTACGTGCAACGCTTCGACCGCCACCGGAATCACGATGGCCAGCAACACCAGCGCCGCCAGTGTCTCCGCCAACGTAAAGGCGGATTCGCGGCGCGAACGGCAGGTAGGGACGCCGCGCTGCGGCGTCAGCGCCGCGTGCAGCGGCGCAACTTCCGCCCGCTCTGCGCTTGTCCTGTTGTTAACCGCCAACTTCATAGCCTGTATGATTTTGCAATTCCACCAACTCCAATTTGCTGTTGCCCTCGGTCAACACGACGGAAGAGGGACTGTTTTCGTCAATCGTGCCGTCGGGCAAAAAACGAATTGCCGGCATATTGTTAAACCTTGTGGACGCCAATGCGCCGGTCGTGACCGGCGTGATTTGCACGTATTCGCTGATATCCAGTTCTTCCGCTTTCGGATCGCCGCCTTTGGGCGGGGTTTCCTCCTCCAGCCCGCAGGCATTTTGTTTTCCATCGAACCAAAGAACCATCGGCATGCCTTCCGAAACCGCGCGGGACTGTCCCGCATGCATGAGCGCCATCATCCGCCGCGCCTCGGAATCCAGCGCGCGTCCGCGGATAAAATCCGACATCCGGGGCGCGACCATGCACACCGCTACAACCAATAGCGCCATGACGAGTACCAGTTCGATGAGCGTAAAAGCGCATCGGGTCGCTGATTTATTGTTGCCAGTTTCCAATGTCATCATCCGTTCCTGATTTGCCGTCCGGCCCGGCCGACCACAGGTCGTAGCCGGTTGGATTATGTTTGCCCGGATACATATAAAGATAAGGATTCTGCCAGGGATCTACCGGAAGCACGGGCGGATCAAGGTAGGGACCGTGCCAGTTCTTGGCGTTGCGCGGTTGCTGGAGCAAGTCCTGCAAACTCGACGGATAAAAGCCGTTGTCCACATCATATTGGTCCAGGGCGGATTTGATCCCCCCCCGAATGTCCGCGCGCACCGCCGTTTCGCGGGCCTGCTCGCTTTTGCCGGCAATCTTGGGAATGACCAGCGCCGCGAGAATGCTGATGATCGCGACGACCAGCATGATTTCCACGAGCGTAAACGCCCGCACCGGTGATAACTTCCGAATCGTGTGCTTGTTGATTTTGATTTTCATGAATGATTTCTATTTGATGTATTGGCTCATTGAAAGGACCGGCAATAACATGCCGATGAAAATGGTGCCGATGAAACTGGCGATAAAAAAGAGCAACAACGGCTCGGCGAAGGACACCGTGGTTTGCAAATTCCGGTTCAGCTCATTTTCCGTCACGCCGGCCAGGCGCACCAGTTCAACGTCCAGTTTTCCGCTTTCTTCGGCGACCGAAATCATTTCCACGGCAGAACTGGAAAACAGGATTTTGCAGTCCGCCAGGCTCTGGCCGAGGCGCCCGCCCTGTTGCACCCGCTCGATCGCCTGGCCCACCGCATCCACGAGAATCTGGTTGCCGATCGAACGGCGCGCGACATTGAGGCTGTGCACCAGCGGCACGCCCGCTCCGAGCAAGGTTCCCAACATGCGGCAAAACCGGGCCATGGCAAACTGCGCCAGCAGCCCGCCCACCATCGGAATGCGCAAAACGAATCCTTCCCAAACGCGCCGGCCTTTTTCCGACGCAAACCAGGTCCGGAGCAGGAACACGATAACGACTATCCCGATGAGGATGAAAATCCCCCAGGAACGCAGAAAGTTGCTCGCGCCAATGACCATTTGGGTGATGAGGGGCAGCGAGCCGTGAAGGGTGACAAACACCCGCTGCAACATGGGAACGAAAAATATCAATAGGGCCGTCAGTATGATTGACGCCAGGCAAAACAAAATGCACGGATAGGTCATTGCCGTGATCACCTTTGATTTCAGGTCCTTTTCGCGCGACTGAAATTCGGCGATTTGCGCCAGCACCACGTCGAGGAATCCGCCCACCTCGCCCGCCTCCACCATCGCGACGTAGATCCGCGGGAAAGTTTCCGGGGACTTGGCCATCGCGTTGGCCAGCGACATGCCGTCCACGACCTGGTCATTAATTTCCTTCCATTTGGCCGCGACGACCGGGGTTTTGGCTTCCTTGCAAAGAATCACCAGCGCCCGGCTTAGCGGCACGCCCGCGGCCAGAAGGCTGGACAATAGCCGCGTAAAATTTTCCAACGCTTTGGCGGAAACTTTTTTGGATTCAAATTTAAATGAAAAATTTCCGGCGGAAGCCGCGCCGTTTTTTGATGCGGCCGCCGCTTTCTCCGAAATATTCACCGGGCGCAACCCAAGCCCCTCGATTTGCCGAAGCGCATCGGGCCGGCCTGGCGCTTCCAGCACTCCCTCGGCAACGGCGCCGTTGGCCTGCAATGCTTTGTAGGAAAACGTAGGCATGGAAATTACCTTGCCACCGCAATGCTTGCCGGCGTCGCATCCAGGGAATCGTTCTTCGTCGTACGCGCAACTTCTTTGGCCGTCGTTACGCTTAACACTTCCTCGACGGTCGTGATTCCCGTCCGGACCAATCGCCAGCCGTCCTCGGCCAGCGTTTTCATGCCCTGGCGGCGCGCGGCGTCGCGGATTTGATCGGTGGAGGCCCTTTTAAGGATCAACTGCCGAATCTCGTTATCACTGTCCATCCATTCAAAAATCGCGTGGCGGCCATGGAATCCCGTGTTGCGGCATTCCCGGCAGCCCACACTGGCATAAATGGTCGTTTCCGTCGGAATATTCAATTGCGCCTTGAGCGCCTGCGCTGTAGGCGAATGGTCCGGCTGCTTGCAATGTTTGCAAAGCACGCGCACCAGGCGCTGGGCCAGCACCGCTTCGAGGGATGAAGCCACCAAATACGGTTCCACCCCCATGTCCACGAGCCGCGTCAACGCGCCCGGCGCATCATTGGTATGAAGCGTGGAAAAAACCAGGTGACCGGTCAGGGACGCCTGCACGGCAATCTGCGCGGTTTCCTGGTCGCGAATTTCACCGATGAGAATGACATCCGGGTCATGGCGTAAAATCGAGCGCAGCCCGCGCGCGAAGGTCAGCCCGGATTTTTCATTGACCTGAATTTGGTTGACGCCTTTGAGCTGATATTCAACGGGATCTTCAATCGTGATGATTTTGCGAACCGAATCGTTGATTTCATTGAGCGCGGTATAAAGCGTCGAAGTTTTGCCGCTGCCCGTCGGGCCGGTCACCAGAATGATGCCGTGCGGCAGATCGAGGACGCGCCGGAAGCAGTCCAACTCGCGCCGGCCCATGTCCAATTCGCCCATGCCGCGCAACGTGGCATTTTGCCGCAACAAACGCATGACCACAGCTTCACCGTGCAGCATCGGGATGATGGAAACGCGGATGTCCACCTCCGCGTCTTCAATCCGGACCTTGATGCGGCCGTCCTGGGGCAGCCGTTTTTCAGCAATGTTCAAATGGCTCAGGATTTTAACGCGCGAAACGATCGCCGGCTGAAACCGCTTGAGCTGCGCCGGCACCGGAACGTCCTGCAATACGCCGTCAATGCGATAGCGAATGCGAAATTCATCCTCGAATGGTTCCAGGTGAATGTCCGAGGCGCGCAATTCGATCGCGTCTTTAAGCACCTGATTGACAAACCGAATAATGGACGCTTCATCTTCGGCCGCCTCGTCGAGGTTGGTGTCATCGGGATTTTCGTCAACGACCTGAAAACCCTTTTCCTCGTCCAGGGTGCCAATGGTATCGGCGCCCACGCCGAGGCGCTTTTTGATTTCCCGCTGGATCGCTTCGGTTGAAGCAATGACCGGCTTGAGGTTCAAGCCGGTCATTGTCTTGAGCGCATCCAGTCCCTGAGTGGCAAAGAGGCGGCTGGTGGCCACTTCCACCGTGCCGTTGTCCCGCTTGAGCGGGAGCAATTCTTCCTTTAACAGGAGGCGGGCGGGAAAGAGCGAAAGAAGCTGGCGGTCCGGGTCCACATCATCGAGCGTCGTAAAAGCCAGGCCGTATTCCTGCGCGAGCCAGCGCAGGACATCCTCCTCGCTTTGAATGGGCGCCTTTCCCTGGAGCAACAAGTCCGCGTCAATCGCCGAAAGTTGCCGATGCGCCACCATGCGCGCCAGCAACGATTTCAACGGCGATTCCTGGACGGGATTTCCCGCGGTGACAACTTCAGCTTCTTTCTTCATGATCTTCAATCCAGCAGACCGAGCACCGAAGCCGCCCCCTCCTGTTTTATCGTCAATACCTGGCGGAGGTTGTCCTGGGCCGCTTTCAACGCATCCAATTTGGCCTTTTGAGCAGTCTTGTATCGGGCGAGCAGGTCTTTGATTTGTCCGTCGGGCGCATTGTTATCGATCGCGTTTTCCAAAGCGGTGTATTCCGGGCTGGGTTCACCGCCGAACATCCCGCCGCGGAAACGCCGGCCGCCTTGATCGCCGCCGTTTTGATCGCCCCGGTCACTGCGCCGGGCCTCCATCATCTTTCTAAAGCCGTTGCCCATGCTGGATCCGACCTCGCGCTGCGTGTCCATTACCTTTTGGACCAGCGGTTGGACCGCGCTCCAATCCGTGTCATTCGTAAACCCCAGGTAGTTGCGGACAAAGTTAATGTAATCCTGCCGCATTTGCGTCGGATCAAAGTTACCGCGACGGTATCCGCCGCCGCCAAAGCCGCCGCCACCGCCGTTTTGTTGAGCGGAGACATGGTTCGCGCCCAAAAACAGGGCCGCCGCAATCCCGCACATTGCGAATAGTTGATTCATTTTCATCGAGCTTTCCTATAGGTTGTGGTTCATTGTTTGGCGCATCACTCGCGTGACGCTGCTTGTTGTCAGTCCGGCGCTATGCAATTCACATACCACATTGAAAAACATCGAATTTGCTGAAGAATCGGTCAGGGCTGCTGCGCAATTGCTGCTCGCTCTGCCGCGCCTCGCGCAATTATTGCGCAGGTAACCTATGTCGCGGAGCGACGCAGGAAAGTAGCCAGACTCGAAGTGTCTGGAAACTGCCCAAATGAAAATATTCGTCGCGGCAGGGACGATCGGAATCGGCCCAGTCACGTTTGCGTTCTTAATTGCGTAGGAGCCGCCTGCCGGGCCGTAGCCTTTGGCGGAGACTGGAGGCGACGAGGCTCTGACTAATAGACTCCTTGAAAGTCGGCCTTAAAAAACCGACGCCGAATGGACCATAAACCCTTCCTATCGCGCTTGCGTCGTGGAATGCGGCGAGCAGAGCGCGACGCCGCTTTCGGAGGACCGCCCATCTTCGGAAAACAGATTTGGCGCCCAATGAGCAACAGCGTTCCAAAGCGGTGTCATCCCGACAAGTCGGGACACTCCAGGACCTTTCGGTGGTTTGTGCTATGAACTGGGGCGGGGCATTCATGCCGCTTCAATGTCCGACGCCAAAGGGGCGCTGAAGCGGTACCGCCTCTTGCGGTACCGCGCTCCATTGGCGGTTCATGGGGCTCTTCGATTTCACTCCCCCGGTGTTAACCATGTGTTAATGATATGTTAACCATTTTGTTAACCTTTAAATCCCTGAGATTCAATGTTGTAAACGATGTTAACCATTTCCCGACTTCTCATCACTTGGTTCGCCGTCAGCAATCAGCAGTCCGCAGGCGGTAGACTTTGTGGCTGCGAGGATGGAAGATTGAGGATGTACGGGGCGGATTTGAGGAAACGAAAATGCGAAAACAGGGCCAGGATCTCGCGAACGAAAATCACTCAAAAGCCCAACAAAACCGCATCTTTTGCCTCAACTTTCGTTCGTTTACTGGTTCACACCCTTAGGCACAAAAAAAATGTGTATGCCCCGGTCCTTTTTTGGTCTTCCGAGTATTTCCCGGCCTCAAAAAAATCAGCCAATTTTTGCCACTTATAATTTCGTGAAAACTCATGGCGCAATTTGCATGACAAGCGCACCTATGCCTGGAGCCATTTAGACTGCCCAAAGGATGAAAGGAAACGATTCGTTGCTTTGCGGGAGATTCCGCCAGTGGATTCAGCGCAAAGGGCCGTGCAGGTTCAAACCGTAAAAGATATTATAATGGATGAAAAATGAAACTCGTGTTTTTGAGTCTGGCATCCATTCTGATAGCGATTGCGCTATGGCTTGTTCAAGACCTCATGAGGTATGCCCTTTCGGAGCAATACCGCGAATTCGGATATATCGGATACGGTTCTTTCTTGCGAATTAGCGGCATCATACCGCGCTTAGGAATTATTTGGTGTCCGCTTTTTGGTTCTTTTCTGATTTTTTTAAAGTATGGGAAACTGGCTTTCAAGCGCCTGCCGATGGGAGATGATCGCATGTTGATATGTCTATTGTTGGTATGCCTTTTTTTAGAATATTTATTTGAGCAAATCCAAATTGGGACACCATCGGGGTGATATTTTCATTGCAAAACTGTCCTTCTCAGGCGTAAAACAATTCGGTGAAAAGGACCCTATTCGCGGTTTTTTGTTTTGCCGGATTTATCATTTCTCAGTCCAGCCTTCTCGCCTGGGATGGCGCGGGGCACATGATGATTGCAGCGGAGGCGTTTCGGCAATTGTCGCCGGAACTGAAAGCGCAAGCGATTGAAGTCTTGAAAAACCATCCCGATTATCAGGCGTGGGTCGCGGCGTATCATCCGAATCCTGATTATGACCTGGCTTCCTTCGTTTTTATGCGCAGCAGCACGTGGCCGGACGAGATCCGGCGGAGCGGCAGCATTTATGATCATCCCAATTGGCATTTTATTGATTATCCGCTCCGGCCGCCGTCCTTCAACTTCGAGCCCGACGCGCAGCCGA
The DNA here is from genome assembly GCA_030038175.1 of Verrucomicrobiia bacterium. Lineage (GTDB taxonomy): Bacteria > Verrucomicrobiota > Verrucomicrobiia > Limisphaerales > UBA11358 > UBA11358. The sequence continues at coordinate 8,859 of JASHPN010000288.1, forward strand.
CCAATGATGTGCTTTATGGCGTGGCGCAGTGCGAACAAACCTTGAGCGATACCAACGCCGACCCCGTTTTACGCGCGGTGTATTTGTCGTATTTGATTCATTTGATCGGGGACATGCACCAGCCCCTGCATTGTGAATCGTATTTTGATGCCGATTTTCCGAATGGCGACCGAGGCGGGAATGATTTTTATGTGAAACTGGGCCAGCAAGCGGTGCGGTTGCATCCGATTTGGGATGGGTTGTTGGGAGAGGTGGAAAGCCCGATCACTCAATGGCGTTTGGCCGGCCAGATTCAGGCCGCCTATCCGCGCGCGGCCCTGCCGGAATTGACCCGGGATACCACCCCGAAATCCTGGAGTCTCGAAAGCCGGAAGCTGGCCATCCGGTATGGATATCTTTATGGCCAATTGATTGACGGCACCAATATGGAGACGGCCCGCCCCTTGCCGGAAGATTATCTCACGAGAGCCAAGGCCGTCGCCGAACGGCAGGGAGCGCTGGCGGGATATCGTTTGTGCGATGAGATTGAAAAATATTTGGTTTTGGGGCGAACCGTGCCGCTTTTGCCGGCCAACACCAATACGATGGCCGTTGCGCTTCCCCAGGAAATCGGGACCGCCCAGGCCGCCGAATATTACGACGAAGAAATGACGGTGACCGGAACAGTCGTGCAAGTGAGCGTACGCGCCACGATCGCCATTTTGGATTTGGATCAACGTTACCCGGACACGCCGATGACGGCCGTGGTTTTTGATAACAACATTGGTGCGTTCGGCGATTTTCAGAAGTATAAGGGGCATCAGGTGGCCATCCATGGTACGATTACGGAATATCACAATAAGCCGGAAATCGTTCTGGAATCGCCGGAACAGATTAAGATTACGGATCAGTAGGCTTTCTATTGTGAACAGCGGTGAATAACACCCGCTTGTTCTCATTTAGTATCTATTCCATGCTGCACGGGTGATTAAGTTGGGAAAAGAAGCGTTGGATGGAATCCAGGAGTATTTGGATTCGATGCCGGGCAAGACGGTGCTGCGGGGCAGCCGATATTTGGACCAGGGCAGCGTGCTCCAGTTGGAGTGCGTCGAACCGGATATCTACGTTGCGACTATTCGCGGGGGGGATCGTTTCGGCGGAGAAGATTACGAAGTCGAGCTTGAGTATTTCGAGAGCGCGTGGCTAACGGATTGTACGTGCCCAAAAGGAGTGAACTGCAAACATGCGGCGGCTGCGCTGCTGGCCCTGGAGCGGCAAGCGGCGACCGGCACTGAAAAACACGCCACGACGAAACCGGCGCGCGCTTCGGGCCCGCGCTCGCCGTTGCGGGAAAAACTCCTCGAAAATCTCGGACGCAAATTGCGGGATGACGAAGAGACATTTGTCCGGCACGTACAGACGATCTATGGAGAGGCGGCTTTTCGCCAATTGACGGAAGCGGACCTGGCGCGGATGTCGGACATGCTCAACGCTTACGGTTATTGGCAGAAGGTAGAGCTTTTTCCGCTGATTCCCCCGGACGACTATTATTTCTGGCTGTTCGTGGCGTGGGAGTTGCGGCGGCGAAACTGGAAATATCCGCAATTCATGGCCGGTATTACCGACTTAAACCTCATCGCGCCCGCGATGAAAAGCTGGCAGCGCGAAAAGGAAATCGAGCAGTGGACAGAATGGTTTCGCGAGTTTGGCGGCGGCGGGCCGGTGTCCGATCCGGGCGTATTGGAACTGCGCCTGGCAATTTTTACCGACGAGGCGAAACTGCAATGGCGAACCGACGCCAAAGCCGAATTTGCCGACTTTAAACAAGCGCAAGCCAAAAAGTTCGCCGAGCAGATCGAACAGGGCGCGTTGATGATCGCGCCGGATTCGCTTCCGTTATGGAGCGCGGTTTTCAAACCGTGGGTTTATGAAAGCTGGTGGTCCTTCAAATACAACAACGACACGGCGCGCCCGGCTTTGAATCGCTTGCTGCGCATGCCGCTGGCGCCCGGCCTGCTCCGGACCGCCGCGGGACAGCCGCTGGAACGCCAGGCGGAACCACTGCGACTGGATTTGCGCCCGCCGCGGAACGGCGACGGCGATTACGAATTGGCGCTGGTGATGGCGGACGGTTCCCCGCCGCCGAAAATTCTTTGCGTCCTGCGGGGCCAGCCGGCGATTTACCTGACGGAACGGGGTTTGTTCGCCGGTCCCGAGTCCGATTTGCTGGACACCGGCCTGCGCAAAACGATTCCCGCCCTCGCGCTGGAAACCGCGGATGGCCTGCGCTTTCTCCATGCCGCCCGGGTGCCATTGCCCGCGCATTTGGCGCAACGCATCCGCACCGTGCCGGTGACGGTCACGATTTCATGCGAGTTGCGGCAGGCCTGGCCCGGCAGCCAGACCGAAGACATCAATGTTGCCGTTACTGCCAGGGCGCCGGGAATGGAGCAGGAACAATTGACCGCCGAAGGCTGGCAGGCGGATTCTCCCAAGGCCGCGAAGCCAATTCCATCCCTGAAAAAAGGGCAGATCACCGTCCACGACTGTTCTGCGCAAAAGCATTTTCCGCGCGTGTTGGATCCACTCGGATTGAAATGGCAGAATTTTCACGGCGTCTGGACGACGCGGCTCACGAGGAAGATGCCGGAAGTGTTTGTAGCGTGGCTCAAGTCCCTGCCGCCGGAAATCGAAGTGAATCTGGACCCGGAACTGGCCACGCTGCGGGACGATCCGGTCTGCGGCAGTGTATCGCTCGACGTGGCCGAGGCGGGGATTGACTGGTTCGACTTAAAAGTGGCGCTCAACGTGGGCGATACCACGCTCACCGCCGAGGAGTTGAAATCGCTGCTTAACGCGCGCGGCGGTTATGTGCGTCTGGGCAAAAAGGGATGGCGGCGATTGCAGTTCAATCTCACGCCCGAAGACGACGAACAACTGGCCCGCCTGGGGCTGGACGCCCGCGATTTCTCAGGCGCGTCGCAGCGTTTTCACGCGCTGCAACTGGCCGATAATGCGGCCAAGAAGTTTCTATCTCCCGAACGGGTGGAAAAAATCCAGCGGCGCGCGAGCGAGCTGAAAACACGGGTCACGCCGTCGTTGCCGCCGGCCATTCGGGCCGAAATGCGGCCGTATCAGACCGAGGGTTTTCATTTTTTGGCCTATCTTACGTCCAATGGTTTTGGCGGCGTGCTGGCGGATGACATGGGCCTGGGCAAAACCCTGCAAACGCTGGCATGGCTGGCGTGGCTGCGGGCCAATGTTCCGGATTCGCAGCCCGTTGCCCCGGCGCTGGTCGTTTGCCCCAAATCGGTCATGGACAACTGGCGCGGCGAAGCGGAGCGATTTTATCCGGACTTGCGCGTCCGGTTATGGCGCGGCGAGCCGATTGGGGAACTGGCGGCCGCGCGTGAAAAAACCGATCTTATCGTTGTCAATTATTCGCAATTGCGCGCCCTCTCGCCGGACATCGCCGGTATGCGATGGGAAGCGGCGATTCTGGACGAGGCGCAATACATTAAGAATCCCGACTCGCGAACCGCACAGGCGGCCCGGGCGTTGCAGGCGGAACGGCGCCTGGCGCTCACGGGCACGCCCATTGAAAATCGCCTGCTGGATTTGTGGAGCATTTTTGGATTTGCCATGCCCGGCGCGCTGGGCCAGCGCGCGCATTTTGTGCGCCGTTTCAACTCGGCGGACGACCCCCTGGCACGGCGGCGGCTTTCGGCGCGCGTCCGTCCGTTTTTATTGCGCCGCGCCAAGGCCCAGGTGGCGAAGGACCTGCCGGATCGCATCGAGGAGGACTTGCTTTGCGAGATGGAAGGAGCGCAGAAGGCCCTCTACCAGGCGGAACTCAAACGCGCCCGCCAGATCGTGCTGGGCCTGAAAACGAATCTTCAACTCAACGCCGAGCGGTTTAATATTCTCACGTCGCTGCTGCGGCTGCGGCAGATTTGCTGCCACCCTGCTTTGGTGGACGGCAAATTGCGCGAAGCCGAAAGCGCCAAAGTTTCGGCATTGGAAGACCTGCTGGAACCACTGATGGAAGAAGGCCATAAGGTTCTGGTCTTTTCACAATTCGTCACGATGCTTGATTTGCTGCGCGAAAAAATGATGGAGCGCAAATGGCCGCATTTTTATCTGGCCGGCGATACGGAAAATCGAGGTGAATTGGTGCAGACATTTCAATCCTCCGAAGGCAGCGCGGTCTTTTTGATTTCGCTTAAGGCGGGCGGGTTCGGACTAAACCTGACCGCGGCCTCATACGTTGTTCTGTTCGATCCCTGGTGGAACCCGGCGGTGGAAAATCAGGCCATTGACCGCACTCACCGCATTGGACAAACGAGCAAAGTTATGGCGTACCGGCTGTTGATGCGCGAAAGCATTGAGCAAAAAATCCGTGTGCTGCAAAAGCAGAAGGCCGCCCTGGCTGAAGATGTGTTAGGCGAGGAGCGTTTCGCCCAAAGTTTGACGCTGGATGATTTGCGGTTTTTGTTTGCTGAGTGAGCGCCGCGCTCCTGTGCAGGCAGTCGCGTTCCGGAATTTTTCTCGTGCCCTAATACTTGACGCAACACGGAACACGCAACACGTTATCCCTTCAATTTCTTCTCTAACATCTCTCCGACCAGCGCCGGGTTGGCTTTGCCTTTGCTCAATTTCATTACCTGGCCCTTGAGAAAATTCAGCGCGGCCACTTTGCCGTTCTTGTAGTCGGCCACGGAATTGGGATTGGCGGCGATGGCTTCGTCGCAGAATTTTTCGATTGCGCCGGTGTCGCTGACCTGGGCGAGACCCTTGTCCTTGACGATAGCCGCCGGCGATTTGCCTGTCTCGAACATTTCGGCGAAAACCTGCTGCGCGGCGGAAGTGCTGATGGTTTTTGAATCCACCAGGGCCACCAGTTCCAGAACTGCTTCCGGTTGGAATTTCAAATCGGCCAGCGTGATGGCCTGGGCGCGTTGCGCCGCTTCGGCTTCCACCAGCATTTCATCTACGGCGGATTTTTCGTTCGCTTCGGACAGTTTTGCCCGCAGATTATTGATGACCCAATTGGCGATCGCCTTGGGATTTTTTGAGCGTTTGGCCAGCGGCTCGAAATAATTTCCGAGCGGCACGTCATTTTTGAAAACTTCGGCGTCGCCGGCGGGCAATTGATAATCGCGGATGAACCGTTGCTTGCGCGCGAGCGGCAATTCGACGACGCGCGCTGAAATTTCTTCCAGCCACTTCGCATCCGGCTCGAACGGCATCAGGTCCGGTTCGGGGAAATAGCGGTAATCATGCGCGTGTTCTTTCGTCCGCATTTCCTCGGTAATGCCCGCCGTGTCATCCCATCGCCGCGTGGATTGGATCAGCTTGCCGCCGGTCTTCACGACCTCGATTTGGCGCGGAATTTCATATTCGATCGCGCGGCGCACGCCCGAGAAACTGTTCATGTTTTTGATTTCGATCTTCGCGCCCAGTTCCTTCATGCCTTTGGGCCGCACGGACACGTTCACATCGCAGCGCACCATGCCCTTTTCCATATCGCAATCGCTCACGCCGCCATAGACCAGAACATCCTTGAGGGCATTGAGATATTCGTAGGCCTGGTCGGGGCTGGTCAAATCCGGTTCGGACACGATTTCGAGGAGCGGCACGCCGGCGCGGTTGAAATCCACGCCGCTGGTGCGCTCGAAATGGAAATTTTTTCCGACGTCTTCTTCCAGATGGGCGCGCGTGATGCGGACGCGTGACAGGGCTCCGTTAAATTCAAATTCCAGGTAACCGTTGCGCGTGCTGGGGCGGTCGTATTGGGTGACCTGATAATTCTTGGCGACGTCGGGATAAAAATAATTTTTGCGGTCGAACTTTGCCGAGGGCGGGATTTCGCAATTCAGGAGCAGGCCGGTGAGGACCGTGAGGCGCAGGGCTTCTTCATTGGCGACGGGCAGGACGCCGGGCATGCCCAGGCAAACCGGGCAGACGTTGGTGTTAGGCTCTGCGCCGAAGGCATTGGCGCAGCCGCACCACATTTTGGATTTGGTCTTGAGCTGGACATGGGTTTCCAGCCCGATGACGGCTTCGTATTCCATTGGGGAAATTAAAAAGGAAAAAGGAAAAATTAAAAAGGGAATTTATGGGCTATGCTGATTCGGACACACGCCGGTTGCTAAAATGCCAGGAATCGGGCATATTAAGCGGTGATGAAGGCGAAAGAAGTTAAATCGAAATCTCGAGTCCCGTTCGACCCGGTCTTGTTTGCCGCGACAGTTCCGTCACACAAGCCGACCGCGAAAGACGTGCGGGACACTAAAGAACACGAGAATGATTTGATTGAGCCGCGGGAATACACTGACCCTGACGAGATGCTGGATACTCCATGATCTTCCGTCGCACTGTCGCTTTCAAGCGCGAACTGCATTTGCTCCCTCCTGAAGTTCAGCGCATTGCGCGGGCAAAATTCCGTTTATTTCGTGACAACTGGCGTCATCCATCTTTAAACGTACATAAGCTCGAGGGCCTTCTTTGGCACGGCCATCAAGTTTTCGACCTCTATGTTACCAACCGTTATCGTGTACTGTTCGTGATTGATCACGGCGTGATTGTCTCCTTTTCCATCGGCTCGCACGGCATTGTGTCCAAGTGAATTGCTTGGCAGTCCATTGGGGGAATTAAAAAGGAAAAAGGAAAAATCAAAAAGGGAATTTATGGACTTTGCTGAATGGGACACACGTTCACCACGAGTGCCACTCCTCGCATTTTCCCGCACCCCTGCCGGGGTGCGCGATTTTGATTTCGGACTGCCTTCCGGGGATGCTATCCCCGGCTAATATCCATCAGCCCTCCGGGCTGAAACGTCACCCGCCGCCCGCGTCCAAGGCAAACATCAAAATCGCCGAGGCGGTGCCGTCCATGGTGGGTTCGTTCGAGGAATAATCATGCAGGTCATCGTGATAGACAGCCGGGCCTTGAAACGCCGCCAGCGGGTCCGGTTGGGTGATGCCCACGCCCTTTAACGAATTGAAAATCCGGTCATAGACCGGGCCATCCACCAGGGCCCCGCGCACGCCGCGCCCGAGCAGATGCGTCATGAGATGAACGTCGCACGGATACACGCTGCCGATTTGCGTGAACATGGTCATGCCCCAGGGATTACGCCCGAGCAGCCAATCGTTTTGCGCGGCGGCGAAGGCGTGAAATTGTTTGTCGCCGGTCATGCGCTCGAACATCCGGCATTGGATGACCAGCGCCGCGGTGAGGTTGTCCGAGCACCAGATAAAGGGCACGCCTATCTGATATGGGTTGCGGTCGCCGGCACGAACACAGCGTTCGATGCCGTTGCGATACCATTCGGCGAGACGTTTTTTGAAATCATCATCCACGAGGTCGTAGAGGCGGAAATGGCCGGCGTTGATGAAGGGATAGAACTGGTAATGGCCGGTCTGATCGCGGCCCATCCAATTTTCGTCGTTGGCCAGTTTCGCGTAATGTTTCGCGTCGCCCAGAAATTGCGGCTCACCGGTGGCGCGATAAAGCTCCGCCGCGCCCCATTCCATGTCCTGCGCCCAAATGGTGGGCGCGTAACGATAGGGCGCGCTGAAGGAATTACCCTGTTGCACGCCCTCCTTCGCGCGGCCCATCGCATAGACCTCGCGCCCGGCCTGGAGGCAGCGCCGGGCAAAATCTTCATTCCGCGGGTCGTCCTTCCAAATCTGGTAAGCCAATGCCATGGCGGCCGCATAAGTGCCGGCCAGATTGGCCACGCCCGTGGACGCGCTCTTATATTTCCCCAATCCCTGTGGTTGGCCATCGGCATAATAGACCACTCGCGCGCCGCCTTTGCCCCAGCCGTAATTGGCGGTGTCATTTTGCGGCAGCCGCCAGCCGATATGATCGCGGTCGTCACCCACCTGGAAATAAAGCTGGTCCGGCGCCGGATGCATTTTCAGCATCCAATCCAGGCCCCAATGTGCTTCGTCCAGAATATCGGGCACGCCGTTGGTCCCGGGATTTCCCATGCTATCCACTCGGTCGGCAAAAAACGGAGCGTGGGGATTAAGTTCGTAGGCCAGCAAGATTTGCGCGGTAGCGGTCTCGGACGTGACCAGATATTTCAAAGTATCGCCGGCATCGTGCCAGCCGCCGGTGACGTCGAGCCGCGTGCCATAGGGCAGGGGACCGTAGGCGGTGCGGCCATCCAATTGATGGCAATTGGTCCCGAGCCAGGGATTGTAACCGCACTGTTGTTCGCGCATAAATTCGAGCAGTTCATCGGGCAGGGACGCCAGCGCATGCGGACCAATTGTGAATGGAAGCGAGATGGCACCGCCGCACTGGATGAAATAATTTCCGGATTCTTGCAATGCCGAATAATCCAGTTCCGCGTAGTTGGTGAATTGGCCCCAAGCGCCCGGAACGGATTTTGTCCGGCTGGTAAAAATCGTTTGTTCCGACCTCGCATCTACGACGGCAAAAGATTCAGGCAATGGCGCAGAAGAAAACGCGATGGCGGTTTTCGGTTCAGCGGTTCCATAACCAACCTGATTGGCGCGGATATATATCGCGTCGCGCGGGGACAACAATTCATCCACGCGCACGAACTGGTAACCGCGCGCGCTCAACTCGTCCAATAGCGCTCCGAAATGGGCGGCGAACTTGTAGGTGCGACCCGGCCCGCTACCCAGATGAAGCAGCAACAGGAACCCGTTCAGGCCGTGCGGATCATCGCGCTCACGCTTCAGAATGCTGTCAAAAATGGCCTGTGACGGCACGAAATGCGGATCGGCGTCGGTCATGTAGTCAGCGTTGGCGCGCGTACCCGGCGTGAAATCCACGAGGCACAGTCCCATTTGGGCGCTCCAGCGCGCGATGTCCGGATTGTAATGTTCGTAGGCTGGCAGAAAGAACCGCGCTTCGGCGCGAGTTACGCCAAAGCCAGCGAGTTTGTCCAGGTTGGAATCAATATCGCTCCAAAACTCGCTGTGGGACACGAGCGTCCTGGCGGGAATGTTCCAATCGCAAAAGAGCAGATGCTTGTCCGAGTGCGGGCCGAGGTAATCGCCCTGGGCGATCATTTGGCGGACGAGCGGCGCGAACGCTTTGTTGGTGAGGAAATTGCCCGTAAGAAAAAACGACGCTCTGGCATGATGCCGGGCCAATTCATCCAAAATCGTCGGTCCGCCTTCGGCAAAGGTATCGGCGGTGAAGACCAGGGCGATTTTCTTTTTCTGGACGGGGCCACGAATAATGCCGCCATCGTGAACGGTAAGGCCAGTGAGATCAGTCTGTGCGGAAGCACTCAAGGCTATTACACACCATGCAAACAGGAGGAACCTGCCTATTTTCATCGTCACGAGTTTAGAGGGCAGAAAGCGGAAAACAGAAGGCAAAAATTGTCGTGGCGCTTTATACTATTTGACGTGACCCGTAGCTGCATATCGCGGTGCCGTCGCCTAGGTGGAGCCAGAAATATGCGGGAATCCGCGCGCGGCGTGCCAAAGGCGAACGATTTCCACGCTACGGTCTCGGTTTTTTACGCGATAAATAATACGATACGAACGAAAAATAAGCTCACGCAAATCTGGATGCCCAAATTCCGGGACAACCCGCCCTCGTTCAGGCAAACTTTGGAGAGACAAAGCGGCGTCCAATAATTGATTGCCGATCTGTTCAGCGGCGGCGGAATGTGGGGCGCAATGTAGGCGACGATTCGCTCCAAGTGTTTAGCGCATCTTCGGAGAGGAATACTTTGAAATCCATTGCGGGATTTGTTTTCGGGCTTCTTCGACCGGGATTCGCCTGCCGCTATCCAACGAGGCTAAGCCATCTTCCACCGCTTGCCGGAACTCCAATTCGTAAATAGCGTCAACCAATGTTGCATCGGGCGGCAGTTTCTCCGCCACTTCCAATAGAATTTCTTTGGCGCTCATGCGTTCGATTTTGCCTTGCCTGAGACGAATTTCGCCCCGGCAGGGCCGAATTGCAAACAAATTTCGCAATTCACGAAAAGGATGAAAATGAATTTCCCGCGCCAATTACAAATCGTAAATTCTCGACTATCGGTGCACGATATACTGAAGCACGCAGACGGTGCGATTGGATTGGGAGTCGGCCCCGGCCAGTATGTCTTCAAGCCGCGGAGATTGGATCATCAAATACGGCGGCACCGAGTGGTCCACCGTGCTGCCGCTGCGCCGCGCGCGGCCGTCCGAGGCCGACAAAAGCGCCGCAGTTTGGCCCGTGTGAACATAAACCCGCAGCACGCGGCCGGATTCCGAATCCGCCACCCACATCGAAAATCCTTCGGCCCCGGCGGAAAAAGATTTTTGAACGCCGACCACCGTTACGAAATGCCCGTCCATCCACTTCCAATAATGATGCCAAAAACTCCGGTGCGCGCTGTAGGACTGCAAATTGACCACCGGCGGAAATCCTTCATCGAGCGAATGCTGCAATTCGGTATAAACCCGCCTCATTTGAGCCGTGCCCGTTTCCCCACCTTGCAGGGCAAGACGTTCGCCCATGACCGGGGCCGTGCCGTTGTCTTTGAGCCAATCGTTGATAAATGGGACGATGTCACCTTCCCACATGCCGCCATTTGCCAGAAAGCGGGGCTGATTCGGGGTGACGACGGATGGTTTGCCGCCGTATAGGGCAATGAGGGTGCGGACTTTATCCGCTGACGTATCGCCGGGGAGGGTCAACGCGAGGCCGGCCAGCGAGGGATTACCGAAGCGGAAAGCGTTAAAAATGGCGCAGGGACCGCACGCGCAATCGCCCACCTCATCCTGCGCGACGACACTCGGCCAGGAATTTGAGGGTGTTTTGTGCGTATCGGCCAAAACAGAGCCGCGACCGTGAGGGAGCGGTCCGCCACCGAGCGGCACCTGGGAAAAAGGGAGAACACTGGCCGAAGCCTGTCCCAACCCGAAAAATACGGACCCGAACAGGATACACAACACCACAAACTCGAATATCTTCCGTCTCACGAATGCCTGTAACAAATCGGTCACTTTATTTGCCAACGCACTGGCGACAGCAAAATGCCTGAAACCATTATTATTTTCTCACGGAAATTTTT
>JASHPN010000289.1 GCA_030038175.1 Verrucomicrobiia bacterium
CCAAAAGCGAAGCGGAGGCCGTGGCCCTGGCGGAAAAAATCGGCTATCCGGTGGTGCTGAAACTGTATTCGGAAACGATCACGCACAAAACGGACGTGGGCGGCGTGCAATTGAATTTGCGCACGGCCGCCGCGGTGAAGACGGCATGGAAAACCATCGCCAAAGCGGTGAAAGAGAAAGCGGGCGCGGAGCATTTCCTGGGCGTGACGGTCCAGCCCATGATTAAGCTGGGCGACGGTTACGAAATTATTTTAGGCAGCAGCGTGGATCCGCAGTTTGGGCCGGTGCTGCTATTCGGCACGGGCGGGCAGTTGGTGGAAGTGTTCAAGGATCGCGCGCTGGCTTTGCCGCCGCTGAACGCAACGCTGGCGCGGCGCATGATGGAGCGGACGAAAATTTACACGGCGCTCAAAGGGGTACGCGGGCGGGCCTCGGTCAACATGGCTGCACTGGAAGAATTACTGGTGCGCTTCAGTCAATTGGTCGTCGAGCAAAAATGGATTTCGGAAATTGATATCAACCCGCTGCTGGCATCGCCTGAGCGATTGCTGGCGCTGGACGCTCGCGTTGTTGTCCACGGCCAGAATGTAACCGAGGACAAACTGCCCGCGCCGGCCATTCGCCCTTATCCCACGCAATATGTTTCACAATGGAAATTAAAAGGCGCCGAGCCGGTGACGATCCGTCCGATCCGCCCTGAAGATGAACCTCTCATGGTGAAGTTTCACCAGTCATTGTCTGAGGAAAGTGTTTATCAGCGCTACTTTAGTTCGTTGAAACTCACCGAGCGCATTGCGCACGAACGGCTCACACGAATTTGTTTCAATGATTACGACCGCGAAATTGCTTTGGTCGTCGAGCGCGAGGGCATAACGAGGGACGACAGCCAAATCATTGGCGTAGGCCGTTTGAGTAAATTGCGAGGGCGGAATGAAGCTGAGTTTGCTCTGTTGGTAAGCGATCGCTGGCAGCGGCAGGGGCTTGGCACTGAATTACTTAAACGGCTCGTGCAAATCGCCCGTGCGGAAAAACTCTCCCGGGTAAGCGCCGTCATCATGGCCACGAATCGCTCGATGCAGGTTGTCGCCCAAAAAGCGGGATTCAGGACCAGTCCTGAATCAACTACGCAGGATTACATCGCTGAAATATATCTTTAAGATATGAAAGCCGCGCTCGAAACACAGGCCCATGCTTCCAGCCCCCGGAAATCGGCCTGGAAAACATTAGACGGTTGTGAAGCCGCCGCGTATGTCGCCTATCGCCTGAATGAAACCATGGCGATTTACCCCATAACTCCTTCATCTCCCATCGCCGAGTGGTGCGACCAATGGGCCGCCGAAGGGAAAAAAAATCTTTGGGGCACCACGCCGGGCATCATAGAAATGCAAAGCGAAGGCGGTGCGGTGGGTGCGGTCCATGGAATGTTGCAAACCGGCTCCCTGAGTACCACGTTCACAGCGTCCCAAGGGTTGTTATTGATGATTCCCAACATGTTCAAAATCGCCGGCGAATTGCTGCCGACGGTTTTTCACGTGACGGCGCGCACGGTCGCCACGCACGCGCTTTCCATCTTTGGAGATCACAGTGACATTATGGCCTGCCGCTCGACCGGTTGGGGAATGCTCGGGGCAGCGTCGGTGCAGGAAACCATGGATTTCGCGCTGATTTCCCAAGCGGCTTCGTTGCGGGCGCGGCTGCCGTTCATCCACTTCTTTGACGGCTTTCGCACGTCCCACGAGGTTTCAAAAATTGAAATGCTTGATGAACAGGTGATGCGAGCATTGATTGATGACAAATTGATTGCGGCGCATCGCGATCGGGCAATGACACCGGACCGGCCGGTATTGCGCGGCACGGCCCAAAATCCCGACGCCTTTTTCCAGGGACGTGAAGCGGCCAATCCCTTTTACGCGGCCTGCCCGAACATCGTGCAGCAGATAATGGATGAATTTTATAAGCTCACCGGGCGGCAGTACCGTCTGTTTGGCTACGTTGGCGCGCCGGACGCCGAGCGCGTCATTGTCCTGATGGGTTCAGGATGTGAAACTGTTCACGAAACGGTCGAGCACCTGGTTGCGCGCGGCGAAAAAGTGGGCGTGATCAAAGTGCGATTATATCGTCCATTCGATGGCCGACGTTTTTTGGAGGCGTTGCCGAAAACTATCCGGAAAATTGCCGTGCTTGACCGCACGAAGGAACCGGGCGCGATGGGCGAACCGCTTTACCAGGATTGCCTGACGGCCCTGCTTGAAGGGATTTCCAACGGTCACAAGCATCTTGAACACCTCAAAGTGCTGCCGCACGTCATCGCGGGGCGTTACGGTTTGTCCTCCAAGGAATTTACTCCGGCCATGGTCAAGGCGATTTATGACAGCATGCTGGACAAGGCTGCGGCGGACCTGCCCAAAAAACATTTCACCATCGGCATCAACGACGACGTTTCGCACACGAGTTTGCCGTTCGACGCGAAATTTTCAACGGAACCGGACAATGTTGTGCGCGCGCTGTTTTACGGGCTTGGCTCGGACGGCACGGTGGGCGCGAACAAAAATTCCATAAAAATCATAGGCGAGGAGACGAAAAATTTTGCCCAAGGTTACTTTGTGTACGACTCCAAAAAATCCGGCAGCATGACGGTCTCGCACTTGCGATTCGGGCCGCAGCCGATTCGTTCGAGTTATTTGATATCGAGCGCGAATTTTGTCGCGTGCCATCAGCCGGTTTTCCTGGAGCGTTATGACATGCTTCGCAGCCTGGTGCCGGGCGGGATTTTTTTGCTGAATACGCCATTTTCGGCCAAGGAAATCTGGCCGAAACTGCCGACACCAGTGCAGGAAGGTTTGTTCGCAAAGAAAGCTAAATTTTATGTGATTGACGCCACGAGCGTCGCGCGGGCGAGCGGGATGGGTGGGCGCATCAATACGATCATGCAGGTGTGTTTCTTCGCGTTGTCGGGCGTGCTGCCCAAGGAGGAGGCGATTGCGGCGACCAAAAATTCCATCAAAAAAACCTACGGCAAAAAAGGCGAAGAGATCGTACAGATGAATTTGAAGGCGGTGGACAATACGCTCGAACATTTGCATGAAGTGGCACTGGCCGATTGCCGGTTCAATGGAACGGGCGGATTGTTGCCGCCCATTTCCGCCGACGCGCCGAAATTTGTCCGGGAAGTTCTCGGCAAACTGGCCGCAGGCGAAGGCGATGACCTGCCGGTGAGCGCTTTTCCGAATGATGGGACATTTCCCATGGCCACGGCACAATTTGAAAAGAGGAATCTCGCGCTGGACATTCCGGTTTGGGACGAGAAGACGTGCATCCAATGTTTGAAGTGCGTGGCGATTTGCCCCCATGCCACGATTCGCGCGAAGGTTTACGAGCCGGAAAAATTGAAAGGCGCGCCGGGGACGTTTAAGTCCACTAATTCGCGCAGCCCGGAATTCAAGGGCATGTCCTTTACGCTGCAAGTAGCGGCGGAGGACTGCACGGGTTGCGGCATTTGCGTGGATGTATGCCCGGCGAAAAACAAAACGGAAACCAAGCTCAAGGCGATCAATATGCGCCCGCAGGCGCCGTTGCGCGGGGCGGAGCATGAGAACTGGAATTATTTTCTGGGCCTGCCGGAAATGGACCGACGTAAAATCAAAACCACGCAGTTGCGGCAGCAGCAGATTTTGCAGCCGCTATTTGAATTCAGCGGCGCGTGCGCCGGTTGCGGCGAGACGCCTTACATCAAAATGCTCACGCAATTGTTCGGTGACCGCGCCATCATCGCCAACGCCACGGGGTGTTCCTCGATATACGGCGGCAATTTGCCGACGACGCCCTATGCTACGAACCAGTGCGGACGCGGCCCCACGTGGTGCAATTCGCTTTTTGAGGACAACGCGGAATTCGGCCTGGGGTTTCGTGTTTCCATTGATAAACAAAAGGAATTTGCGGAAGAGCTGCTCAAAAAACTTTCACCTAAACTTGGGGATGAGTTTGTCGTCCGAATCCTTCTGGCGGACCAATCCGATGAAGCCGGGATTTACGAACAGCGTGAATGCGTCGCGGCCTTAAAAGAAAAATTGCAAAAAATGGATTTGCCCGAAGCGAAATTGCTCCTGCCGATTGCCGACCAACTCGTCAAAAAGAGCGTCTGGATTGTCGGCGGCGACGGCTGGGCCTATGACATCGGCTACGGCGGACTGGACCACGTGCTGGCCAGCGGGCGCAAGGTGAACGTGCTTGTGCTCGATACTGAAGTGTATTCCAACACCGGCGGGCAGATGTCCAAATCCACGCCCCGCGGCGCAATTGTAAAATTTGCCGCGGGTGGAAAACCCGCCGGCAAAAAGGACCTTGGCTTGATTGCCATGAGCTACGGAAATGTTTATGTCGCGAGCGTTGCGCTCGGCGCGAAGGACGAGCAAACGCTCAAGGCGTTTATCGAAGCCGAATCTTATCCAGGCCCGTCGCTCATCATTGCATACAGCCATTGCATCGCCCACGGCATTGCTTTGGATGCGGGCGTGGGCGCACGGCAGCAAAAGCTCGCGGTGGAAAGCGGCCAATGGCTGCTGTATCGCTACGACCCGCGCCGTGCCGAACGCGGCGAAAATCCGCTGCAAGTGGACTCCCTGGCCGCAAAATCCAAAGTGCAGGATTTCATGCTCTCAGAAAACCGCTTTAAGATGCTCACCAAGAGCAAGCCGGAGGAAGCGAAGAAGCTATTCGCTCAGGCGCAGACCGACGCGGAGCGCCGCTGGAAATTTTATCAATTCATGCAAACGCGGGACTGCAAACTAAACAATCCCGAACTGCCTCCCCCTAAACCGGCAGCAACGGTTGCCGAACACCCTTGACCTTGTGGAGAACAGCCATGAATTTGAGCACCACTTATCTCAACCTGAAATTGCGCACGCCGCTGGTCGTCTCGGCCTCGCCACTTTCGGAAGAAATTGACAGCATCAAACAAATGGAAGATGCGGGCGCCTCTGCGGTGGTCCTATATTCCATCTTCGAAGAGCAACTGCGTAGCGAACGCATTGAACTGGCCAAAAGCCTGGAGCAGGGTACCGAAAGCTTTGCCGAGGCCTTGAGCTATTTTCCCGAGCCGGAGGAATTTCACCTGGGCCCCGGAGAATACCTCAAGCATGTCCTTCGTGCGAAGAGCGCCATTAGCATCCCCATCATTGCCAGCCTCAACGCCTCCGGTTCCATCGGCGACTGGACGCGGTATGCGCGGCATATCCAGGAAGCGGGAGCGGATGCGATTGAACTCAATATTTACAGTATTCCCACCGATCCCAACCTCTCGGCGGCGGCCATCGAGCAAAACTACATAGACATTGTGAACGCTGTGAAATCGGAAGTTTCCATTCCCGTGGCTGTTAAATTAAGCCCGTTCTTCACAAATTTTGCGTTCATCGCCAAGCGCCTGGACGAGGCCGGCGTGGATGGCCTGGTGTTGTTCAACCGCTTTTACCAGCCGGACATTGACCTGGAAGCGCTGGAAGTGAAGCCAAACATCTTGCTGAGCACGCCCATGGCCATGCGGTTGCCATTGCGTTGGATTGCAATTTTATATGGGAAGCTGGATGCGAGCCTCGCCGCCACGAGCGGTATTCATCGGGCCACGGACGTTTTGAAAATGCTCATGGCCGGCGCGGACGTGACCATGCTTTGCTCCACGTTGTTGCGCCATGGCATCCGGCAAATTGAAATCATTGAGCGCGAAATGATTGCCTGGATGCAGGAACATGAATACAAATCCGTGAAACAACTCAAAGGCAGCCTGAGCCAGGAAAATTGCGATTCGCCGGCTGAATTTGAACGCGCCCAATACATGCGCGCGATTTCACATTACCGCCCGTCGCTGGCTTGAAGTATTTACGATTTACGATCAACGCGACTAATCGGCATCCATGAAAAACATAAACACATTTATGCTGTTGATCGGGGTATTGTGGATTTTCATTGGAGCACCTTTTGTGATTAGTCTGCTTCCCATCGGGGAGCATCTGGTGCAAAGGTTGCAGTTGCGATTTAAACCACGCGCACAGCCCATTATCGAGATTTCCCGTCTTAGGCGAGTTGTTTTCATTCTCTTTTGTGGTTTATACGCGGCAGTCGCATTTGCGAGTGCGTTTCACCACAGTCTGAATTCGCCGGTCGTTATCCTATTCATGATTGCCCTCCCGTTTTTGTACCTTTTTATGGGCATTTGGGACCGACCGTCCAAGAGCAAGCAATGAGCCGGTTGGTTCAGAATGGGCTTTCTGCGGGAGCCACGCCGGGCTGAGTCAATCCCTATAAAGCAGTCACGATTTTTTTGAGCTATCAACAGCCCAACTCCCCCGCGGAACTCGAAACCGGGTCAAACCGTGTTGAGAAAACGCCAATCCAAGTGTAGTCGGGTCACCTCGAAGCGCCGAGAATCAGTTTATGCAAACTAAAAATGACCGTGACGCATGGCTCAAAGGACCCAATAAGCGCTGTTCCTTACTTCCAGAGCCGCAGGCACATCCGCATCGGTTGATATTGCTGGGTGCTCCGGGCGTCGGCAAAGGTACCCAGGCCGTGCTTTTGAGCGAACATTTTAAAGCATGCCATCTTTCCACCGGCGATGTCTTCCGCGCCGCAAAAAACACTCCGGCAAATGAGCAAAGTGCAGCAATGACCGTAGCTTTGGGCTGCATGGCCCGTGGGGAATTGGTATCCAACAAAACGGTACTGAGACTTGTTGCGGAACGCTCGAAGTGCCTACACTGCGGCGGGGGATTTCTAATGGATGGGTTTCCACGTACCGTTGCCCAGGCCAAAGCACTTGAAAAACTTCTGGCAGAACAAAACGTAAAGTTGGATGCCGTCCTAGACTACGAGTTGCCGTTGAAGACGATCATCGCGCGTTTGAGCGGGCGCCGTACCTGCGCCAATTGTAAAGCGGTCTATCACATTGAAAGTCTTCCATCCAAAGTTGAAGGCGTTTGCGATACATGCGGCGGCCCTTTGTTCCAACGCGAAGACGACCAACCTGAGTCCATCCGCGTCCGAATGGCCGCTTATACGAAGAACGCAGCGCCATTGAAGAGATTTTATAAGCGTCGGGATATGCTGGTCAGGATTGCGGCGGCGGGCACGCCCGGTGAGACCTTTGAGCGCACAATCGAGGCATTAAAATCAACCAATGACCAACAACTTTGATGCAAACAATACAGATAGAACGCCGTTACGCTGCATCGTATGCGAGAACGTAATTCCGGACGCAGCGTGGTTCGCGCGTTTCAAGCTCGGCGACGGGCGTGTAGCGGCATGCAGCCCTCATTGCATGGAAAAGTTTTTCGACAATAAACGCGAATGCGCCGCCAAAGTAGGGGTAACGCTCCTGGCTGACCCGCCGAAGACTTATTAGTCAAGAGCAAATTCCAGCGCAAAACGGCCTGATGTCACCACACCTTTTTTTGGTGATAGCCTTGCAAAATTTGTTCCCGCCCCGGAAGAGATTACGCAAAAAATAAAAAGCAAATGCCAATAGATGTGAAGAAGCGGCACGCCTGTTTCATTTAGGTTTCATAGTATGATTGCAAAATTTGTTTATCTATTCGGAAATAAAAAGGCGGACGGCAATGGTTCTATGAAACCCCTGCTGGGAGGCAAGGGCGCCAACCTGGCAGAAATGTCACGCATCGGTCTGCCGGTTCCGCCAGGCTTCACGATTACCACGGAGGTTTGCACATACTACTACGCCAATAAGAAAAATAATCCCAAGGCCCTCGCGGCACAGGTGAAGCGCGGCATGGCCCATATCCAAAGGGTTATCGGAACAAAATTTGGCGATAAATCCGAAATGCCTCTGCTCGTGTCCGTGCGGTCAGGCGCCCGCGATTCGATGCCAGGAATGATGGACACGATCTTGAACTTGGGATTGAATGACGAAACCGTCCTGGCCCTTGTCAACGCCACAAAAAACGAACGATTCGCTTGGGATTGTTACCGCCGTTTCATTCAAATGTATGGCGACGTTGTGATGGGCGTGCAAAAGCGGCCGGGCGAAGACCACGAGCCTTTCGAATCCGTCATCCACTCACTCAAACAGGAGCGCCACCACGCCGACGTCACAGACACAAAATTGACGTCCGACGACCTGAAGACGCTCATCGTCCGTTTCAAAAAGTTGATCGCCGACCGCACCGGGGAGGAATTTCCACAGGACCCCTGGAAACAACTGTGGGGCGCCATTGGCGCCGTGTTCGGCTCCTGGATGAATGATCGCGCCATCGTCTATCGCCGCAAATATAACATTCCTTCAGAATGGGGAACAGCCGTCAATGTACAGGCGATGGTTTATGGAAATACGGGCGGCAAATCAGGCTCCGGCGTGGCATTTACTCGCAATCCTGCCAATGGCAAAAAGGAATTTTACGGAGAATTTCTGATCAATGCCCAAGGGGAAGACGTTGTCGCTGGCGTTCGGACTCCCGAACCGGTCAGCCAGCTCAGAAACCATTTTCCGCGTGCGTTCGCCGAACTGGAGGAAATTCGCGCCAACCTGGAGGCACATTTCCAAGATGTGCAGGACTTCGAGTTCACCATCCAGGACGAAAAAGTGTTTATGCTCCAAACGCGCAACGGCAAGCGCACCGCCGCCGCCGCGCTTAAGTTCTCGATGGACATGTGCCGCGAGAAACTGATTGATTGGGAAACGGCAGTGCTGCGCAATCCCGCCGATCAGCTCGACCAGTTGCTCGCGCCGATTTTTGACGCGACTGAAATCAAGAAAGTCCGCCCGATAGCCAGCGGCCTGCCGGCTGGTCCGGGCGCGGCCTGCGGAAAAATTTACTTCAACGCCGAAAGGGCCGACGCTGCAGCGAGGCAAGGTGAAAAAGTTTTGCTTGTCCGCAATGAAACATCGCCCGAAGACCTGCGCGGCATGATTGCATCACAAGGCATTTTGACGGCCAAGGGCGGCGTCAGTTCGCACGCGGCGCTGGTGGCGCGGCAAATGGGCAAGGTCTGTGTTTGCGGCGCAGGTGCGCTGTGGATTGATTACAACGGCAGGACGGTGGCCTCCAACGGCGATGTTTTTAAGGAAGGCGATTATTTTTCAATTGATGGCACGCGCGGGCTGGTTTATGGCGGTGAAATCAAAACCGCGCCGTCGGAAGTCATCGCCGGTCTGCTGCACAATGATCCCATCGCCAAGCGTACGGAAAAATTCAGGAGTTTCAAGCAATTGATGAAGTGGTGTGACCGGGTCGCCCGCCTGAAGGTCCGCACGAATGCGGACACGCCACAACAGACTCTCAACGCCCTCGCGTTTGGCGCCACGGGCATCGGCTTGTGCCGCACCGAACATATGTTCTTTGAAGGCAATCGCATAGACGCCATGCGGGAAATGATTCTGGCGGACAGTCTTGAAGCGCGTAAAACCGCCGTGGCGAAATTGCTCCCTTACCAGCGCAACGATTTTACCGGCATTTTCCGCGCGCTCAAGGGTTTGCCCGCGACGATCCGCTTTCTTGACCCGCCGCTCCACGAATTTTTACCACATGAGGAGGCTGCCCAAAATGATTTGGCGGCCAAAATGGGCGTGCCAACGGAAAAAATCCGCAATCGCGTGAGGGAGTTGCATGAGTTCAATCCCATGATGGGTTTCCGTGGTTGCCGTCTCGGCATCGTTTATCCGGAAATCTCCGAAATGCAGGCGCGCGCGATTTTCGAGGCTGCCGCCGCCGTCCAAAGGGAAGGCACCAAGGTAAAACCGGAAGTGATGATCCCGCTCGTGGGCTTTAAGCGCGAACTGGATTTGCAGGTGGAAGTGGTCCATCGCGTTGCGCAGGAAGTGATGAAAGAGAAAAAGGTGAAACTGGATTATCTCGTGGGCACGATGATTGAAGTGCCGCGCGGCGCGTTGACGGCGGATGAAATCGCCCGGACGGCCCAATTCTTCAGCTTCGGCACCAACGATTTGACTCAAATGTGCCTTGGCATGAGCCGCGACGATTCCGGCAGCTTTCTGCCACCCTATACGGAACGTGAAATTGTGAAAAAAAATCCTTTCGCCACGATCGAACAAATCGGTATCGGCAAGCTGATTCAAATGGCCGTCGAACTCGGGCGGAAAACCCGTCCCGATATCAAGCTGGGAATTTGCGGCGAGCATGGCGGCGACCCGGATTCCGTGAAGTTCTGCCATAAGGCCGGTTTGACTTATGTCAGTTGTTCTCCGTTTCGCGTCCCGGTCGCCCGCCTTGCCGCCGCCCAGGCGGCCATTGAAGAGAAACACCAAACCAGCCAAAACAAACGCCAAAATTCAAACAAACCCCTATGAAAAAAGTAAAATTCTTTTCGGTCCTCGTTGGTCTCTTGTGTTCAACCTCCGGCGTCCACGCCAGCGACGCGGACATTAAAATTCCGTCGCTGGACAATGTGACCTTCAGCGGCCTGAATGGCATTAGCGGCACAGGGCTTATGTATTTTGGGCTAGCGGTATGCTCCATTGGTATTGTGTTTGGCCTCCTGCAATACCATAAAACCCGGATGCTGCCGGTGCATGAGTGCATGGCGCGGGTCTCGGCCATGATTTGGGAAACGTGCAAAACCTATCTGCTGCAGCAGGGCAAATTTCTGGTCATTCTCTGGCTATTGATTGCCAGTTGCATTTTCTGCTACTTCCGGCTTCTTGAACATAACAGTTTGCGCGACGTGGCGATTATTCTTGCGGCATCTCTGGTGGGCATCAACGGCACGGGCGCGGTTTCGTGGTTTGGAATTCGCATTAATACCACTGCCAACTCTCGCGCCGCCTTTTCCGCCCTGCGCGGGAAACCAATTGATACCCTGGCCATTCCGTTGCGTTCGGGCATGAGTGTCGGGTTACTGCTGGTCTGCATCGAATTATTTTTCATGATTTGCATCCTGGTTTTTCTGCCGCGGCCATTAGCAGGTCCTTGTTTTATCGGGTTTGCCATCGGCGAATCACTCGGCGCAGCCGCGCTCCGCATTTGCGGCGGCATTTTCACGAAAATTGCTGATATCGGCTCCGACCTGATGAAAATCATTTTCAAATTGCCTGAGGACGACCCGAAAAATCCCGGTGTCATTGCCGATTGCACGGGAGACAACGCGGGCGATTCCGTAGGGCCGACGGCGGACGGTTTTGAAACTTACGGTGTGACGGGCGTGGCATTAATTGCGTTTCTTGCGCTGACGCTGGCGCCGACTCCCGTAATTTGCGCCACGCTGATCATCTGGCTGTTCACCATGCGCGCGCTGATGATTGTCACGTCGCTGGTTTCGTATTTTCTGAATGCCGCCTTCACGCGCCTCCAGTTCAATGGCAAAAGGGATTTTGATTTTGAAGCGCCGCTCACCCAACTGGTTTGGATTACTTCCGGCATTTCCATTTTGATGACCTTCGCGGCCACCTGGTTTTTGCTCGGCAAGCAACCGAGTTTGGATCCCAAACTGTGGTGGGTCATTTCGGCGATTATTTCCTGTGGCACGGCAGCGGGAGCTTTGATCCCGGAATTCACGAAAGCTTTTACCAGCATGAACTCGCAACACGTCAAGGAAGTGACCACGTGCTCCAAGCACGGCGGCGCGTCGCTGAACATTCTGGCCGGGTTTGTGGCGGGAAATTTTTCCGCCTTTTGGATGGGCCTGTGCATCGCGGCTTTGATGATTTGCGCGTGGGTGCTGGCGACGTTTAGCGGTTCGCCGATTGCGGCACTTTTGCCGGATCAATTTAAATTCGCCGCGCCGGTCTTTGCCTTCGGTCTTGTGGCATTCGGTTTCCTCGGCATGGGGCCGGTGACCATTGCCGTGGATAGCTATGGCCCGGTGACCGATAATGCACAGTCCGTCTATGAGTTGAGCCAGATTGAATCCCTCGAAGGCGTCGAGGACGATATTGTGGAAAAATTTGGCTTTAGGCCGAATTTTGAGCACGCGAAGCTTCTGCTCGAAAAAGGAGACGGGTGCGGTAACACCTTTAAAGCCACGGCCAAACCGGTGCTGATTGGAACCGCGGTCGTCGGTGCGACCACGATGGTTTTCGGCATCATCATCTTGCTCCAAAATATGTTTGGCGACGTGGTCAGCCATTTGAGCCTCGTGCAGCCGGAAATCATCCTGGGACTGCTCATTGGCGGCGCGGTAGTTTATTGGTTTACCGGCGCGAGCACGCAGGCGGTGGTTACCGGCGCATATCGGGCGGTTGTATTTATCAAAAAACATTTGAACCTCCACGTGCGCACCGCGTCCGCGGAGGACAGCAAGGAAGTGGTCCGTATCTGCACGGTTTATGCACAGCGTGGCATGTGGAATATTTTCGTCGTTGTCTTCTCTTTCGCCCTGGCGCTTGCATTTTTCAATCCCTACTTTTTCATCGGCTACCTGGTGGGCATCGCTTTTTTTGGATTGTTCCAGGCCGTGTTTATGGCCAATGCCGGTGGCGCATGGGACAATGCCAAAAAAATCGTTGAAGTGAATCTCCGCAAAAAGGGGACTGACCTGCACGCTGCGACTGTTGTGGGCGACACGGTCGGCGACCCCTTCAAGGACACGTCATCCGTTGCGCTGAATCCGGTAATAAAATTTACAACGCTCTTTGGCCTGCTGGCAGTGGAGATTGGTGTAACGATGCAGAGTCAAGCAGCAAAAATGTCCATTGCCGGGGCGTTTTTATTCGTGGCGCTGGTTTTTGTCTGGCGCTCATTTTACGCCATGCGGATTCCGGAGGAAAATCTGGCAGAGGATGATTCTGATTCCGGGATTGTTTCCGATGAATCCAATGCGGGCAATCATTATATCGGGAAGGAAAAATAACTTCAAATTTTGGAATCTTCAGCAGGAGTGCGGGACAACACCCCGAAGCTTCGTCGTGTCCTGCATCCGCCGCGTTTGCCCCAAAAGCAACCGCTCAGTTTAGAATCGACAAAGAACAAAAAATGCAAAGCAATTGCCAAGCGAAGTGCGGATTATTCGCTCCGGCCAGATAAACTGCTTATATGAAACATTTGAGTGATTTCAAAACCCCTGGACCGCTCCTTTTCCTCGCGGTATTACTCCTTCCGGCGGTGGCTTCTGCGCATCCCGGCCTGCCGGGGCATACGCATGGTTTCGTCAACGGGTTCGCTCATCCGCTTTCAGGCCTTGACCATTTGCTGGCGATGACTGCAGTCGGCCTTTGGGCCGCGCAACGCGGCGGTCGCGCCCTCTGGATGGTTCCGCTGGCATTCATTTCCGTGATGGCCTCTGGGGGAATGCTCGGCATGGCGGGCTTTGGACAGATTCCGCTCATTGAGCAGGCCATTGCCGCATCCGTGCTGGTCCTCGGAATTTTTCTTGCCGTGGCGGCACGATTGCCGATGTGGGCGAGCGTGCTGGTGATTGGATTATTTGCGATGTTTCACGGTTATGCCCATGGCGCGGAAATGCCTGCAACGGCTTCCGGTTTGCTCTATGGCCTGGGCTTTGTGCTGGCCACGGCAACGCTGCATTTGTTTGGCATCGGCCTCGGACTGGCTGCTCAAAAAACGAATTCCATGAAAGTGGTTCGCTGTGCCGGCGTCGCCATCGCGGCCTGCGGGATTTATCTGCTCTTTACCGCCTGATTTGCCAAAGGAAATGTATGTTAGCGGCGTTGCCTAAAGAAAATACGCCCGCCCGCGTTCTGCAACACGCCAGCGGGGACAAGCGCTTCAAAATTCTTGAGGCGCACATGAAAAAATTTCAATTCCGGCACGATGCCCTGATTGAAATTTTGCACAAGGCGCAGGAACTCTTCGGCTACCTTGATGACGACCTGCTGTTGTTCATCTCCTACAAGTTGAAACTGCCGCCCAGCCGCGTCTATGGCGTCGCCACGTTCTATCATTTCTTCACACTCAAGCCGCAGGGCCTGCATACCTGTGTGGTTTGCCTGGGCACGGCGTGTTACGTCAAAGGCTCTGACAAGGTCATCGCCGCCATCGAGGACAAATTGAAAATAAAAGCCGGCGAAACGACTCCGGACAACAGAGTTTCATTGCTTACCGCGCGCTGCATCGGCGCCTGCGGTATCGCGCCCGCAGTAGTTTATGACGGCACGGTCACGCCGCGCATCACTCTGGAAACGGCGCTCGAACAGTTGAAAAAATGGATGGCAACATGATTAGCAACCTCATCCAAATTAAAGAACAGGAACTGGCCGCGCGCAAAAAAATCGTTTTGCGCTGCTGCATGGCTGCCGGTTGCATGTCCTTGGATGCTAAGGGCGTGAGGGAACAACTGGAAAAAGCCGTTGCCGAAGCTGGCCTGCAAAATGAAGTTGAGGTGCGGGGCGTGGGTTGCATGAGGCTTTGCTGTGAAGGTCCTCTGGTTGCCGCCGACCCGCAAAACACCCTTAACATCAAAGTTACCACCAAAAACGCCCCGTCCATCATCGCCGCGCTTCGCGACGGGAAGACCGAGGTTTCCCGGACGGACCCCAATTCTTCCTTTTTTACGAAACAGCTATCCATTGTGCTTGCCAACAGTGGCGTTATAAACCCCGAACGGATTGAGAGTTATATTGCTGCCGATGGTTATCACGCCTTGCACGAGGTATTGCACGAGATGACGCCCAGGGAAGCCGTCGAGGCCCTGGTCAAAAGCGGATTGCGCGGCCGCGGCGGCGCAGGGTTTCCCACCGGGCTTAAATGGGGCACGGTCGCCAAATCCCCCGGCGCAAAAAAATACGTCATCTGCAATGCGGATGAAGGCGACCCCGGCGCGTTCATGGACCGTAGCGTTTTGGAAAGCGATCCCCACGCCGTGCTCGAAGGCATGGCCATTGCCGCTTACGCCGTTGGCGCCGACCAGGGATTTATCTACGTGCGGGCCGAATATCCACTGGCCATCGCGCGGTTACAAATTGCAATCAAGCAAGCCAAACAACTGGGTTTGCTCGGCTCAGGAATTTTTGAATCTCCTTTCAATTTTAATGTTGATATCCGTATTGGCGCGGGCGCGTTCGTCTGCGGCGAAGAAACGGCTTTGATGGCATCGGTCGAAGGCAAGCGCGGCACACCCCGTCCCCGTCCGCCGTTCCCGGCGGAATCCGGCTTGTGGGGCAGTCCCACTCTCATCAATAACGTTGAAACGTTTGCCAACGTGCCGCCGATTTATCGCAACGGCGCGGACTGGTTCGCGGGCATTGGCACTGAAAAAAGCAAAGGCACGAAAGTTTTTGCCCTCGCGGGAAAAATAAGGAACACGGGTTTGATTGAAGTTCCCATGGGCACGCCACTGCGCGTCATCGTTGAGGACATGGGTGGCGGGGCACCCGATGGCGGCAAAATTAAAGCCATCCAAACCGGCGGGCCATCCGGCGGCTGCATCCCCGCGCAATATTTGGACACGCCGGTGGATTATGAATCGCTAGGCAAACTTGGCTCCATCATGGGGTCAGGTGGCATGATCGTCATGGACGACACCACCAACATGGTCGAGATCGCCCGTTTCTTTATGGAATTTTGCATGGATGAATCGTGCGGCAAGTGCGTTCCCTGTCGCGCCGGCACCGTGCAAATGCATCATTTGCTGAACAATATTGCGAACCGCAGGGCCACGGCACGTGACCTTGCCAAACTTGAAGAGCTTTGTGACATGGTCAAACACACTAGCCTTTGCGGTCTGGGACAGACTGCGCCGAATCCTGTGTTAAGCACCCTGCGGTTTTTCCGAAATGAATACGAGGAATTACTCCAGCCGGATCCGTTTGGCCCACCGAGCAATGGCGAAGTAAAAAAGCAAACCGCCGCAATGCATTAAATTTTTATGGCCGCAAAAACATTAACCATTAACGGCAAACAAATCAGCGCCGAGGAAGGGGCGACGATTTTGCAGGCGGCGGAAGAAGCTGGCGTCAAAATCCCCACATTATGCCATCTTGATGGCGTTTATGACGTGGGCGCATGCCGCCTCTGTCTGGTCGAGGTCACGGGTGTGCCCAAGCTTCTTCCCGCCTGCACCACTAAAGTTTCCGAGGGCATGGAGATCAAGACCGACAGTGAGCAGCTTCAGAAATATCGTCGCCTGACGCTTGAATTGCTCTTTGCCGAGCGCAACCACGTCTGCGCTGTTTGCGTGGCCAACGGCCACTGTGAATTGCAAACATTGGCCTATTCGCAGGGCATGGACCATGTCCGTTACGACTACTGCTTTCCGAAGTGGGGCGTGGACAACACTCATCGGCTGTTCGGCATGGACCACAACCGCTGTATCCTTTGCACGCGTTGCGTTCGGGTTTGCTGGCATATTGAAGGCGCGGGGACGAAAAATGTTGCTGGTCGCGGCAGCAAGGCGAAAATTATTACCGATCTCAACATGCCCTGGGGAGAATCCGGTTCCTGCACGAACTGCGGCAAATGCGTCCAATCGTGCCCAACGGGCGCGCTGTTCTACAAGGGTTCCACGGTGGCTGAAATGGAACGCGATCGCTCGCGCCTTGAATTCATTGTCACCGCCAGAGAGAAAAAATTATGGGTCGCATCCGATTAGCAACAGTTTGGCTGGGCGGCTGCTCCGGCTGCCACATGTCATTCCTCGACCTGGACGAGTTCCTCATCGAACTTGCCCAAAAAGTGGAAATTGTCTTCAGCCCCGTAGTGGACGTGAAGGAATATCCGCGTGACGTGGACGTGTGCCTTATTGAAGGGGCTATCTGCAATGAGGACCACGTCGAAATGGTTCATAAAATCCGCAAATACACCAAAACCGTCGTTTCCTTTGGTGATTGCGCGGTGACTGGAAACGTGACGGCCATCCGAAACCAGCTTGGCCTTGGCAACCGGGAAAATGTCCTGCAACGCGCCTATGTGGAGGCCGCCCAATTGAATCCTTGCGTGCCGGAGGATAAAGGCATTGTGCCTCCGTTATTGGAGCGCGTTATGCCGGTGCATGAAATGGTTTATGTGGATTACTATTTGCCCGGCTGCCCGCCCCCGGCGGCCAGAATCAAATCATTTGTCACGCAATTGCTCGAAGGCAAAGAACTGCACCTAGCCGGCGCGGAAATCAAATTTGGGTGAGTTATGTCAAAGCGAATTTTAATTGATCCAGTCACCCGTATTGAGGGACATGCCAAAATCAGTATTTTTCTGGATGATGCCGGGAACGTTTCCGATGCGGAATTTCATGTGGTGGAGTTTCGCGGCTTTGAAAAGTTTTGCGAAGGCCGGCCGCTGGGCGAAATGCCGGGCATCACGCCGCGCATTTGCGGTATTTGTCCGGTGAGCCATTTGCTCGCTTCGGCCAGAGCAGGCGACGCCATCCTGGCCGTCAAGGTCCCGCCTGCGGCGGACAAATTGCGCCGCCTGATGAATCTCGGGCAAATCATCCAAAGCCACGCCTTGAGCTTCTTTCATTTGAGCGCCCCTGATTTTCTGCTCGGCTGGGAAACACCTCAGGCGCAACGAAATGTGTTTGGTCTTGCCGCCGCCAATCCCGATGTTGCCCGCGCCGGCATTCGCCTCCGCCAGTTTGGACAAGAAGTCATCGAAATTCTGGGCGGTAAAAAAATTCATCCCTCCTGGGCCGTCCCCGGTGGCGTCCGCAGTCCGCTAAAGTCTGAAGGCCGTGAAAAAATTTGCGGCTGGCTCCCCGAAGCCTATTCGACGACGAAACATGCCCTCAACTTGTTCAAGACCATTCTCCAGGGCCATCAACGCGAGACGCAGGTCTTCGGAAATTTCCCCTCCCTGTTCATGGGCCTCGTTGCCCTGGACGGTTCCTGGGAGCATCACGGCGGCAATTTGCGTTTCAAAGACAGTAACGGCAATATCATCGCCGACCAACTCGACCCGCAAAAATATTTTGAAGTTATTGCCGAGTCGGTAAAGAAGGACTCTTACCTGAAATCACCTTATTACAAACCTCTTGGCGTCCCTGATGGCATGTATCGCGTCGGGCCGCTGGCGCGACTAAACATTTGCGAACGCATGGGAGTGCCGCAGGCAGACGAGGAACTGAAACATTTTAAGGGCCTTGGCCGGGGCGCGGTCACGTCCTCATTCCTGTATCACTATGCGCGGCTGATTGAAATTCTCGCCGCCGTCGAATTCATCGAGCTTTACATGGACGACAATGAATTGCTTTCCGATCATCTGCGGGCCGATGCCGGCATCAACGAATTGCGCGGCGTGGGTGCCAGCGAGGCGCCGCGCGGCACACTCTTTCATGATTACACCGTGGACCGCGACGGTATCTTAAAAAAGGTCAACCTCATCATCGCAACCGGCCAAAACAATTTGGCAATGAACCGCACAGTCGCCCAAATTGCCAAACATTATGTCCACGGGCCGGAAATTTCTGAGGCAATGCTCAACCGCATTGAGCATGGCATCCGCTGTTATGACCCATGCTTGAGTTGTTCGACCCACGCCATCGGCCAAATGCCCTTGCAGGTCCGGCTCATTGCGCCGGGCGGCAAAGTCGTCAGGGAAATGACGCGCGGATAAGATTTCTATGCCTGCTACGCAACAGTGTCTCGTCATCGGCTATGGCAACACGCTCCGCCGCGACGATGGCATTGGCGTCGAGGTGGCTCAAACGGTCGCGGCCATGGATTTGCCAGGTGTGAACGTCATCGCCCGCCAGCAGCTCGTCCCGGAACTGGCGGAGCCGATTTCCGGAGCCAACACCGTTATTTTTGTGGACGCGGATGTTACGGCAACAGGCCGACCGGAGCTTCGTCCGATTGAAGCCGCTCCCGCCGGGCAGATGTTTGCGCACGCCGCCAACCCACGCTCACTGCTCGCGCTGTCAAAGGAAGTTTTTGGCGGCAATCCCAAAGCATGGTCGCTCGCCATTCCGGTGGAGGACTTCAGCTTTGGTTTTGGCTTGTCTCCCCGCTCGGAAAAAGGTCTGAACATCGCAATAAAATTGATTCAGCAATTCGCGGCAAGCTTGGCAAAAATTGCGTAAGGATTGGCAATTATCGTTGAGCATAAAAACGCGGGAAGTTTTAACTTTATCCTGTTCGGTGAAAATTGCCGGATGCAAAAACCATCATACTATGCACGAAGTTGCCCTCGTTAGCGCCATTGTTGAAACTGTGGAAAAACAGGCCGCCGACCAAAAGGCCCAGCGCGTAAAATGGATTAAAATTCGCTTTAACGCGCTCACCAGCCATAGCGCCGACCACGTCCGCTTCAGCTTTGACATTGTCAAAGCCGAACACCCGCTCATCAAGGATGCCACATTGAAATTGAATGAAGTGGAGCCACTGTTGCTGTGCAAGTGCGGGCGCCAGTTTCACGGGCATCATTTGCCGGATGTCTGTCCGCATTGCGGTTCCCTGGAAGTGACTTCCGTGAACCCCACGGACATGGTGCTCGAAGGTTTTAAAGTCGAGCGTTAGGAGCAGCATGAAAACGGTCCCGTCGGCGCGATTGAAACTAGCGGTTCGCGGAGCGGTCCAGGGCGTTGGGTTTCGCCCGTTCGTCCACCGTTTGGCGGTCGAACATCGTCTCGCCGGCTGGGTCCGCAATTCCCCGCAGGGTGTATTTATCGAGGCCGAAGGCCCGCGCGTTGATCTGGAAAAATTTCTCCAACGCCTTGAGGCAGAACCTCCGCCGCGCAGTTCCATTCAAGACCTCGAAGCCTCCTGGCTTGACGCCGCAGGCTATCGCGGCTTTGAAATCCGCGAAAGCGAAACCTCCGGTAGCAAAACCGCTCTCGTGCTGCCGGACATGGCCACCTGCCGGGACTGTCTGCGCGAAATTTTTGACCCCGCAGACCGCCGTTACTTGTACCCCTTCACTAATTGCACCCATTGCGGTCCGCGCTTTAGCATCATTGAGGCACTTCCTTACGATCGCGCCAACACTTCCATGAAAAATTTCACAATGTGTCCCCAATGCTGGCGCGAATACAATGACCCGACCAATCGCCGTTTTCACGCGCAGCCCAACGCCTGTCCGCATTGTGGCCCGCGTTTGGAATTACGGGAAAGCAACGCGAATGCCTTGGCGGCGCATTCGCCCCTCGCGCGCGACCAAACCGCGCTGCGTGTCGCTGCCCAGGCCATTCGCCGCGGAAAAATTGTGGCCGTGAAAGGCATCGGCGGTTTTCATTTGATGGTTGACGCGTGCAACTACGACGCCGTTGCCCGCCTGCGAATGCGAAAACATCGTGAAGAAAAACCGTTCGCGCTCCTCTTTCCGTCTCTGCAAAACGCCAGGGCGGTTTGCGGAATATCATCCCTGGAAGAGCGGCTCCTGCTTTCTCCTGAAGCGCCTGTAGTGTTGCTCGAAAAAAATAACAACGCCCGGTTTCAAATCGCTGATTCCGTCGCGCCGGGAAATCCGAACCTGGGCGTGATGCTCCCGTCCAACCCGCTGCACCATTTATTGCTGGCTGAATTGAAATTTCCAGTCGTGGCGACCAGCGGCAATTTGAGCGATGAGCCAATTTGCATAGACGAATGGGAGGCGCTTGAATGCCTCGGCCCCATCGCTGATTTATTTTTGGCGCACAACCGGACGATTGTCCGGCACGTGGATGACTCCATCGCGCGCGTCGTGGCAGGCCGTGAAATGATCTTGCGCCGCGCGCGCGGCTACGCGCCTTTGCCCATTCAGATTAAAAGCCGGGCATTGGAATCTCGAAATTGCCTGGCTGTGGGCGCGCAATTAAAAGACTCCGTCGCGCTAGCCGTTGGTTCCCAGGTGTTCATCAGCCAGCATATTGGTGACCTGGAAACTGTGAAAGCCAACCACACCTTCCACCGCGTGATTGCCGATTTTCAGAAACTTTACGACACGAGACCGAACACCATTGCCGCTGATTTGCATCCTGATTATCTCTCGACCAAATTCGCCGGCGCGGCCGGCCTTCCACAGCTTCGCGTTCAGCATCACGTCGCACATGTCCTGTCCTGCATGGCCGACAATGAAATCGAACCGCCCACCCTCGGTATTGCCTGGGACGGCACAGGCCTTGGGACCGACGGCACTATTTGGGGCGGTGAATTTTTCCACGTTGCCAAGTCGGAAGTCCGCCGTGTGGCAATGATGCGCCCCTTTCCGTTGCTTGGCGGCGATGCGGCCATCCGCGAGCCGAGCCGCGCGGCCATCGGCTTGCTTTACGAAATTTTCGGCGACGCCGCCTTTGAACTGGCCTATCTTCCGGTCATTCAAAGATTGAGCGATCTGGAAATGCGCGCTTTCAAAATCATCCTCCAGCGCCGACTGCGTTCCCCAATGACCTCCAGCATTGGACGTCTCTTTGATGCCGTCGCTTCAATCATAGGATTGCGCCAAACGACGCATTTTGAAGGCCAGGCCGCCATGGAACTTGAATTTGCGCTCGTCAAAATGAACCTTTCAGATATGTATCCGCTGGCGTTCCGCGAACAACATCCTGAAATTCAATTTAATTGGCAGCCAATGATTGAAGCCATTCTTTCGGATGTCAGGAATGGCGTTTCCATTGGTCGGATTTCCGCGAAATTTCACAACGCGCTGGCCGGAGTGATCGTGGAAATTGCAAAACGCTGTCGAGAACCTCGCATCGTCCTTTCGGGCGGCTGCTTCCAAAACCGTTATTTACTCGAACGTGCCGTGGTGCGCTTGCGCGAGGAAAAGTTTATGCCTTTTTGGCACCGGCGCGTGCCGCCCAATGACGGTGGCATTGCCTTGGGCCAGATTGTCGCCGCGATTCGAGGTCAACAAATCGTCAATGTATAACCCCTATGTGTCTCGCCATTCCAGGAAAAATCGAAAGCGTCCACGGCGAAGACCCGCTGACGCGCAAGGGTCGGGTCAATTTTGGCGGCATTCTCAAGGAGGCCAGCCTCGCTTTTGTGCCTGAAGCCAATGTGGGTGATTATGTCATCGTCCATGTTGGTTTCGCGCTGAGCAAACTGGACCAAGAGGAGGCACAGAAAGTTTTTGATTATTTGAAACAAATGGACGACCTGACCGAATTGAAGGAGGAATGGCCATGAAATTCCTGGACGAATATCGGAACGTGGAGCTTGCGCGAAAATTGGCGTGCGAAATCCATCGCATCACGACGAGGCCGTGGGCCATCATGGAAGTGTGCGGCGGCCAGACCCACGCCATCGTCAAATTTGGCATTGATGAATTGTTACCCGGCCAAATCACTTTGATTCATGGTCCGGGTTGCCCCGTTTGTGTGACCCCGCTCGAAATCATTGACAAAGCCATCGAAATCGCGGCCTTGCCCAATGTTATTTTCGCGTCTTTCGGCGATATGCTCCGCGTGCCGGGCAGCACGTCTGATTTGCTCTCGATGAAAGCCGGCGGCAGCGATGTGCGGATTGTCTACTCGCCATTGGATGCTGTAAAACTCGCGGCCCAAAATCCCGGGAAAGAAGTGGTTTTCTTCGGGGTGGGGTTTGAGACCACGGCACCCGCCACGGCTATGGCGATCTTTCATGCCTCGCAACAGGGCTTGAAAAACTTTTCGATGTTGATTTCGCATGTCCTGGTGCCGCCGGCCATCGAGGCGTTGATGTCCTCGCCAAATTGCCGCGTACAGGCGTTCCTCGCCGCGGGCCACGTATGCACCGTCATGGGATTTGAGGAATATTTTCCAATTTCGAAGAAGTATCGGGTTCCTATTGTTGTTACAGGTTTTGAACCGCTCGACATCCTGCAGGGTATTCTGATGACCGTCCGGCAATTGGAATCAGGCCGTTCAGAAGTGGAAAATCAATATGCCCGCTCCGTCCGGCGCGAAGGCAATTTATCCGCTCAATATTGGATGAGCAAAATTTTTAAAATAGTTTCCCGTTCGTGGCGTGGCCTAGGCGAAATCCCCGAAAGCGGCCTCTGTTTGAGTGATGCGTATGCGATATTTGATGCTGAGAAGAAATTTGGCCTTGCCGGGCGTGTGGTGCAGGAACCTAAAGAATGCATCGCCGGCGTCATTTTGCAGGGATTGGAAAAGCCTTGCCAATGTCCTGCTTTCGGCACGCTTTGCACGCCGGAACATCCCCTCGGCGCGACCATGGTTTCAAGTGAAGGCACATGCGCTGCCTATTACCGGTATCGCCGCCACAACATCATGGAATTGGCCCAAGCCAAATGAATGCCCCTGATTTCAACGCCGTTTGTCCCCTGCCGGTTTCGGAATACCCGCGCGTCCTTATGGCGCATGGCGGAGGAGGAAGGCTGACGCATCAATTGATTGAGAATGTTTTTGGCAAAGCTTTCAGCAATCCCATTCTCGACACGCGTCACGATTCCGCCCAATTCTGCGTTCCCGCCGGTAGACTCGCGATGACGACGGATTCTTATGTCGTTCACCCCATCTTCTTTTCCGGCGGGAACATCGGTTCCATGGCCGTTTATGGCACAGTTAATGATTTAGCCATGAGTGGTGCGCGTCCTCTCTATTTGAGCTGTGGATTTATTATTGAGGAAGGATTACCGATGAAATCGTTGGAACGTATTGTTTTTTCAATGCGCGATGCCGCAAGGCGATGCAACGTCCAAATCATCACCGGCGATACGAAAGTTGTAGATAAAAGCGAAGGCAACGGTTTGTTCATCAACACGTCAGGTATCGGTGTCATTGAATCTTCGGTGACTATCGCGCCCCGAAATGTCCAACCCGGAGACGTTGTCTTGGTCAACGGGGATTTAGGCCGCCATGGGATGGCGATTATGGCAATACGCGAGGGGCTGCAATTCGACAGCGCCATAGAAAGTGATTCAGCGCCTATTCACGAACCGGTTCTGCAACTCATCGCCGCCGGAATCGAAATCCATTGTCTGCGCGACCTTACCCGCGGAGGGTTAGCG
Source organism: Verrucomicrobiia bacterium (assembly GCA_030038175.1). Taxonomy (GTDB): domain Bacteria; phylum Verrucomicrobiota; class Verrucomicrobiia; order Limisphaerales; family UBA11358; genus UBA11358. Next base: position 23,781 of record JASHPN010000289.1, read on the forward strand.
GCCGCCTTAAATGAAATTGCTGAGGCCGCAGGCATAAAAATTTCGGTCGAGGAAAAATCCATTCCCGTCCGTGAAGATATTCATGCTGCCTGCGAAATGCTTGGCCTTGACCCCCTGCATGTGGCAAATGAGGGAAGGTTCGTCGCGTTCGTTCCCTCAAAAAATGCGAAAGAAGCGTTGAAAATCATGCGCCAACATCCGGTCAGCGTTGGTTCGATAATGATCGGAAGCGTTTCAGAAACGTCCACGCCGATGGTCACCCTAAAGAGCACTATTGGCGCTACGCGCATTCTGGATATGCCCAGCGGCGAACAATTGCCCAGAATCTGTTGACAATGGGGTACGCTAGATTTTCTTTAATGGAAAAACCTTAGACGCGGCCCAGCAAAGAAGAGATACCAACAGTGTAACAGAGCTTATCCAAAGCAGGGTGATAACGACGAAAAACAGCAAAAAACCAAGTTGGCTCTCTTTGATAGGCATCAGCGCCAAGAGTCCAAAAATGGCCAAGAGGGCGCAGGTGGCGCTGTAAACGATCCATAAAACTGAACCCTTAACCTTCATAGCTATTTAATCTAAGATGAAAAAAAATTCTCACTACACCTGTATTGCTCAGGGTTTCTTACCTTTTGCTATATCCAGACGTGCATGAAACAAAGCAGAGGCAAAAAAGGTTTCATTTTGGGCAATCCGTGTTGGGCGGGAAAACGGCGGGTAGCCTAACATAGAGAGGTCGGTAAAATTGGGCTCGTTTGCGGTAAGGATGATGGGCGGCGTGCGTGGCAACTGAGAAAGCGATAATGGCATATGATGCCAGTGTTAAAACTGATTGAAAGACACCTTGCGATGTCGGAAATTAGGAGCCGACTAAGCGAAGAAACTCCGCGACAACCGGGTCGTTACGTGACCCCTGGAGGAGTGGGATTTGGTCCTTGCGTGCTGATTTCGCGGGAATGTGGAAGTGGAAGCACTCTTTTGGCGGAAAAGCTTGGAGAAGAATTGGGCTGGAACGTTTTCGATTCAAAGATTGTTGATGAAATAGCCAAGGCTGCACATGTGCATCAACGGTTGGTGCAGAGTGTTGACGAGAGTGTTCATTCCCATTGGGAGCAGGCATGGCGGGAACTTTTGCTGGATGATTTAAGCGACAAAAGATACCTCCATCATTTGGGACAGATTCTGACGGCCCTGGGGCACCAGGGAAATGTCGTGATTGTGGGCCGTGGCGCGCAATATTTGCTGCCAGCGCAATGCGCGTTGCGCGTGCGTTTGGTGGCACCAATTGAGGCGCGGATCAAACGCATCGCTGAACTTGAAAATCTGTCTCCGGAAGAGGCGCGGGTGAAAATAAAGCAAGTAGACGCGACGCGCGCATCTTTTATCGGAAAGATTTTCAAAAAAGAAGTGGGATCGCCTCTGAACAATGACATGGTCATCAATACCGGCCAAATCGGCATCGAAAGCGCTGCCAAAATCGTGCTGGTTGCGCTTCATGAGAAGCTTGGAGTCTCTTTTGAAAAGCATCTTGATTTTTTGACGCCAACGCACAAACCCCTCGCGGCGTAAAAATGACATGAAGAGGTAGCAGGTCGGACACTGGATTACGTGAACCAGACTGAGCCAGGCAACGACTTGTTCAGCCAGCCCGGCGGTGATTTTCAGCGCTTGTTTTTGAGGAGTTAGAAAAATCAATCGCCACAAGAACCGGCGGCGTTTATGCCGAGGCAGAAAAAATAATTATGGAATGTAGGCGGTTATGGCCCTCAAATTTAGCATGGAGAACAAAGGATGATTTATTTTCAATCAAATTCGCGCTCTGGATATTCCGGCGGCGAACAATTGTCTCGTATTTGTTAAGCGATCGCGCTACGCTGATAACCTTAAGCACCAAATGCCCAAATGCCCTATCATTATTGCCACGCGTGGCAGTGCCCTTGCATTGGCACAGGCTAACTTCATTGCCGACCAGTGTCGTGAATTTTTTCCTCAATTGCATTTCGAATTGAGAATTATTAAGACCACCGGTGATAAACTTAAAAAATCATCGCTCGCCAAAGGCGGTTTGCCCAAGGGCCTTTTCACGAAGGAACTCGAAGTCGCGCTCGTCAAAGGCAAGGCACACATGGCTGTCCACAGCCTAAAAGATTTACCCACTGATCTGCCGAGTGGATTGACACTCATCGCCACGCCCGAACGTGCCGATGTCCGTGACGTTTTAGTTTATCGCTCCGCTGAAGATTTGGAGCGACATGCCAGGAAAAACAGTCTGGATTGTTCTTCTGGCCAAAGCGAGCTTCGTGGTTTCAAACCAGGCATGGCCCTGAAGGACTTTCCTAATTCTGCAACCATCGCCACTAGCAGCGAACGGCGCAAACTGCAATTGCTCGCCTCCCGGCATGATTTTAAAATCATTGAGATTCGCGGCAATATTTCGACCCGCCTGCAAAAGGTCGCCAAAGGCGCCGAGTTGGACGGAACCATTCTCGCCCTCGCTGGTTTGACACGGCTTAATTTTAAAATTCGACCGAACGGAACATTGACTGGTGATACAGTGCCGGATGGTTTGCTGGCAACGGTTCTGGATTTGGATACGATGTTGCCGTGTGTTGGACAGGCGGCCATTGGCATTGAAATTCGCGCAGATGACGAGCGTGTTTCAAAAATATGTGAACGTTTGAACCACTTTAACACGTTCCAATGCATAACCGCCGAACGCGCCTTTTTACGCGCAATGGGCGGCGGCTGCCAAAGTCCTGTGGCCGCTTATGCGAAAATCGCGGGTAATAAACTTTTTATGCGCGCCGTATCATTCTACAATGAAACGGGCCGGTGCTTTGAAATGAAACAGCCAATTGCGGAAGCAATTCAGTTAGGCGAAGAGATTGCGGCGAAGCTAAAATAATTTACAGCCTTCGTTCAAGCCGTTTTTAGCTTTTCTCTCCACAAGGAAAAATCGCACATGCAGCCCAACAGAGAAAGGAGACGAGTAGCGTGACATAGCTAATCCATAGGATGTCACATAGGTAAAAAACGGGCTGATTGGGCTTAATGGGATCTATGGCAAGAAGAGCAACAGTGCCATACCCCCTGCCAGATCCATTATCATTAATGTAGGTGTTCTACAGCATGCTTATCCGGTTGAATGACAAATGAAAAAAACACCACAACCTATAGTTTTCCACTTCAAAGACCTTTCCGCTTCTTATGCTGCTTGGCGAAATCAAGTGCGAGTGCCTCCAAAGCTGAATGTTCGCCGTCACAAAGGGGGCCAAGCTCTTGCAGTATCGCTTCAAGTTGCAAAAGTCGTGCCTGCCCAAGCTCCGTTAAATGGGTGTCGAACGATTCTCCGGATACGAGGCTTCGGTCGACCCAGCCAGCTTCTACAAAAAGTCGAGAAATTGTGGCGTAATCCTCTGGGGTCGCTTCAATCATATAAGAAAGGCCACAAGGTATAGGCATGAATCGAGTTTCTGTCAACCAACCGGATAAGCATGGTTCTACAGTCCTTTATCATTTTGCGTAGCCTTCGTTGATTAAAAACGCAAGGTTGACCAAAACATGCGCGAAATCTTGTGGAAATGCTTATTTCATCGGTGACAAGGCGTTGATGTCTGACAACGAGCCTTGTTCGCGACCAATATGATGATAGTACCGAACGCGAAAGAAACAAACGGTGCATATAGTAGAATGAATTGCACTTTGTGCATGTCTGGCGCATTGGGTTTTCGATTTAATATTGCACTTTGGGTCCGGCTTTTTTGATGTCTATAGGGGCATCACCGGCATTTTCCACGAAATTCTTTTCGAACATGCCAGCCAATTCCTGTGCTTTGCGGTCGTAAGCGGCCTTGTCCTTCCAGGTATTGCGCGGATTCAAAATTTCACCTGGCACCCCAGGGCATGATTGTGGCACAGCTATGCCAAAAATGGGATTAGGGGTAGTTGTCACGTTTTTAAGCGAACCGGAAAGAACGACTTTGACCATCGCCCGCGTGAATCCAAGTTTGATGCGTTGGCCCTGGCCATAGCCGCCGCCACTCCAGCCGGTGTTCACGAGCCAAACATCCACCTCATGCTTCGCAATTTTTTCGCCAAGTAATTTTGCATAAACCGTTGGCGGTAAAGCCATGAACGGCGCGCCGAAACAGGGGCTGAAGGTGGCCTGCGGTTCTTTAATTCCAGCTTCGGTGCCCGCGACTTTAGCGGTGTAGCCGGCGAGGAAATGATACATCGCTTGTTCGGGTGTTAAGCGTGCAACGGGCGGGAGCACTCCAAAAGCATCGCACGTCAACATGATAATGTGTCTGGGATGACCGGCCTTACCGGCGCGTGTCATGTTGGGGATGTGCGTGATGGGGTAAGCCGCGCGCGTATTTTCGGTGAGAGATGCGTCATCGAGATTGATATGGCGTGTGCCCATATCCATAGTAACGTTTTCCAGAATTGTGCCGAAGCGGCGTGTGGTTTCGTAAATCTCAGGTTCGCTTTCGTGAGAAAGCTTGATCACTTTGGCGTAGCAGCCGCCTTCAAAATTGAAAACGCCGTCGTCACTCCATCCATGTTCATCATCACCGATCAGCGTCCGTTCAGGGTCAGCGGAGAGAGTTGTCTTTCCGGTGCCAGACAGACCGAAGAAAATGGCCACGTCGTTTTCGTCTTTACCATAATTGGCAGAGCAGTGCATGGCCATCACGTTTCGCTGAGGCAGCAAATAATTCATCACGGTGAAAATGGACTTTTTGATTTCACCGGCGTAGCCGGTGCCTCCGATGAGGATGAGTTTCTTTCCGAAGTGCAGCAGCACGAAGGCTTCCGAATGGGTTCCGTCAATTTCCGGGTCCGCGTGGAAACCAGGCGCGTGCAACACCGTATATTCCGGGACGTGTTTCGCCAGCTTTTCCGGGTTTAGTTCGCGGATGAACATGGTTCGCGCAAACAGGGCGGCGCTGGCGCGCTCGCTAATTACGCGAATGGGGACGCGATATTTTTCATCAGCACCCGCGTAGCAATTTTCAACAAAAATATCTTTGCCCTGAAGATAGGCACACAGGCGATATTTGAGCGCATCAAATTTTTCCGCGGGCAATGGCCGGTTGATCTTGCCCCACCAAATTTTATTCTCGCTCGACGGTTCGCGGACGAGGAATTTGTCCTTCGGAAGGCGGCCGGTGTATTGGCCGGTGCGAATCACAATCGGTCCAAGATGGCTTAACGAACCTTCGTAACGGCGAATGGATTCCTCATAAAGCGCCGGCGTTGACAGGTTCCAATAGACATGGCCGAGGTTATCGAGTCCTAAATGTTTTAGATCGTCCTCGTTGACGGTGGTTTCAGATGCAATTTCTTTCATAGATCAATTTTGTTGTTGTTTCGATATTTAATCGTCTTGTTCTTTTTACAACGATCATCGGTTCGATGCTTCACATGTATTGCCCATTGCTAGCCGTTTCTTGCTCAGACCAGGACAATAATGAGTTATCCGGCACCTCCGATGATTCCCGGACTGACTTTTTGAGACAGAGCAGGAATTTAGTTGTTGAAACTGCTCGCGCAGAATGCCTTCGTAACCTGATACGATTTCCAAAGTTATTCAGCCGAGGGCGAGTAACCGCACGAATGGCGGTGTTCATACGTGGGGCGTAGCCGCCACTGCTCATCACGCCTACAACTTTTACAGAGGTCATTTTCATCGAAACAAAATTACCGGAACGTTGCCGACGAGGCGGTTAAAAGTCTAAAGATTCAAGCTGCTTTGCAAAAAAAGATGCGAGTCCGGCAAAAAGCGGAGAGCGCGGCGGGGCGTATTCGAGCATTGTGGGAATGTGAAAAATAAATTGAATAGCAGGAGACAATCATTATGACCGCTTTATCCAAAGTTCTTTTGACGGTGGCGGTGACCGGACTGACGGGAGGAACCGTTATTGATTGTTATAGTGCCAATGCCAACCCTGGCCTGACGGCGGTGCTGCCGCTAGGAGCCATTGCGTTTGGAATGTTTCTCATCGTGTTCATGCTTGAAAAAGAAATGGCAAAGTATGACGAGGAACAGATGGAAAAAATGCAGCGGCTCCAATGCAGCACCATCCCGCCTTTTAGACAGCAAGAGCCTTCTCCACATGCCGTTGTTACCCAACTCAAGGAAAAAACGTTATGAAAAACATTTTAGTGCCGATTGATTTTTCAGATGGCTCCAGAAAAGCGCTGCAATACGCGGTGCATTTCGCAAAGCAGTTCAGTGCGCGCATTACTTTGGTGCATGTCCTGACGCACGGTACTGCGGCGGACGATCCGTTCGATTCCGAATACTTCAATGTGCTGGCGAAGGGCGGGGCACTGGCCGAGACGGCGCGAAAATTGAAGGCGTGGGCAGAGGAATTTGTGGCCGGCGAAGTCCAGATCCAAATTCATATATCCCAAGGCTCGGAAGCGATTGAAATCGTAAACATGGCCAAAAAAACGATGGCCGGTCTCATGGTCATTTCCACACATGGACGCACGGGGCGTGCTCACGCCCTGGCGGGCAGCCTCGCAGAAAGCCTCGTGCATTTGGCGCCATGTCCCGTGCTCGTCGTGCGCGAACATGAACGGGATTTTATCGAAACTGACGCCGTAAAAAACCAAACTAAAGGGGCGCATAATTTTATTGGCATGGCTATATGAGTGTTCAATTGGCATCCCCGCCTATGCATAAGCCCTTTCGTTCCCACGACCGTTACGGCTCCGTTTTTAATTATCCGCGCGAGTTTCTAGGCAACCGCTTTGTCTATGCTGTGGTATCTTCGCGTGCCGGGGGTTTATCCATCGGTGTCAACATGAACCCGGACAAACAATGCAACTTTAACTGCCAATATTGCGAAGTGGACCGGCTTTCCGAGCCCCGTGAAAAGTTTTTGGACGTGGATGCGATGGCGGGTGAATTGCGGCGGACACTCCTGCTCGCTGATTCGGGTGAACTGAAAAATTTTCCGCGTTATCAGCATGCGCCCTCCGATTTACTCCAATTGCGCCACGTGGCCTTGAGCGGTGACGGGGAACCGACACTGTGCCCGAATTTTCTGGACGCCGTTCGCGCGGTTGCCCACGTTCGCGCAACAGGGAAGCTCCCCTTCTTCAAAATCGTGCTGATTACGAATGCCAGCGGCCTGGACCTGCGTGATGTGCAGGACGGTTTAAAATTATTCACTCCACACGATGAGATCTGGGCCAAACTGGATGCCGGAACGCAGGCCTACATGGATTGTGTGAATCATTCAGACTGTCCGCTTGAAAAAATTGTGGGCAACATCCTCTTCGTCGCACGCCAGCGCCCGGTGGTCATTCAAAGCCTTTTTACCTTGATCAACGACCAGGAGCCATCCGAGCAGGAAATTGAGCAATACGTGCAACGGCTGCGCGATTTGAATGCGGGTGGCGCGCAAATATCATTGGTCCAAATTTATTCAGCAGCCCGGCCGATGGCGCATCCCGGCAGCGGTCATTTGCCGCTTAAAACACTGGCGAATATTGCGCGCCGTGTCCGGGAGGTTGGCGGACTGCCTGCTGCAATTTTCTGACCAATGGGGTCGCGAACGGCCTTGCGGAATTTCCGCGCAAAATCTGTCTAACAATGAACAACACGCGGTGAGCGGATTTCGTTGAAAATGGAGATATTGCGGCAAGTGAAACACAAAAGTTTCACGAAACGAAAGAATGCCTATGCAAGTCGAAATTAGAACTTTAGAGGCGCAACCTTTTTTCAAAGGAATGTCTCCGGGGCTGATAAAGATGCTTGCCGAAGACGCGATGACGGTGGAATTCAGGGCAGGAGAGTTAATTTTCAACGAAGGCGGCTTGGCGAACCGCTTTTACCTGCTGTTGAGTGGCAAAGTAGAATTGGAATCACCGACCGATTCTGAACACGAACCTGTCGTCATAGAAACCATTGGTGAAGGCAACGCGCTTGGCTGGTCGTGGTTATTTCCACCATATTATTGGCATTTTGACGCACGTGCCGTCACCCCCATCAAAGCTATCTTTTTCTACGGCACGCGTCTTCGCGAGAAATGCGAAACTGATAACGAGCTCGGTTACGAATTGATGAAACGGGTCAGCGGTATTGTCGTCAAGCGTTTGCAGGCGACGCGTCGGCGTTTGGCTGAGCGAAACAGCGAATTGATGACGCCGGTTTAAGCCACTGGTTCACAATATTTTAATTCAGCATCTTCTGCTTCGCCGGAATTTCTCTTGAGCGTTGCGGTATCGCAAGGCCATAGGGGAAATCCCCTAGTTCCCCTAATTGTTTCCCATTAAATACGATCGGGGATGCTCCCAATTGTTGGTTTCGCGGGCTTCACGTATTTTGCTCTCACCAAAACAAATTTAGTTTTGGTTTAAAGAAAGAAGAAAATTATGAGCAAACAGTTAATTGAAGCCCTGACTAGTTCGAAAATCTACCAGGATTACGAACGCGCCTTTAGCGAAGCCACAGGACTGCCCGTCGCCTTGCGTTCAGTAGATTCCTGGCAACTGCCGCACCATAACAAACGGTTTGAGAACCCATTCTGCGCCATGCTCGCTCAAAGGAGCCGCGCTTGCGCGGCCTGCCTCCAGGTGCAGCAGCAGCTATCCGAAACCGCCTCAAACGAACCGCAAACCGTCACCTGCCCCGCCGGCCTGTGTGACATCGCCATTCCCGTGCGGACGGGCGATCAATTGATTGGCTTTCTCACGACCGGGCAGATTTTTTGCAAAAAACCGACCGAAACGCAATTTAACCGCACCCTTAAATTGCTCGCCGATTGGGGTGTGCAGTTGAATGAAGAAGAACTGCACGAAGCGTATTTCGACACAAAAATTCTGTCATCGCGGCAGCATGAATCGGTCGTCAAACTCCTGTCTATTTTCGCCGAGCACCTTTCCATGGTGAGCAATCGCATTGTCCTGCAGGAACAGAATGCGGAGCCGCCGGTCATCACGCGCGCTAAACAGTTTATTAACGATCATCAAACGGAGGAACTTTCGCTGGATCAAGTCGCCAAATCCGTCCATACCAGTAAATTTTACTTTTGCAAAATGTTCAGGAAGGTCACTGGCATCAACTTCACTGATTACCTTTCACGCGTGCGCACCGAACGCGCTAAGAATCTACTTCTCAACCCCAACTTGCGAGTGAGTGAAATTGCTTACGAAGTAGGCTTTCAGTCGCTGACGCATTTTAACCGCGTGTTTAAACGCATTCTTGGGCAGTCGCCAACGGATTATCGGGGGCAATTATCGCGGGCATGATATTTAGGAACGGGCTGCCCGGCCGCTAATGTGATAGACTCCCCCCAAACAGGCCATAAGCCCGTTCCTCTTTGTTTCGGCGCTGGGACTTGTTATCATCGCCGCGATGAACGACATCTCCCGTTTGACGCGCGCTGAACTGATTGAATTGGCCAGAGAGTTGCAGGAAAAGGCCATGCGCGACGCTACGCAACGAACTGAACATCGTAAGACCCGGTCCGCTTTGCGCGACAGCGCCGAGCGGCTCCGCGCCATTCTGGAAACGGCCGTGGAGGGCATCATCACCATTGACGAGCGGGGCATCATCGAATCCTTCAATCAAGCTGCGGAAAAAATTTTCGGCTACACGGCGAAAGAAACCATCGGGCATAATATTAAGATGCTCATGCCTGAACCTTTTCGGCATGAGCACGACAGCTACCTCGAAAATTATCATCGCACCGGCCATGCGAAAATTATCGGCATCGGGCGCGAAGTTGTCGGTCGCCGCAAAGATGGCTCAGTTTTTCCCATGGATTTGTCCGTAAGCGAGGTGCGGCTGGCTGACGCCCGGATGTTCACGGGTTTTGTGCGGGACATTACTGAACGCAAGGAAGCGGAAAAATTTTTGTCTCATTACGCGGCACTGGTGGAATCCTCGGATGACGCGATTGTGGGTAAGACCCTCGAGGGTTACATTACTAGCTGGAACCGCGGAGCGGAAGTGGTCTTTGGTTATAAACGGGAGGAAATCATAGGCAAACATGTATCCGTTCTCATTCCCTCGGACCGCAGGGGGGAAGAACCAGAGATTTTGGAAAAAATCCGGCGCGGCGAATCGGTGGAGCATTACGAAACGGTGCGGCGGCGCAAGGACGGTAGGATGATAGACATTTCGGTGACCGTTTCGCCCATTCGGGACATGGGGGGAAGAATTATCGGCGCGTCAAAGGTGGCGCGTGATATTACTGAACGCAAGCGGCTCGAAACGGAAATCACCGAAATCAGCAATCGCGAGCAGCAGCGCATCGGGCAGGATTTGCACGACGGTTTGTGCCAGGAATTGACCGGCATCGAATTGATGTGCCAGGTTCTCGAAAAGAAGCTGGAGGCCAAGTCCAAGGCCGAGGCGAAGCAAGTCGAGGAGATTGCGGACCATATTCGAGAGGCTATCGGCCATACACGGAAGCTGGCGCGGGGGCTTTTCCCGGTGGAACTGGAAACCAACGGGTTTGTGTCCGCGCTGGATGAATTGGCCCAGCATGTGCAGAAGATATTTCACGTGGAATGCCGATTTGAATGCGCCGTGCCAGTCTCTATCGGTGACAATGTTGCTGCGACGCATCTTTACCGCATTGCGCAGGAAGCCATTAATAATGCCATCAAGCACGGCAAAGCCAAAAATATTAAAGTTTCCTTAAAACCCGCTGGGGATAAAATGTCGCTGTCTGTCACGGACGATGGCATCGGTTTTTCAAATGAATCCAGGAAAGGTTCAGGCATGGGGTTACATACGATGAAATACCGGGCAGGCGTGATTCGCGCCACACTGGAAGTACATTCCGCCGGCAACGGTGCGACAGTCACGTGCGTATTCAGTAAAAATTTATGAGCAAAAAATCGGCTGCTCAGAATAAAAAGCGCATTTTAATCGTGGACGACCATCCGATGATGCGGCATGGGCTGGCTCAACTCATCGGCATGGAGGCAGACCTGGCCATTTGTGGGGAAGCTGAAAACGCCGGCGGCGCACTCGACGCCGTCAGCAAGTTGAAACCGGATCTGGTGCTGGCGGACATATCATTGCCAGGCAGAAACGGGCTCGAACTGATTAAAGATTTCCAGGCCATGCAACCCGGCCTGCCGGTCCTGGTGATTTCCATGCACGACGAATCGCTTTACGCGGAGCGTGTGTTGCGCGCGGGCGGGCGCGGTTACATCATGAAACAGGAAGGCGGTAAAAAACTGATGCTGGCCATCCGCCAGGTGCTCGACGGGAAAATTTACGTCAGTGAAAAAATGTCCGCGAATATTCTCGAAATGTTTTCCGGCCGCCGTTCCGGCGAGGAAGGTTCACCGATAGAAAAACTAACGGACCGTGAATTCGAAATTTTCCAGCTTATCGGCCAGGGCCAGGGAACCAAGGAAATCGCGGAAAAACTACACTTGAGCGTGAAGACCATTGACGTGCATCGCGCCAACATCAAAACGAAACTGAAATTAAACTCGGCTCCCGAATTGATTCGCCTTGCCGTGCGTTGGTCGGAATCGCAA